>NZ_LDUK01000001.1:0-398733 GCF_001043575.1 Bacillus sp. LK2
CTTAAGTTGATGGATGTGGGGTATCGCCCCATGCCCATTAACCTAGGATTTTGAAGTATCCCCATGACAAAAATTTCATCCTTTCATAGTTGTCCATAGAAATTTAGTTCATTTTTTTCGTTTTGGGGAAGAATGTATTTCTTAACTTGATAGCGGTGGGGTAGCACCAACAAAACGCGAATTTCTTTAGTTGATTTATCAATATTAATAGTATTATTTCAAAGCTACACTAAGACATAAAAAAATACTAATTTCCTGTAAGTGTTTTAAAAGATAGAAAACAACTGTTTACGGTATGAAAATAGTGCTATTCACCAAGAGGAATTTTTTACTTCCCCTTAGGATAGCACTACACTACATTATAAGTGCTGCTTGATTAAGCATAACATCCCCCCCTTCTTAATTTGACTGTAATTGTGCCAAAAAGCCAAGTTGTTGTGAAGCAGTAATAAAACAAATATAAGCACAAAGCTCTACAATTTCTTTTTCCGTCCAATATTGTTTTAATACATGAAACATATGATCATCTATTGCGTTACGATTATGAACAAATGTATGGGCAAAAGTAACTGCTACACTTATCTCTTCAACTTTTTGCACGTCATCTGGTCTGCCCTTTGCCATACAGTACGGACATTCATTCCCATATGCCAATGTTCTTCGCACCTGTTCTTTTAATTCTTTTGAAAGAGTACCTGTTTCATTTAATGTATCCTCTAGCATACTCCATGAATGTAATATATCCGGATTATGCCCTAATAATCTTTGAAACTTTGTTTCTCCAACAGTTGATAATGAAATTCTCTCCATCATTTTCCCCTCCTATTTCCTTCCTTTTTATTGTAAAATAAATAAATGATATTTTACATTTCATATGAATCTTAATTTATAACTTTTCTTTACAAAAATCATCATTTTACTGGAGGTATACTTACAAATGCAACTAGATCGTGTAGATCGTAAAATTTTAAATGAATTATATAATGATAGTCGCCTTTCCATGCGTGAATTAGCGAAACGAGTAAACTTATCCGCTCCTTCTACTACAGAACGTGTTCGCAAGCTGGAAAATGAAGGTGTCATTCAAAAATATACAATTGATATTGATTATAAAAAAGCAGGCCTTGTATTAGACTGTATTTTAGAAATCACCTTAAAGAATGGTGATACAACACGTATGCAACAATTTATTCAATCTTATCCATCTGCAAGTTTTTGTTACCGGGTAACAGGGAGCTTATGTTACATCGTTAAAATTTCTGTCCCCTCACTCGTTGAACTTGAAGAATTTATCAATGATGTTTCTTCATATGCAACAACAGTTTCTCATATCGTATTATCAGAAGTATCTCTTACTCCTGATATTGAACATATTTTCCCAGAAGATTAATTCATCTTTATTCATAAAAAAGATAAAAAACCCCTTACAAAAAGAATAAAAATGATTTATTATGTATTAAAATACATAAAGATCGAGAAAGGGGCCTTACATTGAAAATCTGGTTTTATGAAAAAACAACACAATTAGATGATTTGCTTGGTATTTGGGACAATGTTCCGACCATCCCTCGAATTGGTGAAAAAGTTGAACTTCTAAAAACGGTTCGGATCGTTACAGATATTAAATATGTGAAAAACGGAAATAATTTCCGCGTAGAAATTATTACAAATTAAAAAGTAGCTCTCCTTTTTTACCGGAGAGCTACTTTTTTTATGGCCTATAATCTGCTTTTTTTATAATAATCTTATCTTCTTCTACAGCTACTGTTACATACTCATTTTCTTCTAACTTGAGTTGGTTTACAGCTTCATCTGGCAGTTCCACCGCCATCAATCTATCTGTTAGTATAACTTGGCTATACATTTCATTTCCTTGCGGTGAATTCATCACTTTTTCCTCATTTATTAAACGAATCGGTGGCACCCCTACTTCTTTTACGGTACGCCAATTTTTCCAAATAAAAGGAATTAACCATAATAAACCGATAATAGCTAAAATAATACCCATCCATAAATTGCTTTGTGCCTGTAATTCCTTAATCGAAATTGCATCACTTCCATCTCCGCCTATAAATTGCATACTAGTTGCAATAAGATTGTTTACAGCGTGTACCGCAATATTTGTCCATATGTTCTTTGTCTTTATGTAAAGAAGACACATAATAACCCCAAACATAAAAGCACCGATAACATCAAAATGTCCCAAACCGAAAATAAGCGACGATATAATAACAGCTCGTTTAATCCCCCATTTGTAAGCCATTCGTTGCAAGAAAAAACCTCTAAAAATAACTTCTTCCATAATAGGTGCTAAAATGCACGCTGAAATGAAACTGAATATCGCCATATATATGTTACTCGTATTAATTACAATTCCATCTTCTAACATACTAACTAAGAAATTAGGTAAAGTATGTGCTAATATGTAAAATTGAATATGGGATATGCCAACTGAAAAAATCATTCCCATTATCGTTGCTAATAAAATTAACCCCCAATGTAAACGTCCTGGCTTATCAAAAAAACTTTTAAAAACAACATTATTGTTATTTGTTTTTACGTATAACCAAAATAGTGGAAATACAAAAAATATAGATATTTGTGATATGAATTCTATTGTACTGTCAGAAGCTCCTGACAAATTTAATGGAATCATCGTAAGGAACATTCCTATAATCATCCATCCAAAAAAACTTCGTAGTCTTATACGTGAAAATGCATAGTGCATATGGAACACCTCCAAAGATAGTAAAAAGTAAAACTTTAATCATTGTTTTATGCGCACTCATCTCCTACAAATGGCGGGATAACTAAATTATAATATGAATATAGTTGAAAATCTTCCTATTTTTCTCAAATACTATCAAACAACATACCTATTAAATTATATAATAACGACCTTATTTGATATACCATATCGCTGTTTTTCAACTTAGTTTTAATTATAAATATGTATTTGCTGCACTTAAAGACTATATAAACCAAAAGAAGGCTGGAAAAGACCCGATATTTTACCTAGCTTGAAATATACAGAATACTGGGGGATTAAAGAATGAGCTGGTTAATAAAAATCCCCGTTAACATGGGGATTTTTATATTATAATACGTCACGTTTTTGGAATAATACAGTTGATGCTACAAGTAATACAGCAAAGTATGCAACCACAAGTAATAATGAAGTTGTAAATGTAAATTCTGTAAATGGCGGTTCTATTCCAACGCTTACTAATTTATTGCTGTCGTAAACACTTAAATTCAAATGGAAAAATACCACAAATTTCGCTACACCTTTCGCAAACATCATTAGCACCATATAAATTGCGTCTTGGATGATTCCCCCTTTAAACTTCTAGCTTTTTGTCGATGATGCGACCTGTAACTACTATTAATACAATTGTTAATAAACAATTAAAACATAGATTTAAAACTGTAATCTCTGTACCAGAATAAAATGATGTATTTAAAAAGCCGTTTTGATCTATAAATCCAATATTATTTATAGCAAACACATGCCTTTCTACTTGCTGAAAGATAGACATCATTTCCAAATTAAATGCGGCAAAAACGATGAATAAAACTACGCAAACGATCTTACTCATTGATGATTTCATTTTGAACAGTTTTACAATTACCATAATCAAATAAATAGAAACTAGCATATTAACAAAATCTAGTCCCCATAAGAAAATAGATATCGTATGCTGTAATATTCCATAATCATATAAACTGTGTATTTCTTGCTGGACACCTAAATCTGTTTTTCCTTTGTAAATATTTAAAGAAAAATAATATAGAAAAATGATTCCTATTCCTAGCAAAATCATAAAGAGTAGTACAAAAAATAAAATATTTGCACATATATACTTTTGTGCTGAAATAGAAGTATAACGAAGCATAGAGTTTTTTAGCATTTTCCGAAAAGACGATATACCTGTTAGAAGAATTGCAAATCCAGTTATACTTAGTACGATCAAAAATATAATAATTATTATATCCTGCCTCTCTGAAATTCTAACCCCTGAAATTCCCTTCATATTAAATAAAAGAATTAATGAAGCTGTAATAAATCCAAAGTAAATAATGGCTATTTTTCTCTTATTACAATTATACAGATAACGAAAAAGCTGACTCATTTCTCATAGACCTCCTTAAACAGCTCATGTACCGCCTTACCCCTTTGAAATCGTAGCTCTTCTACATTTTCATACAAAATCATTTCTCCATCTTTCAAAAAAATCACTTCATCGAATATATTCTCGATTTCTTCTATTAAATGAGTTGAGATAAGCATCGTGCAATCTTCTCTGTAAAATTTAAGGATAAGTTCCAATACATGTTCTCTAGAAACAAGATCTATACCACCGAGTGGCTCGTCTAGAACATACAACTTAGCTTTTCGTGAAAATGTTAATATAATTTGCAGCTTCTCAATTATTCCTTTTGATAATGCTGTAATTCTTTCTTCTAGCGGTATTTTAAATTCAACTATCGTATCTACCGCTTTTTGAATATCAAATTCTTTATAAAAATCCCGATAGAAAAATAAAGCATCTTTTACAGTCATCATTCTTCAAATATCGGCTTATCTGGCAAAAATGAAACGATTTTTTTCGTCTCTAACCCCACTTTTTTACCGTTAATGGTAATGCTACCTTCAGAAGGATGTTGTAAGCCCGCAATCATTTTCAATAACGTCGTTTTCCCGCTCCCGTTATCTCCAACGAGCCCAATAATTTTCCCTTCTGTAATCTCTATGTTTAACTCACGGATTACTGCTTTCAATCCATATTTCTTCCATAAGTCTTCTATTTTTAATAGCTCTGTCATTCGCTCTCCTCCCTTTTCTCACTTAATGAAGAACGAAGAATCGAAAGAATTTCTTCTTCTGAAAAACCTAAATTGTCCATTCCATCTATAAAGGAATGAAGCAATTCTTTCGCCATGTCTTTGCGCAGCTCCATAATTTTCTCCCCTTCATTCGTTACATATCGTCCCATTCCTCTACGTGTAACAACAACCCCATCCCGTTCCAGCTCTTGAAATGTACGCTGAATCGTATTCGGATTCACTTGTAATTCACTCGCTAATTCACGTACGGAGGAAATTTTATCACCAGGCAATAAATGTCCTGTTACAATTTCCTTTTTTATGTATTCCATTACTTGAATGTAAATTGGTGTATTTGGAGAAAACTCTATTTTCATTTCTTCCCTCCTGTCTTAGTGTATTAGTTAAATAGTACACTAAGACAAATTATATGTAAATACTTACAATATAATTTGTAATAAAAAGGCAGTGTAACTTTCGTTACACTGCCTTCCTTTAATAAAATATCAGTAAATCTATTCAATGATAGTTTCACTCGTTTGAATTCACATATAACCTTATGCGAAAATTATTTTACTTTCACTTGAGTTAGCACAGATTTAAACGTATTAATAACTGTATCTACTTCTTCATAACTAATTGTTAGAGATGGTTCAATACGAATTGTTTTTGAGTTAATTAATGTTCCGGCAACAAGAATACCTTGATCAAACATCGCCTTTGACACTTCATAACCAATCTCGTCTTTATGGAATTCAATACCAATCATTAAACCTTGACCACGGATTTCAAAGATTTTATCTTCGTGCCCTTCTGCTGCCTGTTTCAATCCTTTTAAGAAATACTCCCCAACTTCCGCAGCTCGTTCTGGTAATTTCTCTTCTAATAATACATGGATTGTTGCAATTGCAGCAGCACATGCAAGAGGATTTCCTCCAAATGTCGTTGTATGCATAAATGGATTTTCAAACCAACTTTGGAATACTTTCTCTTTCGCAACGATAGCTCCTGCAGGCATTACACCCCCACCAAACGCCTTCGCAAGACAAATAATATCCGGCACAACATCATATAATTCTGCAGCAAACATTTTTCCAGTACGTCCCATTCCAGTTTGCACTTCATCAAAAATAAGGAGTGATCCAAACTCATCACAAAGCTCTCGCACTTGTTTCAAATAATTTTCTGGAGGTAAAATAATACCGCCCTCTCCTTGAATTGGTTCTAAAATAACTGCTGCAACATCTTCTCCCACTAATGCACATGTCTCAAATGTTTTTCTCATCATATCAATATCGCCAAATGGAACGTGGCGGAAACCAGGAATTAATGGTAAGAATGGCTTACGGAACATTCCTTTTGCCGTTCCAGATAGGGCACCAAGACTCTTACCATGGAAGGCACGAGTTGTAGAAATGAAAGTTGTTCTTTCACTATACATTTTTGCTAGTTTTAACGCTGCCTCCACACTTTCTGTACCACTGTTTGTAAAGAAGGCGTATTTCAAATCACCAGGTGTAATGTCCGCTAAAATCTTTGCAAGAATTGCTCGAAGCGGATCTAATAAATCCTGACTGTGCAATGCTTGGCGTTTTAATTGATCTGTCACAGCTTTTACTACTTTCGGATTACGATGACCAACATTGTAAATTCCGAATCCACCTAAACAGTCGATATACTTTTTACCATTAATATCCATAAAACAAGATCCTTCATCAGACCATTCTACTGCTGCAAATTGTCCATCTTTTGTTACTGTTTTTCTATAAGCAAGAAAACCAGGATTTACATGCTCTCTAAATCCATCTACTGTTTCTTTTTGAATCCAATTCGCCTCTTCTTCCGAGACTTTTTCTTTTTCAATTAACTGTAGTACTTTCGTAATATACTCATTTACATTTGAATCTTTTACATCTTGTTCATTCAATTTATTTTTCACGTTCGTTTCCATCTAATTCACCCCTACATTTTTTTTATTTGCAAACCAGCCAATAGGTTCTACTTCTAGATTTATATTAATCTGTTTAATTTCTTGGAATTCTTCTAAACCAAACGTTCCTAAGCTACGCCCAATACCACTTTGCTTATATCCACCCCAAGGTGCCTCATTGTATGTTGGATGATAACTATTAATCCACGTAATTCCTGCGCGAAGTTTACGAATCACGCGCATTGCTTTTGCACCATCAACTGTAAATACTCCTCCAGCCAAGCCATAATCTGTACCATTTGCCAACTCAATTGCTTCCTGTTCACCTTTAAACTTTTGAATTACTACAACAGGACCGAAAATTTCTTCTTGTACAATGCGCATCTCCGGTTTTACATTGACAAAGACCGTTGGTTCAATAAAGAAACCATCGCCTTTTCCATCCTCTGTTATCCGTCTACCACCGCAAGCAATGTCTGCGCCTTCGTCTTTCCCAATTTCAATGTAGCTTAATACTTTTTCCATATGTTCTTGACTTACAAGTGGACCCATTTCTGATTCTGGATTATCACCAGGTCCAACGTTAATTTGCTGTGCTCGCTCTACAAAACTATTAACAAATTTATCGTAAATATTTTCTTCCACGAGGATTCTTGATCCTGCTGAACATACTTGTCCGCTACCTGCATAAATACCAAACAAAGCATAATCAATAGCAGTCTCAAAATCTGCATCTGCAAAAATAATATTGGGGGATTTCCCTCCAAGTTCTAACGAAATCTTTTTCATATTATCTGCCGCTGTTCTCATAATGTGTTTACCTGTTTTTGTTCCACCCGTAAAGGAAATCATATCCACCTTATGACTCGCTGCAATTTCATTTCCTACTATCGGACCTGCCCCCATTACCATATTGGCAACACCTTTTGGTAGCCCTACTTTTTCAAGAATTTCGAATAGCTTTGTTGCAGTAATTGGTGTCACTTCAGAAGGTTTAAACACAATTGTATTTCCAGCTGCTAAAGCAGGTGCAATTTTCCATACACTCATCAATAGCGGATAATTCCATGGAACAATTAATCCACAAACACCAACTGGCTCTCTTACAACCATCGCTTGTATCGGATCGGCTACATGATATGTTTGCCCATCTGGCTTTGTAATCAAGCCGGCGTAATAGCGAAAACAAGCCGCTGCATCTCCAATATCTCCTTCTGCCTCACGGTATGTTTTTCCATTATCCATTGTTTCAAGATACGCTAATTCTTCCATATTTCTATCAACTTCATCTGCTATTTTAAATAAATATGATGCCCTTTCAGCAGCGGATGTTTCTGACCAAATTCCGCTATCAAAAGTCGCTCTTGCCACTTCGATCGCGTATTTTGCATCCTCAATTGTTCCCTCAGGTGCATATGCTATACCCTTGCCATTCGCAGGGTTAATAATCGTTCTTTTTTCTTGATTACTAGACTCTCTCCATTCACCGTTTACATACATTTTTAAATCTAGCACTGTATTGAATCCCCCTTTATCGATCGTTTATATATTTACAAGCAATTTTCATGCCAATATATAAAGTGCACCAAAATCATACACAGACTGACTATTTTCTTAAAATCAACAAAAAATTTATGCATTTTCGCATGCGTTATTCCATTTTGCATAAAACGGAACATTAATCATTTCCGCTATCATCTTTAATTTTGCTAAAACTTGAAATGATATTCCTACTACCCGCAAATATCAAAATTACTCTACAAATTACCAAAAAGGAGAAGTCTATATGACCTTCTCCTTTTTTAGGAATAAGAGATTATATCAGCCTCCATCCCTTTTTCGCTAACAATTTTTTGATATTTACGACTCACTGAAGATTGGCTGATTCCAAGGGCTTTTGCAGCCTTAGTCGTTGTTTTATACTGCTTCATTGCAAGTAAAATCAATTGTTCTTCTACAGAATGTAGTGCTTCTTGTAATGGTAATACTCTTGTAATAACTGGTTTTGATTTTTTAAAGTCATAACCAGGTGTTAAAAACTTACTAACAAACTCCGCTTCAATTACTGGATCGTCTGCTGATACTACTAAACGTTCAATCATATTTTGTAATTCACGTACATTTCCTGGCCATGAGTAAAACTCTAGTAAGTTAAGCGCATCCGGAGTTAAATGATAATTTTTATTATATTTTTCATTTAACTGTTGCAAGAAATGAAAGGCAAGTACCGGAACATCTTCCATTCGCTCTCGTAGAGGAGGAACTTGCAATGGAATTACATTTAAGCGATAAAATAAATCTTCACGGAACGTTCCTGCCTCTACCATTTTTTCAAGACTCTTATTTGTAGCGGCAATAATTTGTACATTTATTTTCGTGGGTATTGTACTTCCAATAGGAATTACTTCTTGTTCCTGCAGAACTCTAAGCAATTTCACTTGCAAATGTAAGGGCATTTCTCCAATTTCATCTAAAAATAAAATACCTTGATCAGCTCGCTTAAAATATCCTTCTTTCCCATTTTTATCTGCTCCTGTAAAAGCACCTTTCGTATAACCAAATAGTTCACTTTCTAACAAAGTTTCTGGAATTGCACCACAATTTAATTTTAAAAATGGCTTTGCAGATCGTTTTCCAAGTTGATGAATTGCTTGGGCAATTACTTCCTTCCCGACGCCCGATTCTCCAGAAATAAGAACATTGGAAGAAAAATCTGCTATTTTTTTAGCTTGGTTAATAATTTGTTCCATTTTCGGACTACAGTAAATAAGCTTCTTAAGAAAACGATCTTTATTTTTAAAGTCATCTAACTCCTTCTTATATTGCTCTGATATCTTCTTTATTTCATGTAATTCCGTCTTCAATCTCGTTGCTTCGGTAATATCCCTTGAGGCAATAATAATTCTATGAAGCTCTCCGCTTTCATTAAATACAGGATTTCCAACTGCTAATATTTTTCTTCCGCTTTTTGTTTCTTGTACAACTGATACCTTTTTTTGTTGTTCCAATACTAATCGCGTAACAGATGGACTAAATAATCCTTTCTTCTCTAAGTCTAAAAGATTTTTTCCTAAAAGATCTTTCAAATTACTCCCCCAAAAATCATTGATAACGGTTTCACTGTAACGAATTAATTCTCCTTTATGATTAACAACTAATATTTCATCATAAATACTAGACAAGATTGCATGTAAATCTTTATTTAAATCCTTTATATATTCAATTTCCATCGCCATGTCCTCAACCATCGGCAAATCTTGTACAATAATAACCATTCCTTCGATACTTTGATCAAAGTTTGGAATAGGACTATAGTCAACTAATACGCCCATCTCATTTGTGATTTGTAATTGATTCAAAATCGTTTTTCCCGTTGCAAATACGTTATTAATATGTTCTTCATTAAAAATCTGTTCTGCTGATACATTCATAACTTTTTCAGGCGTCGATTTAATCATCTTCAAACCAGATTCATTGCAATTTACAATTCTTTTTTCACGATCTACTACAAAAATCCCCATTGGAATAGACGTTAAAATAATTTTCAGTATATCAACACTCTGATTTTCTTGTTTAAATAGTTCTGCAAAAACATCCTCTCTTCTTATATATCCTGTTAACTCATCCATTTCATTTTTCACTATGGCAATCGGCGCTCCAATAATTTGAAAAAGAGCTGTTAAAGAAATATCTTTACTAAGATGACATATTGTATCTAGCGAAACAGCATTTGAAAGCAATGCCTTGGAAGTTAATCCCTTACTGTTTGATAGCAGATCCTTAACATGAACGTATGCAAATAATTTCTCTCCTCTTTTTAAAAATAGAAAAGATTCTTTTATATTTTCAACATCTATATTCCATTCCTTTTCAGATTGATCGATAGGTAGAGAAACAATAGGTCTAATTTTTTTATGAGCAATGGAAAACATTCTGCTATTCCTCCTTTGAACTAATTAACTTGTATTGTATCATTAAATGCATATTTTTTTAATTAATCTGAAAATAAAACATTTCTTCCTTTGTTTAATAAAAAAAGGAAGATGAACGCTTCCATCTTCCTCATTGTTCTATCATTAATCACTACCACTAACGAAAAGGTCTTCTTGAATATAAGCTAATACCATACCTGGAATTACTTTATCTCCTGCCTCTACTTCTAAAGATTGAACTTCTCCACTACATCCCATCTTAATTACTTCCAGTTTACCGTTCATATCTTTAATAGAAAATAATGGCTCCCATTCATAAACTCGAGAATCCTTATCAATAGACACTTTTTCAATTGTTCCATAGCATGGGCTCGTAATAATATCATAGTACATAATCAATCATCCCTTTCTTTTATTCTATTAATATTGTTCTTCTAACCTTTGTGACTGAAGAATCATATGGAAAAAGCTTTGAAACTCTTCTATATCTTCTACCTCAATTCCTAGCCTTGGTGCCCAATATTGTTCCTCTCCAATATCTTCTTGACTTAATAAAATCATTCTCCCATTTTGAATAGAGGTAACCATTGCTTTTCCAAGAAACTGTTGTGAATACGTAACAGCTATATCATAACGATGACTATTCGACAAAATACAATAATAACCGATTTGTTGTCTCTCCACTTCTTCTAATAAAATATCCAGTTTCATTTGAGCCCTCCTTTGGGTTAAAAATGCAACCAACCTCTTAGGCGAGATACTTCTACAATCTTGCGAACCCCTTCAATGTAAGCAGCAATTTTCATATTTACTCCATAGCGTTTAGAAGTGTCAAGTACGCTAGAAAAACTAGAGGTGATTTTTTCCTTTAAACATTGATCAACATATTGCTCTGTCCAGTAATATCCTTGGTTATTTTGACACCATTCGAAATAAGAAACAATAACGCCACCAGAGTTTGCTAAAATATCTGGAACAACCAAAATTCCCTTTTCTTCTAACATGGTTATCGCTTCTTTTGTTGTTGGACCATTTGCAGCCTCAATGATAATCTTACATCCAAGCCTTCCTGCATTATGTTTCGTAATCACTCCCCCAATTGCCGCTGGAATGAGTACGTCACATTCTTTTTCTAACAACTCCTGATTAGAAATTGTTTTACTAAAGAGATTCGATACTACACCAAAAGAATCTCTGTTTTCTAGTAAATAAGGAACATCGAGACCGTCTGGATTATAAATTCCTCCTATAGCATCTGATACCCCAACTACTTTCACACCAATATCATATAAATATTTCGCCAAATACCCTCCAACATTCCCAAATCCTTGAATAATAACCCGCATATTTTGCAGCGGAATTTGTTTTAACTCACTTACTAACTGAAGCGTATACAATACACCTTTAGAAGTTGCTGTTTCCCGGCCCTGTGATCCTCCTAACATTAACGGTTTCCCGGTAATAAAGCCCGGAGAGTCAAACTCCCTTATATGATCATATTCATCTAGCATCCAAGCCATAATTTGTGCATTTGTGTACATATCAGGGGCTGGAATATCTTTCGTCGGTCCTACAATTTGACTTACTGCTCTTACATACCCACGACTCAGTAACTCTAGCTCTCTAAAACTCAGCTCCTGCGGATTACAAATAATCCCGCCCTTTGCACCTCCATATGGCAGTCCTGTCACTCCACATTTTAGGCTCATCCAGCCGGCAAGCGCTTTTACTTCTTCTGCCGTAACATCTGGATGGAATCTAATACCGCCTTTTGTTGGCCCTGCTGCGTCGTTATGCTGAGCGCGATACCCTTGAAATACCTTTGTTGTTCCATCATCCATTCGAACAGGAATGCTTACTTCTAAAAAGCGCATCGGTTTTTTCAGAAATTCGAATACTTCGTCTGGATAGCGTAAAAAATGAAGCGCCTCTTTTAATATAGCTTGAAATTCCTCTAAAGGATTTTCAAGCTCAACTGTATTTGTTTGTTTTTCTGATTGAATTGGCACAATAACACCCCGCTTTATATTTTTACTAATTGTACAAAGCAATAATCGTGCCAAGTGAAAATACTATGTTAATCATATCGTGTCATCCCCCTACTTATGAATCTTTGAATGACTTATGCAATATTGCTTTTTATATTTCCTGTACTTCTTCAAAATGCATTTGCGGAGGAGCTGAACGGAACATATTTGTAATATATAGAAGGTACCCAATCCCAATAGCAGCCCAGCAAAGTCCCAGAATAAGTGAATGAATATTGAGGTTAAACCATAGTACTGCTACAGTACCAGCACCTAAAATAGGCATAACTAAGAAATTTAAACAGTCTTTTATCGTTTTATATCTTTTTTTCTTAATGATATAGTAGGAAATTACAGATAAATTAACAAATGTAAATGCAATAAGCGCCCCAAAGTTAATAAGAGATGCTGCCGTTTCTAAATCAATGAATATAGCGGAGAGCGAAATAACTCCTACCAAAATAATATTATATACTGGAGTTCGCCAGCGAGGATGAATGTATCCGAATATTTTCTTCGGAATTACATTATCTCGCCCCATTACGTACAATAATCTGGATACACTTGTATGAGAAGCTAAACCGGACGCAAGTGTACCCATAAGCGTCCCTACTAAAAAGAAAGCTTGAAATAGTTTTCCACCAACATATAACGCAATTTCTGGAGATGCTGATTCTTGATTTTTAAATACAGATGTATCCGGAAAAAAAGATTGTGTAAAATACGTAGTAGTAATGAATAAAATCCCACCGATTAAAGCAGTAAGAAAAATAGCTCGAGGAATTGTCTTCTTCGCGTTTGGTGTCTCTTCTGCAAATGTAGTTACTGCATCAAAACCTAAAAATGAAAAACAAAGAATTGTCGCACCTGCAACTAACGGTGATATTTGTATATCTGATTGAAAAAACGGCTGAATGGAAAAAACTTCTCCTGTTCCCTCTCCCGCTAGTAAACCTTTTATAACTAGAAAAACAAACACGGCCATTACTAGCACTTGAAATATTACTAAGAACGTATTGAAGTTAGCGGTAACATTTACGCTAATCATATTTATTAATGTAATCAGTAGAACAAAGCCAATGACCCATATCCAATTAGGAACACTCGGGAAAAATGCTGACATATAAATTCTCGTTAATAGTGCGTTCACCATCGGTAGAAATAAATAATCCAATAATGCTGACCATCCAACAAGAAATCCAAGCTTTGCACTAATTGTCTTCTGTGTATACGTATAAGCAGATCCTGCGGTAGGAAAAACCTTTACCATTTTGCCGTAGCTTGCAGCGGTAAACAACATCCCTGCTAATGCAATCAGATAAGCTCCTGGAACATGCCCACCCGTTTTTTCAGAAACGATCCCAAATGTATCAAATCCAACCATCGGTGTCATATACCCGACCCCTAGCATAACAATTGACCAAAGCCCTAATGAACGTTTTAGACCAACCACTTTTCCCACCTATCATTCCCCCTACTTTCTCTATCTAATTTCCATTTAAAGATTGACAGTCGAAAGGAAACGCTTTCAAATCACTGGATATATCACACCAAGTATTACCCCCTTTTTTCGTTTTTTTAAATATTCATGCAATTTTCGAGCCAAAATTTCTAGAATATAAAAATTCAATACGAAAAAGAACGTATAGGTGGAATTGGGCCTCATTTCTTCTCATTTTTTATTCATTTTGACATAAGTTATTCAATCTCTCATACCACTAAATATAAAAAATATAACTATAATCCGTGTTTTTTCTTTATTCCCACTGATTATAATCCCTCACAAATTGGGCTTTTATGGGATAAAAATATTTTTACGAAATAATAACATTATGTAAACTACTTATACAAAAAAGCTGTCTTTTTTATAAAGACAGCTTTTTCTATAACACTATATTAAAAATTGAATACGAAGTCATCATCCGATAACTTTTCAACGTTTGTTGCTTTTACGTAACCATTTCCTTTTACAGAGAAGAAATCATGGTTTTTCGTATCTGTACGTAAACCATTTAAAACGATTGGGTTAATTTCTTCTTCCTCAAACTTCGGCTCAAGTCCTAAGTTCATAAGTCCTTTATTCGCATTGTAACGAACGAAACGATTTACATCTTCCACAAGACCGATAGAAGTATAAATTTCTTCTGTATATGCCATTTCAATTTCATACAATTCCATTAATAACTCTTGTGTTTCTTTTTGCACTTCTTGTTGTTCTTCTGCAGAAAGTTCCGCGAAGATTTGTTGTGCTAAAATACCAACGAATACGCCGTGAATTGACTCGTCACGAATTATTAAGTTAATAATCTCACCACTTGCAGTCAATTTTCCTTGCCCTGCTAAGTAAAGTGGATAGAAGAATCCACTATAGAATAAGTAACTTTCTAAGAACACACTTGCTACCATTGCCATGTATAACTCTTTTTTCGTTACTTCAGGCTTTAATAAACGACGATAGTAACTAGTAATAATACCAGCCTTTTTCTCAAGTAATGGATGATTATCTACCCATTCAAAAATATCATCAATTTCTTCTTCCGTAGCTAACGTTGTGAAAATATGACTGTAACTCTTCGCATGTACTTCTTCCATAGCTCCCATGAAAGCTAATACACTTTTCGCTTGTAAATTTTCAAGATGAACAAGTACAAGAGGCATCCCTTCGCCACCTTGTTTCGTATCTAAAAGTGTTAAACCACCTAATACACGCTTATAAGCAATTTGCTCTTCTTTTGATAATTGCACCCAAGTATTTTTGTCAGAAGACACTGCGATTTCTTCTTCTGTCCAAAACTGAGCGATGTTTTGCTTCCAAAACATTAAACTAAAATCATCTTCTTTTTTATTCCAGTTTACCGCACGCATTAAATCGCCCCTTCTCTCTAAATAAACATGAAAAATTGATAACTAAGCATGAGCAGGGTTCAGAAAAACCCTGCTCACAATGTCTCACTTTTTCTTATTAAACAGTACAAGCTACGCACTCTTCCACGCTTAATTTACGTGTTCTCGTATAATACAGACTCTTCAAGCCTTTTTTATGTGCATAAATGTAGTAACGTGCTAACTCACGTGTTGAAATATCACTATTAACATAAAGAATTGTACTAATTCCTTGGTCAATGTGTTCTTGAACTTCAGCGATTAAATCAATTAGTTTAAATTGATTCATATCATAAGAAGATTTATAGTACCAGAACGTATCTTTTGATAAATATGGCATTGGATAATATGTTGTCGCATTCGCATACGTTCTTGATTCGATTTGACTAACGATCGGCATTACACTTGAAGTTGCATTTTGAACGTAACTGATCGATTGTGTTGGAGCGATAGCAAGACGATATGAGTTATATAATCCATTCTTCTGCACTTGCTCTTTTAAACTTGTCCAATCTTCTTTTGTTGGAATATGAATTCCTTCAAATAGTTGCTGAACTTTCTCAGTTACTGGGCTATAATCTGTCGTTTCATATTTTGCAAAGTATGTGCCTTTTGCATAATCCGATTTATCAAAGTCTTTAAATGTTTCGCCTTTTTCTTTAGCGATCTCCATACTTTTCTCAATAGAATAGTAATTTAACATCATAAAGAATGTACGAGCGAACTCTTTCGCTTCTGCACTTTCATAAGCGATTTTGTTTTTCGCTAAATATCCGTGTAAGTTCATTGCGCCAAGTCCAACTGAATGCAGCTCGTCATTTGCTTTTTTCACAGTTGGTGCATTCGGAATGATCGTCATATCAGAAACAGCTGTTAAAGCTTCCATTCCCGCATGAACCGCTTCACGAATTTCTTTATTTTCCATTACGTTTACGATATTTAATGAACCTAAGTTACAGTTAATATCGCGGCGGATAATGTCATCCGTACCGTAATCATTTATTTCAGAAGTTTCTTGAAGCTGGAAGATTTCTGTCTCGAATGTTCAACCGAGTTCGCTACTCCTCAGTCCGTTGCTCATGCAACTGCTGTATGTCACCATACAGGACAGACTATATCATCACCTACAGCATTACCTGATTAGGTGCTCCGCTTTTCGAACGCCAATCGCTTGCGCTCTACTCCCATAAGGGATAGTCGTTAGGCTTTTACTTATCTTAATCTTTCAGAAAGTCTCTTATTACTTTATGTTGTCCGATAACTCTGCTATACAAAATAATAAGATACATTCTGAACTTTTATATTTTCATTCTAAGATAAGATTTAGCACGGTAGGTTACCTCGAAATTGAGGCTTTCCCCGTTTAACGGAGTTTTCGACTAGCATTTCTACTAGAAGGTGCTACATATTTAACACAAGTTCGACATCTTCACAGTTCCAATATCCTTCAGTGGATGTTGATTATTTGCATTTGATTTAAACATTAAGTATGGATAACCAGACTCAAGTTGAATCATAGCAATTTTAATAAGCATATCACGCGCACTAATGTCTAGCGGCTTCTTCTTCACTTTCGGATTGCTCATTAATTCATCGTACATTTCATCAATATCAATATCATCTAAATGCTTGCCATATTCTTTAAACACTGTATAAGGCGCGAAAACATGGAAAGGTTCGTTTTTCTCAGCAAGTTCAAAGAACTTACTTGGAACGATAATTCCGATTGATAGAGACTGAATACGGCTCTTCTCATCGGCATTTATTTTTTTTGTATCAAGGAATTCAATAATATCCCAATGGAAAATGTTTAAGTATACAGCCCCGGCACCTTTTCGTTGGCCAAGTTGATTCGCATATGAAAACGAATCTTCAAGCAATTTCATAACAGGTACTACACCACTTGCTGCGTTATCAATACCTTTAATTTGCTCACCACGTGCGCGTAGCTTAGATAAGTTTAAAGCTACTCCCCCACCGATTTTCGATAGCTGCATCGCAGTATTAATGTTAAAGCCGATTGAATTTAAGCTATCGTCCATCTCTAACAAGAAACAAGACACCATTTCTCCTCTTCTGCTTCTTCCCGCATTTAAAAAGGTTGGTGTCGCTGGTTGATAGTTTTGTTTTACAATCATGCTTGCGAATTGTTTTGCCTTCGCAACCTCACCGCGTCCTAAGTATAATGACACAATTGCTACACGATCTTCATAGCTTTCTAAGTATTGTTTTTGATCATTCGTTTTTAACGCATAATCTTTGTAGAACTTAGATGCTGCCATATAAGATTGGAACTCGAAGTTTTCACCATAAGCGATGTTATATACTTCTTCTACTTCCTCCAAGCTATACTCGTCCAGAACGTTGTAATAGTAATCGTGTTCTTTCATATACTCCATTCGCTCTGCCACGCTATTAAAATGAACGGTATTCTCTCTAGCTTCTTCCATAAAGACTTCTAATGCCTCTTTATCTTTATGAAGCTGATAAAAACCGTCCTGCATTTGCGTGATTTCATTATTCAGTTCAATGTGTCGCAATCTCCCGCACCCTTTCTTTAAAATATTCTACATCATTATTTGTTCCAGATAACTCAAATTTTGATACAATAGGCACTTCATATTTAGCAGAAATTTTGTCAGCACTTGCACCGAACATGTCTCCCCAGTTACGATTGCCGCTTGCAGATACGCCTTTTAATTTGTCATTATTGCGTTCTAAAAAGTCTAAAACACGTTCTGGTACATTGCCAAAACCTGTTGTATACGTAATAAGAATAAATTCTTCATCTAGTACTAGATCTTCATCAATTTGAACGGCCGGCATATTTAATTTGTGGATGAAACGCTTCACGTTTCCTGTCATAGAATCATATGCAACTAACATTTCCGACCCTCCCTCTCCAATCTATATTCTCTGTATGTCGTTTCTTGATTTCTCTATATATTGTATTACGTTTCAAAATAAGACACAAGATATATGTATAAATTCTTTCTTTTTTTAACTTTTACTTTTCGACATGACCGCCGATTTTTTTCAATACAATGACTATGAAACAACATTCTAAAACTCATGTCAATAAAGTGCTTTTCGAAAAAGTTGTCAACGGATTTAACCTTATTTTAAAAAAAGTTAACAATATTTTTTGTCATAAAACGGTAAATGCTGGAGGAATATATTTCTCCAGCATCACGCAAAAAAGAACAGACTTTAAACGATAATCTGTTCCAAAAAACGATTACATTTATCCAATTTACTTTATTAAATATTATACATATACTCTTATTCCTCGTTACATACTAAAAGATAACTATTATAGAAAAGGATTATTATTATGGAGCTTCAATTTATTTATGAAAAAATTTTATATGTTTATTCACAATGTTCAATACGCAAAATATCTTTCACAAATATATGATGGGGATTCTCATCTTTATCAAGTAACGTACATACAGGAGCTTCTTCATCAAAGTATACGATCATTCCTTCTACGTACTGGTATGTACGCTGAACTTGTACAGTTACTTTAATCTCTGCCGCTTGCTCATATGCCCGTTTTATTTTCTGAAGCATTTTCGCTGAACACTTTCGTTTCTCTGGATACATAACCATTCCCATAAATCTATTCCCAGCTCTATCTTTCCACATATAATCCCAATGTGGTAATATGCCTTGTTTAAAATCGCCCATAATTCTCCTCTCCCTTATCTTCTATTTACGAACGTGGCGTTTCTGAATATGTATAAATCACCTGTCCACCACGCTGTGCGTTCCCAATAATATGTTTAAAATCTTCTCGATTTACAACAACTTCCCTGAACGTATAAAATACATCTTTCGTTGCAATATACTCCTTTATTTCACCACTTTTCAGCTGATCCAAAATTGTATTTGCTAATTGTTCATCCATGTATTTCACCTCTCTGCAATAGTTTATTTTATCGCATCTTCTATAGGTCGACAACGGTAAAATTATCCCGTTACTATTATGTAATTCACTTTCATTATTTTTATAGCTATATCACTTTATTATTTTCTCACTAAATATCATATACTAACATAGCTACTTCTCTATATCAAACTTTTTGACGCCCTGTATAACAAAGTTCCAAATCACTGTTTGATATTTTGTTTTATGCTACAATGATATATGTAGAACTAGGAGGGATACTATGATTCGGAAAGCAAAAAAGACAGATGCGGTAGAAGTAGCACCTTTACTGTATAACGCTCTGCACGAAATTGCTGAAAAAATCACAGGTAGCACAGTTGAAGCAAAAGTAATACTAGGACTTGAAACATGGTTCGCAAAAGAAAATAATCGATTGAGCTATGAAAACTGTTTAGTGGCTGAACAAGGCGGAAAGGTAGTTGGGGTTATTGTCGTTTATCACGGTAGTGACGCTGAACAACTTGATGCACCAATAGTACGCTACTTAAGAGAGTTACATGGAGATGAATCCATTACGTTAGAAAAAGAAGCTGAACTTGATGAGTATTATATTGACACGTTGTCAGTTTCAAGTATGTACAGTGGACGTGGTATTGGCTCTAAATTAATCGAGGCAGCTGAACTTCATGCAGCTGAAAAAGGTCATGAAAAAATCGCCTTACTTGTTAACTTAGAAAACAAACGCGCTTTTTCACTATATGAAAAACTCGGTTACAAAGAAGATAAAACCGTTATGCTCGTTGGCGAACCATATGCCCATCTAATAAAGCCATTACGTATATTAGTTTCCATGTTTTAAAAAGAAAGAGGCTGCCAAAAGTAGCTATTCAGCTACTTTTTGGACAGCCTCTTTTAAGTTAATTTTGTATTTAATACATTTCCATTCATCGCCTCACGGAATGTATACGCTGTACATCCCCACGGCTTACGATGAAAAATAGGAGGCCCAGACCACCCCATTGCCCTCAGTTCCGTACCAATCATCGTATTAAAATAACTATGGCTTACTAGCGCTATACGCCCGTGTACAAGCGCATAGCGATGTAACATGTTAGCAGCTTCTCTTGCTCGTTCTCTCGCTTCTTTATAAGACTCAACTTCTTTATGATATCCAACCATCCATAAAGCACGTCCAATGAAAAACCACGTCCCAGTTTTACATTTAAACCATGATGGTGCAAAAAAAGTCGATGGCACTTCTACTTCTCTAAAAAGTGAGCTTTGTATAAAAGACAAGGAATCCATTAATTCCGCTGCTGACTGCACAGCACGTCTTTGATCGCTCGATACAATCAACTTTGCTGATTCAATTGCCTCAATCGTTTCTATTGGTATGTTACATTCTCTGCTCCCATTATCTCCATCATACCTCTTCAGCCATTCATGAAATGAAGTAATTGTCATCGGTTCTATAGCACTATTCAAACGACCATGACGAATAAAAGAAATCCGCATTCTTTCCACTCTCCATTCATCACTTACGAACTATATTATGTACAATTTCTTACATTCATCATAACATGCTGAAAATGAAAGTTACACATTGCTACATATCACCACCACTATCATGCGTTACCGAAGCATGTATCCCATCCAGACCATCAAAATATGTAGTTGTTTCCTGATGACGAATTTTTTTCAACTGTATATAAGAAAATAAAAATAAAAATAACGCTATAAAACTCCCCACAACTTCAAACATCATTTTACCGCCCCTAGTTTCTCCCACTTTAATAGGTCATTGTACATCTTTATTATACTCCTATATAAAGATGTATGCATTTTTATCATTCCTCTTTCTAACAACATGTTTTGTGCATATTCCCTTACAAAAGTGAATATTTTTCGAATTTTTACTTTGGAAACATTTACAAATTAGAAAATATAGTTCAAAATAAGAGGAAATAAAAAGCCCAAATTATTCTTTTTTGGGGAAAACTGTAACAAGGAGAGTTGCTTATGCAGATCGCAGAAACTGGAGATATCATTGAATTTAAAGGTGGAATGCAAGGCCGTGTTCAAAAAGTAAATACAAACTCCGTGATTGTTGATATAACTATTATGGAGAATTTTAGAGAACTAGATATGGAACCTCTTACAGTTGTAAGCCATAAAAACTATACTGTTATTAATCAACATGCATAATATAATAGAAAGAAAGGATCTGTATATCATACAGATCCTTTCTTTCTATATATATTAACGATTATCAATTGTTTCTGGATATAGATCGTGATTCATCATGCGGTAGTCTGCCATTTGCTCATACTTAGTTCCTGGGCGACCGTAGTTACAGTAAGGATCGATTGAAATCCCACCACGTGGTGTAAATTTCCCCCATACCTCAATATAACGTGGATCCATTAATTTAATTAAATCATTCATAATAACGTTCATGCAATCCTCATGAAAGTCACCATGATTTCGGAAGCTAAATAAATATAGCTTTAATGATTTACTCTCTACCATTTTTTGTTCTGGAATATAGCTAATATAAATTGTCGCAAAATCTGGTTGTCCTGTTTTTGGACATAAACTTGTAAATTCAGGACAATTGAATTTTACAAAGTAATCACGGTTTGGATGATTATTATCAAATACTTCTAAAATTTCCGGGCTATATTCAAATAAATATTTTGTATTTTGATTTCCTAATAATGTTACATCTTTTAAATCTTCATCTAATCTTCCTGCCATTTTAAACATCCCTTCTCGTTATACTCCTCGTTTATTTCCCCATACTAACGCATGAAGCTGAGGCAGTACTTTCGCATCATTCATTTCTTTACAGTGCACAGCTTTTTCAATAAGCCACTCATATTTTTCTAATAAGTTTTTAATAAGCATTGCATCATCCACTGTTTTCGTATCATCATTCCCTACTTGTAAGAAAAATGGTACATTCGGATAACGCTCGTGCATCTTGACTGCATATTCAAAATCTTGATCATCGAATACTACTACTTTTAAACTAAAATCTTTCCCTGCTAGTTTATGAATAATAGAATCTAACATCTGAAAATCTGTTTTCATCGTTGAACTTGGTGGTTTTGGAGAAATCGTTACCTCATCAATTTGAAGTAACCAATCTTGCCATTTACTCCCTTGCGTTTCTATCGCTGTTCGCATACCATTCTCTTTTAATATAGAAAGAAGAAATTGCATATTTTTCAGTAAAACAGGATTTCCACCTGAAATCGTAACATGAGAAAAGTTCTCTCCACCAATTGCTACAAGCTCACTCCAAATGTCTTCCGGTGTCATTTGTCTAATTTGCTCTTTTGCTGACCCATCCCATGTAAAAGCAGAATCACACCAAGCGCAGCTATAATCACAGCCCGCTGTACGGATAAACATTGTCTTTTGTCCTACAACCATCCCTTCTCCTTGAATGGTCGGGCCAAATATTTCTAAGACGGGGATTTTACTCATCGAGCATCCACTCCCGTCTTACTTCCGCATAACTAGTCGGTGTTTCAAAAAGACGAACAAATTCAACACGAGCTCTCTTGTATTCGTTCACACGATTATCTTTTATTAATGCTTCTGCCATCTTTTCATAAATCCATACGACCATATTTTCAGCAGTCGTATTCATTGCTGGCAATGTTTCGTTTAAATAACGATGATCTAAATAAATTTCTATTTCATTTTTCCAAATTTCTTTTATATCTCCAAAGTCAATTGCAAGGCCTATTTCATTTACATATCCACTAATTCCAAACACGACTTTATATGTGTGGCCATGTAAATTTTTACATTTCCCTTCATAACAGTGTAAATGGTGCGCTGCATCAAATGTAAATTCCTTGCTGACCATTACTCTTTTATTATGATATTTGAGTTGTTCACGCTGAATATCCTTGTCCATTTTTTGCAAATTTTCTACGATGCGAAATCCAAAAAAGTTATCCATTAGTTGTTCGCTCCTTCGCGTTCTTGTAGATACGTATCTAATCCTGCTTTACGAAGTTGACATGCTGGACATTCACCGCAACCATCACCAATGATTCCGTTATAACACGTTAATGTTTTTTCTCTAACAAACTCGAATGCTCCAAGTTCATCTGATAATTTCCATGTCTCTGCTTTATCAATCCACATAAGTGGTGTATGAATAACAAACGGATAATCCATAGATAAATTTAATGTAACGTTTAATGATTTCACAAACACGTCACGGCAATCTGGATAACCACTAAAATCAGTTTCACATACACCCGTTACAATATGACGTGCTCCCACTTGTTTTGCTAATACCGAAGCAAATGATAAGAATAGTAAATTTCGTCCATCTACAAATGTCGATGGCAATTCACCTTCTTCATGTGTAATCTCCATATCCGTTCTCGTTAACGCATTTGGAGCAAGTTGATTTAATAGGCTCATATCTAGTACCGTATGTTTAATACCTAGCTCTTTCGCAATTTCTGCTGCACAATCAATTTCTAACTTATGACGTTGATTGTAGTTAAACGTTACAGCTTCCACTTCTGCGAACTGTTGCATTGCCCAAAATAAACATGTTGTACTATCTTGTCCACCACTAAAAACAACAACTGCTTTTTCTTTTTTCATTTCACTCATTCTCCTTCTCTACTACGAATAAGAAGAAAGAACGTTCTTGAACTGTCACAATAAAAAAACAAAACAATACCTAAGGATATTGTTGTTTCCATAGTTTTTTATAGAGGGAGTTCGCGAACCTCTCCCATGCAGTGCACGGAATTTCTTCTTTCATTGACAAAGATTATTGTAACATATTGTATACTACCAGAAAAAATTTCTGATTTTTCCGCTATTTCATATTTCATTTCTTTCATTTTATAGTATGATTAATTTAATGTTAGAAGAGAGGAGGCACCCCACTGAAGCTCTTTATTATTTACCTCTTTTTAAATATATTATCCATTCTCGTTACAATGCTTGTATATCATTTATTTTGGAATCAGAAAGGGAAACGATCTCCTAAATTAAATTCAGCTATATTTATTGTATTGTGTTGCCTCGCTACCATACTATGTATCACTTTTGCAGCAAAAACAAATAATGGTTTTCAATTTGATATGCGTCATATCGTATTAATTGTCGGCACATTAACAGGAGGACCTATTGCTGGGGGTTCTATTTTAGTTGTATTAAACATATATCGCTTTTTATTAGGAGGAATAGGTGTTTTTCCATCCTTTATCGCTTCTATTCTCCTATTTATTGTTCTACTATTGACATACAAACTTTTTAATCGAAGTTCTAATCATGTAAAAATAACACTTGCTATTTTTTACAGTCTCACATACGGGTTTGGTTGGATACCTTTCTTCCTTTCAGAGGTTACAAATAGGGCAGATTATATACCACATATCATTGTATACGAACTATGTACGATGATTGGCACAATCCTTATTTTATATTTACTACACATATTACAGACGCAAGTTCGTCTCCAAAATGAACTTATGAACGCCGAAAAATTTCATTTAATAGGTGAAATGGCAGCTTCCATCTCTCATGAAATTCGCAATCCTTTAACTTCAACGAAAGGATTTTTGCAACTTTTACAGTCGGATACATGTTCTGAGGAAGAGCGAAAATTATATATCGACATAGCCATCAATGGTATCGAACAAGCAAATCATGTTCTTACCGATTACTTAACTTTTGCGAAACCGAGTATTGAAAAAGAACAACGATTACAAGTAGAAGAAGAATTACTTCATGCGTTGTCTTTGATAACACCTCTCGCCAATTTAACAAATGTTCGTATACATTACATAAAACAAAGTACCTCTTTCTTTATCGCTGGCGAAAAACAAAAACTGAACCAATGCTTATTAAATATTTTTAAAAACTGTATTGAGGCTATGCCTACAGGTGGTGACCTTATTCTTACATTAGTTCCAGACCATAAACATATACAATTATATATAAAAGATACAGGAATTGGTATGGATCAAGAACAAGTAAAACGCCTTGGGTCACCTTTCTACTCAACGAAAGAGAAAGGGACCGGACTCGGAATGATGGTCGTCTTCAGTGTCATTCAAGCAATGGATGGAAAAGTTGATATTATAAGCGAAAAAGGTACAGGTACAACCTTCTTATTAACTTTCCCGCTCATACAAAAAACGTGATGGAGTTCATCACGTTTTTTCTGTTCCTTCAACTAATTCTGCAAAAGCTTTCACTTTCCCATGTGGCTTTTGATTTTCTTTTCGAGCTTTCCAAGCGCGCTCTTCTTCTCTCTTTTTCTTTGACATGTTTTTCAACTCCTTCTTTTCTTTTCTCCATGTAGTATTCCAAAATGTAAAAGAAAACTATGCATAAGTAAAAAAGAAAAGAAGCGGTTCCCCACTTCTTTCACTTTATCCCGCTATTTGTGGGCAGTAAGACTCCCACCTCAAAATTCGAATGTAAGGCTGCCGTAAATACCCGATTGGTGCGGGATGCCTCTCCACCGATTAAAGTTTCACTTTAACGCTGTAAAATTGCATATTTCGCTTCTTTTAGTTGTGTAAGATGTCTTTGCTCATGCAAATCGAGAAATTGAACCCATTGGTATAAATTCAAATCATTAAAAACAGGATGCTTTAATCCGTTTTCAAATAATTCTTTTTCATCTATTACGCTATGCAGCGCGTGTAATAATTCTTGTCGTGAATGTTCTAGTAATTGAATGCCTTGTAGTTTTTTCATTAATGTTTCTGTTGGTTTCATTTGTTGAGGAGCTTCTCGTTTATGTGTGCGATCAAGCGTAAGCTGGAGGTCTTTAAATGGAGCAAGTTTTCTTTCTTTTTTTTGCAAAGCATATACAAGGGCAGATGTGACAGACTGTTCAACTAAATGTAAGTGATGCAAAATTTGAATAATACTCCATTTATCACGGCGTGGCTTTACATTCACCTCCGTATCGTTTAACATTTCAATTTCTGATAACAGTGTGCTTCGTGTAGACTGTAATGAGTGCACTAAAGTTTCTAAACTAACATCCATATTAGATTGAAGCATAATTCTTTCCCCCCTTTTGTTGGTGAAAAGAGGTGCTCCTTATTAGAAACACCCCGTTGATAATTCTGAATTTTCTTTTATTATCTCATCATTTTTCCATTATGTCGATGTTAAACATGTGAAAAAAACGCATGCTTTTTTACAATTTTGTGTCGTCTACTGCGCGTAACCATGCTTCAATTTCTGTAATTACACTTTTTACACAACCTTCAGCAAATGGCGATGTTAAATTTGCAACTTCTACTAATTCTAAGAATGACTTACTTCCACCTTGTTGACAAAGATTCACATAATCTTGCCATGCCTCTTGTCTATTATCTCTCGCACGTTTCCAAAATTGTAGTGCACAAATTTGAGCTAGCGTGTAGTCAATATAGTAGAACGGTGAACTATAAATATGTCCCTGACGTTGCCAGAAACCACCGCGCTCTAAATAATCATTATCTTCATAATCACGATGTGGTAAATACTTCTTCTCTATGTTACG
This sequence comes from Bacillus sp. LK2, assembly GCF_001043575.1. NCBI lineage: Bacteria > Bacillati > Bacillota > Bacilli > Caryophanales > Bacillaceae > Bacillus > Bacillus sp. LK2. Next base: position 27,044 of record NZ_LDUK01000001.1, read on the forward strand.
CCATGCTGACTTACGCTCTGCTGGCGATGCTTCTGGATTTTCATATACATAATGCTGATACTCATCAACAGATACACCGTACGGTAAAAATAGAAGAGCTGAACTTAAGTGTGAGAAATAATATTTATCTGCATCTTCTTCAAAGAATAACTTCATCCATGGCCATGTAAAGAATTCCATACTCATAGAATGAATTTCACACGCTTCATATGTTGGCCAATTATACTCTGGAATTTCATATTTACGACTTTCATATACTTGGAAAGCATGGCCCGCTTCATGTGTTAGTACATCAATGTCACCAGACGTTCCATTAAAGTTTGAGAAAATGAACGGCGCTTTATAATTCTCGATATATGTACAATATCCGCCACCAGCTTTTCCTTTTTTCGCAACTAAATCTAATAAATCGTTATCTAGCATAAAATTGAAAAATTCATCTGTTTCAGCTGATAACTCTTTATACATCGTTTTCCCATGATTAATAATCCAATCCGCATCTCCTTTTGGCGTTGGGTTACCTGTAGCAAACTCAAAGTTTTCATCATAATAAGCGAGCTTTTCTACACCGATGCGTGCTTTTTGTCTATTTCTTAACTCTGTTGCAACCGGAACTATGTAATCCAATACTTGCTGACGATAGTTCGCAACCATTTCAGCATTATAATCTGTACGATACATTCTTGCATATCCTAATTCAACAAAGTTCTTGAAACCAAGTGATTTCGCGATTTTCGTTCTCACTTTAACAAGCTCATCATAAATACGATCTAATTCTCCCTCATTCTCAGCTAAAAATCCGTAGTATGCTTCACTTGCTGCTTTACGTTCGCCTCTTTCTTTTCCTTGCATAAAAGGAATAAGTTGCGATAACGTTCTTTCTTCTCCTGCAAAGTCAATTTTTGCAGATGCTAATAACTGTGTATATTGTGAAGACAATTTATTCTCTAATTGTAAATCTTTCACTACTTCATCTGAATATGTTTTTAAATCACATTCAGCTAAAGCAAATAATTGTTTCCCATAATATGCTTCTAATTCTTCACGGAATGGAGAATTAATTAACGCTTTATAATACTTCGTTCCATAACCTTGCACAACTGGAGAGTATTCATCAAAGAAATCTTGTTCTTCCTTATAAAAGGCATCTGTCGTATCCACAGAATGACGAATGTAACAAAGATTCCCCATTGTACCAAAATCATTGCGAATTTCATTAATTGAATTGATTACTTGTTTTTGTTCTTCAATCGTTTTTGCATTATCGAATTTTTCTAAAGCAACAGTAAATTTCTCTTTTATTTCTTCAATATTTGGCCGTTTATATTCATAGTCTTTAAATGACATGAACGAGCCCCCCTCTCCGTTATATGTATCTTTACTATAATTCAATGCTTACTTGCGAATCTCCTCTTATTCTTCACCAAAATTCGGCAGTTACTGTCTTGATTATATGCAAACAAAAAAGCTTAGGATTTCTTTATCCAAAGCCCCTTTGGAACATAACATCATTTTTCATACTTTCCGATTTTTTTCAATAGATCAAGTAATTCATCCTTCTCATCCTTCGTTAACATTTCAAAAGACTGATGTATAACTTGCTTATGACCTGGAAAAATAGAAGCAATAAAGTTCTCTCCAGACTCCGTTAATTGTGCATAAATTACACGTCTATCATTTGGACATGGAATTCGCTTTACAAGCCCTTTTTTCTCTAGCTTATCTACAACGTATGTAATGCTACCACTAGCTATTAAAATACGCTCACCAATTTGCTGAAGTGGTTGGCCTCCTTTATGATATAGGAGTTCTAATACAGCAAACTCAGTTGGATTTAATCCGTTACTTTGAATGGATTTATTTGTAATATCCATAACAGAACGATGTACACGGGATAATGCAATAAATACTTTTAGAGATTGAGAAATATCTTCTCGCTCATTATTTGATGTCATACCATTTCAACCCTTCACTTAAATTCTCCGCAACAAAAAGAAAAGCAATGTAGTACTTCATTACAATTTCCGAATGAACATTCACTCATCCCTTTTCCTTTCCCTAATATAATGCAAATGATTCTTAAATAAAAACATGACAATTTTAACATAGTTTATATATAATGATAATAAAAAAGAAGGAGTACCAAATTTGAAAGTCAAATTACAAAGCATAGTTTGTTACATACTGCTTGTTATATTGCCAACGATAGGGATCGGTGCCACATTTTTTTCGTATCACACTTATCAAATGAAACAGGAAAACAAACTATCTGCTCATACTGTTCTCTTTTTATATAGAGACTATTTGGACCATCACCTTGGTGAAGCTATTTCTGCCTTAGAAATGCTCGCAAAAGTTGTAGGAACAGAAACAGGAAACATAAATGGAATTAAACAGATTGTACACGATACAGATGGAAATGATGAACGTTTTTCTGGTCTATATTACGCTACGACAGATGGGATAATTACACTCGCATCCGAAGGTGAATCAACGCACGTTGATGTCTCTGACCGCAAGTACATTCAAGATGCATTACAATCTAAGAAAACAACTGTATCATCAGTTATAACAGATCGCGTCCTTGGGCATCAGGCTATTATGATTGCCTCTCCAATATTTAATAAACAAAAGGAACTCTCTGGATTATTGTTAGCTAGTTTACGCTTTGACTACATTTCATCCTCTTTAAATGCTATTAAACCACAATATCATTTCGAAGTGACTGATAAACATGATGTAGTTTTTCTAACCGATGATAATAATGAAACAAGCGATGAGCATTCTAATATGCTTACTACCCCACTCCAAAGATTAAACTGGAAGGTCTCTGTTTCTCCGTTACCTATTCATCAGCAAACCTTATACCGGTTAGTTTCAATAGAATGTACAGCTACTTTATTTTTAATGTCTATTTTATTTTTACTTGTTCAATATATGTTATTAAAACGGCAAACAAAACTAGAAAGACAACAAAATGAACTACAAAAAATTGAATTGGTTGGAACTTTTGCGGCTAGTACAGCTCACGAAATCCGTAATCCTCTTACTGGAATTAAAGGACTCGTTGCTCTATTAAAAGAGAAATATAGAGATGAGCAGGATCAGTTCTACTTTTCAGTGATTGAACAAGAAATAGAACGTATTAATGAGATTGTAAGCGAATTTCTTATTCTTGGAAAGCCAACTGCCATCATTGAACAAACATATGATGTAAGAACGATTCTTAATGAGGTAGCAGTAATTATTCAATCTGAGGCGAATTTGCATAATATTATATTCCATTTACATTTGCCAGACCACCCTGTTCATATACGTTGCTCAAAAGACCATATGAAACAAGTGGTTTTAAATATTACCAAAAATGCAATTGAAGCTATGACTTCTGGGGATACATTAACTATTGTAGTAACAAACAATGAAAAACACGCACAATTGCAAATTATTGATACCGGAAAAGGAATTCCAAAACATATTCAAAAACACCTCTTTCATCCGTTCTTTACTAATAAAGATACTGGAACAGGTCTTGGACTTGTCATATGTAAACGAATTGTAGAGATGTACAATGGGCACATTTTTATTGATAGTAAAGAAAGCAAAGGAACGACAGTTCATATCGAGATTCCATTACACAGAGTATAATTATCCTTATCCCAAAAGGATAATTATACTTATTTCATAAAACCAGCCACAAGCATTCGCCAAAAATTACTCGATTTTCCTTCATACCCTATTTGAAAAATAGGTGCCTTTATAATTGAAAACCATTTCGGTGTTTGTTTTTCTTTATAACGCTGATACTGTAAAATAAGCTTGTCCAATTCTTGACTAACTTGAATTGTCTCCATACTATTTAATCCACTTGTCAATCCTGATTGAATCATTTCTTCACGTTTCATATGAATATCATGCGAAAGCTTTTCTAATGTGTACTTCCTTTTTACAGTAAACATCCATATCCCCCTTAGTATTCTTCCATGCTCTCAACTTCACTTCTACATTGATCTTTCAACTTCTTAATCACATTCAAATTTGAAAAATCAGAAATTTAAACATTTTCTCCCTGTAATTTACAAATCTTTACCCTCACTTTGAGAATTATTACAAATTATTCTATCTTTGTAAATACATTCGCAATAATAGACATTTTTTTCATCTTCTTTTTTTATAAATACCAAGTAAACAGTGGGTTCTCCATTTTCCATATACTTTTCTTCGACATTTTTTGTTTAATTTATATAAAAACGCAAAACATAATGATGATTTATAAAATAGAAAGGAAATATTTATATGCGCAAATATACTATTACATTGCTCGTTTTTACCCTGTTCGTACCCTTTTTCTTATTTCCTATTCAAGCAAACGCCCATACGAATAAAGTTGCTATTGTCATCGATGATTTCGGCAATAATATGAAAGGAACGGATAAAATGTTATCACTTCCTATTCCACTCACTATTGCTGTTATGCCATTTCTGCCTTCCACTAAAGAAGATGCGATAGCAGCCCATAAAAAAGGGCATGAAGTTATTATACATATGCCAATGGAGCCAATTAAAGGAAAGAAAGAATGGCTTGGACCAAAAGCGATTACAACAGATTTAAGTGATGAAGAAATAAACAATCGACTCGAACAAGCAATTCAAGAAGTGCCGCATGCAATTGGAATGAACAATCATATGGGATCAAAAGTAACCGCTGATGAAAGAATTGTACGTCTTATACTTTCTGCCTGTAAAAAACACGGTTTATTTTATTTAGATAGTAAAACAAACCCTAATAGTGTTGTCCCAAAAGTCGGTAAACAATTAGGGGTACCTATTATTGAAAACCAACTATTTTTTGATGATGTATATACGGCAGATCATGTTTCAAGACAAGCCCAATTACTCATAAAAAAAATTCAAGAAAAACCCATTATGGTAGCTATCGGACACGTTGGCCCTCCAGGGGAAATTACATCACGTGTTATCGAAACCTCTATTCCTAAAATTCGCGAGCATGCAGACTTCATCTTTTTATCTGATTTAGCATTATCTCCACCACCCGTTTCGAAATAAAATTCATATACCCTACTAAAAAAGATACTCATCTACACATAGTAGATGAGTACCTTTTTCAATTTAAATATAATCTACGTGACTCACCCGAAATCCCTTTTTCTCTATTCTTCCAATTAATTGCTTTAATGTTTTCTCATTTAACTCATCTGATATATTTACGATAACACGGCGAATATATTGATCACCGTTATCTAAAGTAAACATTCCACCGATATTGTATGCCTTTAACAATGTCCCAATTTCTTTAATCGTTCCCTTACAATCTTGTGTTGCAATCGTTAATATATACCCACCCGTTCGCATACCGAACGAATCTTCAATAACATCAAATACATTAGAATGTGTTAAAATGCCAACAAATTCATTATAATCATTTAAAACCGCTAAAAATGGAAGACGACGAATAACATAAAAAGCTCTGAAAAAAGAATCCTTTTCAAAAATAAACGCATATGAATCTTCCAGCACATCTCCCGTACTTACATGTTCTAATCCGCTATTACACTTTTTTTCTAAAAGGTCTACTTTATAAATAATCCCTGTGAATTTCTTCTCATCTTCTGCTAATACAGGGATTGCTCGAAATCCCGTTTCATTCATAATTTGCAATGCCCGTTCACCGGAATCATTCATTTTGCAAAAGGTAACCTGCTGTTTCGGCAGAAAATGATATTTAACTCGCAAAATATGTTCCTCCTTACATGTCAACATGTAATCTATATATAATAAGGAGACCTATATTTTATGAGTAAAATTATTTTTAAAACGCTTTCATTTATTTGAAATGATAACCATTGTTAATAAATTTTTATATCACAGAACTTTTTGCCCCTTTTATCATTAAAAGCTTTACGTGATAGTTCATTAAATACTCTATACCTTCCAACCATTTTTTCGCTTCTTCTGGAGTTTTCCCCCACACAATCATTCCGTAATTATGAACAAGAACTACCCCTCCGCCTTCAACAAAATTCGGAACATTACTTTCTAATAAATTAGCGAACTTTTTTTCATCTTCTACAATTGGAATTGTCATTTCTGTAATACCTTCTTTTCCAAAAACACGTTCCACGCTGCGTTTCTCGAATGTTACTTCTCCTTCTTTCCCATATAACTCTGACATTAAATGGCTATCTACAGTTTGCACTTGTAAAATACATTCCGCACTGCTTTTTTTATAAATATCCGCGTGCATAAAAGATTCTGAAGCTGGTTTTTCTTCGTTCTCAAATACTGGCTCACACATGCAATTTACAACGATAAAATCCTCTTCCGAAAATAACCCTTTATCTCTTCCTTCTACATTCACTAAAAATGTTAATGGCTCTTTTGACGTACACATCGATAAACTAATTTTTGTGCCATAAAACCAATCGCGAAGTGCCAACTCTGCTTTCACATCTTTTAATTCATTCCATTTCTTCAGAAAAAATAACATTTCGTCACCCCCGGCGTAATATTAATATAATGTTCAAATCCTTTCTATGTAAAAGGAGTATTTTTTGATTATTCTAAAAATTTAATTGAATTATTACATGAGAAAGCCTTTTTGTCAATACGGTTTCACCACTCCTCGTAAAAATAGGCGACTCACATGTAAACACTCCTGTCTATTACCTACTTAATCTTGTACATATAAAAAATACGTTATTCTTCTTATTAAAGAATAACGTATTTTTCTCATTATTAGGTAAATCTAATACTTTAAGATGAGTGATTTTAGCAAGTGGTGTCACATCTTCAATTTGATTTTTCCCAATCCATAATTCATCTAATTGATTCATTTGATCAGTGCCCGATAAATCTTTAACGTTATTACGTGTTAATACTAAATCTTTTAAATGTAATGAGTATAACGGTGTAATATCATCGATTTGATTACCTGCTAAAGTTAAGTATGTTACATTTTTTAATTACATTAAATTTATATTTCTGGCTATAAAAAATAAAAAGCCCTTTATTCAAAGGGCCTTCTTGCCTATCGTATGAAGAATTTCACTTTTTTCTTTTTCATTAATAACACCGATTTTTTGCAAAATATTCGTGTACAATACAAGTTTATTATATATCCGTTCCGACATTCCCATCCCCTCTTTCCTCCAGCCAACTTTTTTTCTATTGGTAAATTATATGAAGGAAATGAGAAAATGTGTCCACTTTTTGCACGAATGCAAATCTTTTCTCCCACTATTCAAAATCATATCAAAATTTATGTTAAGTGATTCCAACTATCCATAAAAGCTGGATTGCTAGCAAACAGTCCATTGAATATTATGCTTTTTAGCTTCTTCTTCAAAACTATATGGCATTTTCTTATCACAAATGACATGTTGAATACGAGAAAATCCCGCTATTCTATAATTCCCTTTTACCCCTACCTTTGTATGATCACATAAAATATATGTTTTCTCAGCTAGTTTAATCATCGCTTCTGACAGTTTCGCTTTTTCTAATTCAAAGCTGGAAACCCCAAAACTTGGTAACAATCCATCAATCGAAACGAACGCTTTATGAAAATGAAATTGATGGATAACTTGCTGGGAAATAGATCCTGACACACGTGAATGCTTTGGAGATACTTTTCCGCCAATAAATAGAACTTCACCATGAAACATCTTTTTATTAATAGAAGAAATTAATTGTGTTGCTACTGGAAATGAACTTGTTACAATTGTTAAGTTTTTGCGATGAACAAGGTATGGAACCATTTGAAGTGGTGTGCTCCCATCATCAATGGCAATGACATCACCATCTTCCACAAATGTCGCTGCTTTATAACCAATTCTTTTCTTCTCTTCTATATGCAGCATCTCTCTTTCTAACATCGGTGCCTCTACCCCAGCTCCTGGAAGTTGAACAGCTCCTCCATACACTTTCTTCAGCTTTTTTTCACAATCTAATTCTTCTAAATAACGGCGAATTGTTTCTGTTGATACTGCAAACTCTCTCGCTAACTCCGAAACTTTCACTTTCCCTTTAAACTCTACCTTTTCAAGAATGGTTCGCTTTCTTTCTTCTCCTACTACAGACATAGCTTCACCCCATTTATATCTACCTCATGAAATTCTTTGCTTATACCAAGTTATAATTCTCTTTTTCAGTAAAAACCTCTTCATGAATATGAATACCGCGCTTTTCTAGTTCATCAAAAATTATTTGTGGATTTTCGAAAGCTTCTTCGGGCGTTAAAACACCGACTTTATTAACAACACCTTTTGCCATTAACTCTGTAGCAATCCCAAATGGAATACCGACGTTCCTCGTATAGGCTCTTAATTCTTCCCATCCTTTGATTGATCCATCAGATAGCGGGTGTGTATGATATAAAACATGTCGCTGTTTCTCATTATTTTTCATACCTATTACTTCTACATGAAGTGCATAACCATAAATTTTTGTTTCTTGTCCTTCTTTCGATTGTAGTAAATATTTCGAAATACAATCCATAATACCAATTTCTTTACCGTCTATTTCAATCTGATCATTACGTAAAATACCGTAATCATATAAGGCACGTACGAGCTGCATATTTTGCTTTGGCCAAGTTCCTCTTGTTTCAATCAGTTTGACACCTTTATTTTCTAGTGCTTTTGCTAACGTAATCGTTTCAGAATGCGGGATTATATACTGTGTTGTTTTACCGTAAGGCGCTGGCAATTCAATTTCTCTTGGGCGCGCAAACGGAGGCACTTGCTTAAACTCACCGTCTTCATACACTGTACGCGATGGTAAATGCGGATCATATTCATATGTCGTTGTCTCTGTAATTGATGCTGAAAAAGCAATTGGACGATACGAACCGTGACTTACACGAACTGACTCTACACTATCTAGCTGGTTTGCTGCATGCATTGCCATCATTTGCGTTACACCTGGCGTCATACCAAAACCAGGTAAACATGTTTTTTCATTTTGAACAAATATAGAATGGGATTCATTTTCTTCACCAAATCCATTCAAGTTCACACCGTGACACCCAGCTTCCGCAATACAGCGAGTAGACAGTCCATTTAACTTTATCGTCGTGCCATCCATTACAATGTCATAGCCTTTCATTTTTGTGATCGTATCCTCATGATTTGTCACATCGACTTTCACAAAATCAACACGAGGATCATTTAACCACTCTACTACTTTACGACCCTCTTCTTCATTAAAATCGGCTACTGTAATCGTCTCAAATGATGAAAATTGAACTAAATCCAAAATTGCTTCACGACATATTTTACCTGCTCCACCTAAGCAAAATACTTTCAACCTATAACAACTCCTTTAGCAATACTATCAACTAAACGATTAATATCTTCTTCATGTACATCACCGATATTTCCAATGCGGAACGTATCTACTTTCGAAATTTTCCCAGGGTAAATAACAAAGCCATCACGCTTTAATTCGTTATATAATCGTTGAAACTCGAATTCCCCTTCTGGATAAATGAAAGATGTAATAATAGGAGATTGATATTTTTCATCTACTAATGGCTTAAAGCCGATTTCTTTCATTCTGTTCACTAATAGTTTTTGATTATTATAATATCGATTGTAACGTGCTCTTACTCCGCCTTCTTCTTCTAATTCAAGCAACGCCTGATAAAAAGCACGTACAATATGAGTTGGTGAAGTAAAACGCCATTTCCCATTTTGTTCTTCCATCGTTTCCCACTGATCATATAAATCCAATGATAAAGAACGGGCTTGCCCTTTACATTTCAATAGTTCATCACGTTTTGCGATGACAAAGCCGAATCCAGGAACACCTTGAATACATTTATTCGCACTACTAATTAGAAAATCAATTTGCAAATCAGCAATATCTATTTCAATACCACCGAAACTACTCATTGCATCAACCAGTGTAACTTTTCCGTATTGCTTCCCTAATTTACATACATCTACAATTGGATTAATAATACCTGTTGTTGTTTCACAATGAACAACTGCAATATGAGTAATCTCTTTATCTTGTTGCAATAACTTTTCTACTTCTATAATATTAGTTGGCTCCCACTCTTCTGTTTGACTGACCACCACATCTATATGTAACATCTCTGCCATTTGCACAATTCGCTTACCGTACGCACCATTTGTACAAACGAGAAGCTTTCCGTTTTTAGGAACGACAGAACCAATTACAGATTCAACTGAAAACGTACCGCTTCCTTGCATTAAAACAGTTGTATATTTCTCTTCTTCCTTTGTTGCCAATGATACAAGTCTATTTCTTACATCTTGCACCATCGTATTATATTCAACATCCCACGTACACCAATCATATAACATAACTTCTTTTACAGTTTTTGTTGTCGTTAATGGTCCTGGCGTTAGTAATAAATAGTGATTTTCATTCATGATCCCGTGCCCCTTTTATGAAATAATAAGTTCTTGTTTCTCGATATGTTCAATTACGTTTTCGAGTTCCTGCATCGTTTCGATCGTAAAGTGTGCCCCGTTTTCAATGAAACGATTACGAACCACTGTCATTTTTTCGCGAAGCTCTACCGGATTCATATTTTCAACTTCCTCTTCCGTTAAACCGAGCTCACTACTGCCAAGAATTACACCAACTGTCCACATTCCAGCATTTCTTCCCTCTTTCATATCTGATACCGTGTCTCCAACTTTCATCATATGATTCATTGGATATACACCAAGTTCCATCGCATTTTTATAGCACATCCACGGGTATGGACGACCTGCTGGAACATCATCTGGCGTAACGAGAAAATCAGGTTTATATCCTTGTAATGCTGCTCCCTTTGCTACAATGTCCATCATTTCTCTCGTATAACCAGTTGTTGAACCAATTTTAATGCCTTTTTCTCGTAATGAAGCAATCACTTCTTTTACTCCATTAATCGGCGACGCATAGCGCGGTAAAATGGCGAAGAGAATTTCTTCAAATTCTTCATACATCTCATGAATGTCTGCTTCTGTTGGTAATTGTCCGAAGACACGATTCCACTCACTCGCAATACGAGGCATCTCTGTTAGTGCCCTTACATGATCTATTTTTAATAATCCCATTGGCTTACGAGCTTCTTCAGCTGTAATTTCAACACCACGTTTATGAAAAATCTCCATAAATACTTCCAGTGGTGCAAAACATCCGTAATCAACTGTCGTACCTGCCCAATCAAAAATAACTGCTTCCATTTTCATTTTATCCATCACCTTTCTTACTTATCTTTTTTGCCATTGCGACGTTCGGTTACGAAGAGCTTTCGTTCCCCATTCATATAAAACTCTCACTACAATATTTGTAACAACAATGAGTACGCTCATCGCAGCCGCTGGTGCCACATTTCCTGCATCATCCATATTTACAATTGATACAGCAGCTAGTTTAAAATCAGCTGCGTACAAGAAAACAACTGCCGATACGGTTACCATTGAATTGACGAAGTAGTACATAACCATTTCTAAAATTGCTGGTAAACACATCGGGACTGTTACTCGAAGGAATGTTTTATAAAACGGAATGCCCATAGACTGCGAAACAAGTTCAAACTCTCGATCTAGTTTCTTTAAAGCGGTCGTTGCCGTAACGAATGTTACAGAGTAAAAATGAATGATATTTACTAATACTAAAACGGCAATTGTGCCATATAAGGAATGAAACGGATTCGTTACTGAAAGTCCAAGGATTTGAATCGTTGGTTGACTAAAGAAAAAGACGTATCCTAACCCAAGCACTAAACCTGGAATCGCCAAAGGTACGATAGAGAAAAAGTAACCTGTTTTCCGGAAAAATTGTAGCTGATCTATTTTCTCAATTGCATATGCGAATACAAATGTTAAAATCGCCCCAATAACCGCTGTAATTGCTGAAACAATTACGCTATTTTTAAACGCTTCAAGTCCATCTCCTGTTAAACTTGAAAAATTAAAATGCTCAAATGTAAAGCTCATATTATATGGCCATACTTTCACACTTGCAGCAATACCGACTGCAACAAACAAAAGAATAATCATAAGAGTAATTACACTACAATATATGAATGAGATTACATCTCTTTTCTTATTAGCTGTTATTCTGTATGGCACTGCTTTTGAAGATAAGAAATTCGCCTGCTTTCTTTGCGTAATACGATCAACTGCAAAAGCAAAAATAGCTGGGATTAATAAAATCATTCCGACAGTTGCACCCATCGGCATATTTTGCTGTCCAATTACTTGCTTGTATACGTCAGTAGCAAGTACATTATATTGCCCACCAACAATTTTTGGTGCTCCAAAATCAGTGAAACTAAGCGTAAACACAACAAACATTGCACTAATTAATCCGTACTTTACACTAGGTAAAGTAACAGTGAAAAACTGCTTTGTTTTACTCGCTCCTAACATATTAGAAGCTTCATATAAACGATAATCGGAGCCTTGAAAAGCAATTAATAATATAAGAAATGCTTGTGGAAATGTATACATGACTTCAGCCATTACAATTCCTACTGGGCCATATAAAGGGATTTGTATACCTTCAAATAAACCAAACATCCCTTTCGTTACTAACCCTTGATTACCAAATAAATAGGTAAGCGCAATACCATGCATCATCGTTGGCGCGAACAATGGTAATAATGCTACGTATTGAAATACACGCTTTCCAAAAACATTTGTACGAGCAACTGCATATGCATAAGCGAAAGCTAATGCAACTGAAATGATTGTTGTAGTGCCCGAAATCCATACGGTATTTTGTAATGACTGAACTAAAGTTGGTGTTGTGAAATATTTACTGAAATTCGCTAAACCAACGAAAGCTCCATCTTTATCATAAAAAGCTTGTGTAAATAGTTGTAATAGCGGTAATACAAGTATGATAAGAAAGGAAAGAATCATACCAATAATTACGAGCCTTTGGATCCATTCCTCTTTTCCTATACTTCTCTTAATCTTTTTTTTCGTACTTTCTACCTTATAGTTTTCTAACATCTCCATCTATACAATGACCTTCTTTCCATATGACAACATATGATTTTCTGAGAAAGAGATTTGAATGGGCTTTCCTTTTCTAATAGCCTTTGCCTCTACTTCCGATGCCAATATATCCACTACAATCTTCTCATTATAAAGATGTGTTTTCTCTTCTATAACCCGCACTTCCGTCCGGTATACAGATCCACGAAACTCCATACTTTCCACAACTGTCTTAATTCCATCCTTTTGTACAACTGTTACATGTTCAGGACGAATTGCATGTTCTTCGTTATTTTTCGAAAAGAAATTAATAGAACCAATAAAATCTGCCACAAACGGATTGGCTGGTCTTTGATAAATCTCCTCTGGTGTTCCAATCTGCATAATTTCCGCATGATTCATTACAACAATTTTATCAGCCATCGTTAATGCCTCTTCTTGATCATGCGTTACCATAATAGTTGTTACTCCTACTTTTTCTTGCAAATCACGCATTTCTCTACGCAATTTTTCACGTACTTTTGCATCTAAAGCAGATAACGGCTCATCGAGTAACAAAATATCCGGAGACAGAGCGAGCGCACGTGCAAGTGCTACTCGCTGCTGTTGTCCACCAGACATTTGAGCAGGATATTTATCTTTTACATTCAGCAAATCAACAAGTTCTAACGCAGCTAGCGCTTTCTCTTTTACTTCTGCTTTTCCATATTTTTTTGTCTTTAAGCCGTATTCAATATTTTCAAGTGCTGTTAAATTCGGGAATAATGCATATGATTGAAAAACCATTCCGAAGTTCCTCTTTCCAGGCGGCAATGCTGTAATATCTGTTCCATTCACAGCTATACTACCTGTTGTTGCCTCTTCTAGCCCCGCTAAAATTCGAAGCAACGTCGTTTTCCCACAACCACTCGGGCCTAATAAACAAACAAACTCATTTTTTTTCACTGTAAAAGAAATATCTTTTAACGCTGTAAACGCATCAAACTGCTTTTGAATGTGTTGAATTGATAAATATTCGCTCATTTTTCTCTCTCCCACTTACTTACTTTTTAGGTTCTGCTTTTTGGCCAAACTCTTTTTCCCAACGTTCTAAAATTTTGTCACGATTTTCTGCTGCCCATTTGAAGTCATTCTTTTTGTATAACTTTTCTGTTACATCTTTAGGGAATCCATCTGGAAGTTTATAATCATTTTTAATTGTCGCAAATCCGTTTTTCTCGAAGTATAACTTCATTACATCATCTGTAATTGCCCAGTCTAAAAATGCTTGAGCTAATTTATCATTTTTTGCATTATCTTTCTTAATAAGTGCGTTCGCTTCTACTTCCCAGCCTAATCCTTCTTTCGGTAAAACAACTTCAACAGGTGCACCTTTTTGTTTCTCTTTCAAAGCACTATAAACCATCGATACGCCAACTGGATATTCACCTGCACCTGCTAATTTCGCTGGTTTTGAACCTGAATGAGTATAAGTTGCCATATTATCATGAAGTTTCTTCATGTAATCCCAGCCCTTATCTTCTCCCATAATTTGTAGCCATGCAGAAACCGTCAAAAATCCTGTTCCAGAAGAAGCTGGATGTGGCATAACAAGCGTTCCTTTATATTCTGGTTTCGTTAAATCTTCATATGATTCTGGCATCGGTAAATTTTTCTTCTTTAACTCTTCTTTATTCACTGCAATTCCCGTCATAAATGCAGTATTACCTACCCATTTTTCTGGTTTCTTATCATCTTTAAATTGCGGAAGAACACGATCCGCTCCTTTAGGAGAGTACTCTTTTAACATATCTTTTTTCTCTAAAGCTAATAGACTAGACGCCGCAGTTCCCCATACAACATCTGCTTGTGTATTTTTTCCTTCAGCTAGCAATTTCGCTGTAATAACTCCTGTTGAATCACGAACAATGTTCAACTTCACATCTGGGTATTTCTTTTTGAAGGAATCAAGATAAATTGGTACAAGCTCTTCTTCAATCGCTGTGTAAACAGTTAATGATCCAGATAATTTATCATCTTTCACTTTTGCTCCAGCACTTTCTTCTTTCTTTGCACCACACCCCATTAATAACGAAAATACCATTCCAGTTGCTACAGCTTTAAAGATTGTTTTTTTCACTGTTTCTCTCTCCTTTTACAAATCTTATGTACAACTCAAATATATACAACTAGTGTAAAAGCAGTATTAAACCAACATTAATCTTTTGTTTGTTGTTTGTTTTTGTGTAATACGTTGCTACTTCTATGTTTTTTCGCATTTTTCTGCCATTAATAAATGCGAAATTTACAAATAATTAAAAAAACCTTTATAATCCCACAAAAAAATGAGGCGTTTGTAAAAAACGCCTCATTTTTGTTTACCTTTTTTTGAATTACGATTAGCATACTTTGCACTATTTTCTCCTTCATACTCTAACGCAAATTCTGCATCTGGTAAGCTTTCTTTCGGAGTTTTATTATTATTAATTGCTGCATTTTGTTTTACTTTTCTTTTTACCAACGTACTCACCTGCTCTCACTAAATAACTTTCTATTCTAGTTTGATACAACTTAAAATAATTATTACTGGGAAGTGTTAACAAGTACATAAGAGCTTATAGATGGAAATACTACATACGAACAAATCATTACAAAAAGGAGCGATTACTTTGAAGGAGAAAGAAACGATCCAATCGCCAATTTTAGACGAAACGCTCCCGCATCAAATGAATTTCCCATCATTTAAAGGAACGGGAAAACAAATGCAACAACCTTTTGTAAATCAATACGACGTTGTTATTGGTGATAGTAAATATAATTCTGAAAACAGCCCTCTTACTAATTGGAGTGATGAGGTAGATCCTGCCATTATGGCTGGGGAAGAATGGATACACCCTACAAATGATATTGGGTGGATTTCAGAAGAAAATCAAGAACTACTAAAAAACGAGGTTGATAACAAAAATGATGCTTTTATGCATCCTCAATTTGGAATTAACGACTAAAAAACCATTCTACCTAACATAGGTAGAATGGTTTCATACTATCCAATAATAATTCGCTCTTTCGGATACTTATAGCGAGGTGGTTGTTCTCTTCCACCACTAGCTAAAATAAATGTCAAAATACCGACGCGTCCGATAAACATAAGTACGATTAATACAAGTTTACCAGCAGTTGTTAAATCTGGAGTAATACCTGTTGATAGCCCAGTCGTCCCGAAAGCAGAACAAACTTCAACTATTAAGCTCATAAGTGGTACATTTTCCGTAATGGATAAAATAAATAGCGCTGAAGCACATAATAAAATCCCCATCGTCATAACAACTGATGCTTTCAACACATCTTCTTCATGTAGCTGACGCTTGAAAACTCGGACTGTTCTCCCGCCCCTTGCAAATGTATATAACGATAATATACTAACAGCAAATGTCGTTGTACGTATCCCGCCCCCAACTGAACTTGGAGATGCTCCTATGAACATTAATATACTCATAAATAAAAGCGTTGGTTGTGACAATTCACGTATATCCATTGTAGCAAGCCCACCACTTCGCGTCGTCACAGATTGGAATAATGTATAAAATACAGTTTCATGCCATGACTTTCCTACTAAAAAATGATTTCGTTCTAATAGAAAAATCATAATTGTTCCAACAATAACAAGTGCAAAAAATGTTGTTGTCGTCAATTTTGTAAATAACGAAAAGCGAAAGAGTTGCTGTCTCCTCTTACTCAGGAATTGCTTTACTTCCATTAACACTGGGAAACCAATAGCTCCTAGAATAATAAGCAACATATGAATCATCTGAACAATATAATCTTTTTTGTATGGAATCAGTGATTGTCCAGTTAAATCAAATCCTCCGTTCGTTGTTGCACTAACAGCGGCAAAAAAACCGTGAAAATACGCTTCTTGCCAAGTCGGAAAATACATTAGAAATCTTGTACCTAACAGTAACGCTCCAATAAGTTCTATTGAAATAATTACAATTAAAATGGAACGCATCAATTCCACAAGACCTGCCAAATTTCCTTGGTTATGGTCTGCCATAATTAATCTTCTTCTTTGCAAACCAATCTTTTTACCCGTTATAATCCAAACGAATGTACCAAGTGCCATAATTCCTAGTCCGCCTAATTGTAAAATAAGGGCTAAAACAATAATTCCTGCCGTTGTAAACGTATCTGGAATAGTAACAACAGAAAGCCCTGTCACACTTACAGCACTAACAGATGTAAACAGCGCATCTATAAATGTCCATTTCACATCAGGCTTCGTAACAAATGGTAAACTAAGCAAAATTACCGATACAACTACCGCTAGTAAATAAAATAAAACGATAAGCTGCACGGGACGTAATTTTTGTAAAAACTTTTTTATCTTTCTCATTCCATCACTTCGCTACCTTTTTTTCTATCGATTAAATAAAGAAAAATCATCACTTTCTTTATTTGTAAATAACTGCTGAAATAGTTTCGCAAATACCATTCCGTATACAGTTCCATTTCCCCCATACGGCAGTGCGTAATATAAATTATGTATCTTTTTATCTTCTTTTAAAATAGGAAGACCGTCATGACTACCACCAAATGCCGCTGCCCAATAGTATTCTGCCTGTATATTATTAAACTGTGGGAACATTTCTTTTACAATGTTAATAAGGATATCACGCTTATGCAATAATTTCGTATCACCGATATTTTGAATTTTCAGCGCCTCATCTAATCCGCCTACAATAATGCGATTTTGATACGTTCGAAAATACAAGTATGGACGTGCAGTTTCCCAAATTAATGATTGCTCATGCCAACCTTCAAATTGATCTATCTTATTTGTCACAACTGCATAAGATGTTTCTACTGTTGTGTTTTTTTCTTTCTTGCCAAAAAGCGGTTCATAACCTGTTGCCATAATAATATTCTTTGCTACGATTTTATTTCCTGTTTTCGTGTAACAAATTAAATCATTTTGGATTTGTTTAATATGTAATGCCTCTGCATGTTCATATATAGTAGCGCCCATTTGTTTCGCTTTATGCAAAAGACTATGCGCTAATAAATATGGATTCACTTCTGCATCACCGCTTGTATATAACGCTGCTTGTTTTGCAAATGAATAGCGTTTTTTAATATCAGACTCTGTAAAATATTCAACCGGAAATCCATAATGGTGTAACGTATTATATTCTTCTTGTAAAAATGAAACATCCTCATCTCTACTAGCATAATACAAACTCTTTCGCGGAATAAAATGGGGATCAATATCGAGAGTTGGCACAACCTTCTCCATTGTTTGCAGCGCTTCATAACAAAGTCTATATGCTCGTACCCCTTTCTCTTCACCAAATGTATGAATAAGAGAGGTCAACGATTTATCATGAACAAATTGTAATAATCCTGTATTTGCAGCTGTGCTTCCACATGCAATTGCTCTTTTTTCAATGAGCATAACACGCATTCCCATTTTCGCTAACGAATACGCTATTTGAGCACCTGCTTCTCCACTTCCAATTACAAGCACATCACATATCATATCATTTTCTAACGTTGGATAACAAGGTACAGAAACTCCATCACTCCAAAACAACTTACCAGTCATAAGCTTCATAATTATACTCCTACAATGTAATTTTCACCTTCCTATGTTTCGTCATTTTTCATAAAAAAATCCAACTAACATACGCTAGTTGGATTTCTTTTCTTTAATTAGAACGCTCTTCAAGCCAATTTCCAACCGTCGGATATGTTTGCTTTACAGCCGTTCCACCATACACAATAGACATATGTCCTGTCGGTAAACATACATACTGTTTATCTGTGCTAGAAATATGATCAAGTAAAGCCTCTACTTGACATGGCAGAGCAATATGATCACGTTTCGCGGAAATATTTAAGACATTCGCCTTAATATTTGCAAGGTCTACCTTTTGTCCGCGAATAACGAGTTCACCCTTCACTAATTTATTATTTTGATAAAAATCACGAATCCATTGTCTATATGATTCACCTGGGAATGGAATGCCGTCACCAACCCACTTTTGAACTAACTTCCAGCTTTCGACGAAGCGCTCATTTTCTGAACGATCGACTAAAGCAACATATGGACCAACAAAGTTTGTAATTGGTTTTAACATCTTATTACCGAAATCAATCATTTCAGGTGGAATATTTCCAAATGTATCAACCGCTTTATCTAAATTGAAATACTTCTCATCTAATAAAGGACCGTATAATCCTGTTTCAGAGAAATCAAAAGGACTTGTCATAAAAATCAAGTTACGAATTGGCATGTCCGGATGAAGCGCTGCATAAATAGATGTTAACGTTCCACCCATGCAATAACCAAGTAAAGAAATCTCGTCCGATTTTGCAGTTCTCATTACTTTTTTCACTGCTTTTGCAATATAATCGAACACGAAATCATCAAATTTCAAATGACTATCTTCTAAACCAAATGTGCCCCAATCAAGCATATACACATCAAAACCACGATCTACTAAATATTCCACTAAACTATTTCCTGGAGTTAAATCCATAATATACGGTTTATTAATAAGAGCATATATTAATAAGATTGGAACCCTCTGTGTTTTTTCTTGTTTTGGAATGTAACGATAAAGCTTCGTTTTATTCTTCGTCCAAATAACCTCTTTCGGTGTTAAACCAACTTGTGGTTCTGGTTCGCGTAATAAAATTTCGCTCGCTCTTTTCACACGGCGATATGCTTTGCGATATTCTTCTGGGTACAACTCCAATTGCTTTTCCCATTCTGTTACGAATGTAGTCATTTTTTTATCTCCTTTTCGGTCGATTTCTTTCTAAAAAAAGAAGTGCATTCCTGCTATGGATATGCACTTTTTTCTTACCTTATTACATGTATAATCCACCATTAATGTTTAATTGCTGACCAGTGATATACGCACCGTCACGGCATAGATATACTACACCTTTTGCAATTTCATCAGCTTGGCCAAAGCGTTTTTTCGGGATTTTCGCAACTATTTTTTGACGTACTTCTTCTGGTACCTCTGCTACCATTTCAGTATCAATAAACCCTGGGCAAATTGCGTTTACAGTTACATTTGTTTTTGCAAGTTCTAACGCTAATGATTTTGTAAATCCTAACATACCTGCTTTTGCTGCTGAGTAGTTTGTTTGTCCAAATCCACCAGCTTGACCAATAATAGAAGAAATACTAATGATTCTTCCTTCTTCTGCTTCCGTTATGTATGGAAGTACAGCACTTGTCGTATTAAATACGCTGCTTAAGTTCACGTCAATTACGCGCTCCCAGTCTTCACGATTTAACTTTTTGAATGTACGATCTCTTGTAATACCAGCATTATTAACAAGAATATCAACTTTACCAAAATGATTCACAGCTTCTTCTACAAGTCGGTTTGCGTCTTCTACTTTAGAAACATCCGCTTGAACTGCATAAACGTCATGCCCTTCTTTTCCTAGTTCATTTACTAAGTTTTCAGCTGCTTCTTTACTGCTGTTATAGTTAATAACAACTTTTGCTCCCTCTTGTGCTAATGCTACTGTAATTGCTTTTCCAATTCCTTTTGCCCCACCTGTTACGATTGCTACTTTGCCATTTAATTGAACCATTTCTTTTCCCCCTTAAATGAATTTGTGAGCGATTGTTATAAATCATTTTGGTACTCATACTAATAGAGTCCATATATTAATTATGTTTCGTTGTTTATACATGAAAAAGAGATTCTCCCTCTCTCTTTTACACGTTATAAACAAACGCTATTATCATTTTTTATTTTCTGGCTTATTCGCAGGTTTTACCTCTTCTTTTACAGGTACTTGTAGTTTAGCTAGTACTGCATTTTGCTTTTCTAGCAATTCTAAAATTTGATCAACTTTCGTTTCTAACGTGCGAATATCTTGTTTCACTTTCGTAACATCACGCTTTAATGTAGGAGCTTGTCCTAATGAATCCACTTTCTCTTCTAGAACTTCCTCGATGTTATCAACTTTATTTTCTAAGTTAATAACAAGCGTAGCTACTCTAGCGATATCCTCTTTTGTTGGCACGTTCACTTGTTCTAAATAACTTTTTGTTGTATCATTTAATGCTTTTTGATAAAACAAATTCAAGTCTAGAACGCTGCCCATCCAAGCAGAATATTCTTCTGTTTTAATTGTTTCATTGAGCGCTTTTCCCCAAAATGTTTCGGTTTGTTCATAAGCATTTTTCCATGCTTGCAATGGATCGAATTTTTGATCAATCACTTCGCCTACACTCCCTTTTTTGTTTTTGAAACAATTCAACCTATTCACTATTTTCTAATATTCTGAAAAAAACTTCAAGTCTATATTTTATTTTTCTTTATTTTCCAACAAATGTATTGACATTAAAAACAGATAGGTGTAAATTGCACTTATAAGCAAAAAATTCCATCTAACTGATTCATGAGGTGATGCACAATCATGCTACATAATGAACCAGAACAACGCGAAAGTTTGGAAAACAACCAAACGAAACAACCAAACTCCATGCCAAAAAACTTCTTAGTTCCCTTCTTACTTCTCTGTCTAAAAGACTGGAGTCTTCATGGTTACAAACTTATTCAAATGCTAATGGATATCGGCTTTTCTTCTGTGGACCAAGGTAATGTATATAGGACACTACGCAAATTAGAAAAAGAAAACCTTATTTCTTCTACTTGGGATACAAGCGAAGGAGGGCCAGCAAAAAGAATTTATTCTTTAACTGAATATGGAGAGAAATATTTAGCAACATGTGCAACTTCTTTTGAGCATTACCAAAATATGCTGCGGACGTTTTTCACGTTATATACGAACGCTTTCTTTCCATTTGCCACTACTTCTCCAGAAAAGGATGAAAAGGATTCTTCATCTTCACCTGGTGGTACAGCAGAGTAATCTGCGTTCACAATATGCAAAAAAACATTTGGAGGTCAAACAATGGAAACTAAACCATACGAATTGGTCGATGCATTTTGGAAAAACTGGTCTCAATCTCTTTCCCTCTTCTCTTCAGCTGGGAAACAATTAGAGCAACTTACTTTAGAAACGTTAAAACAACAACAAGACGCTTTGCATAAATTAACATCAGGAGTAAATGAACTAGAAAAAGAATTACAACAATTCACAGCTCAGTTCAATAACCAATATACAGATTACGTGAAGCAATTAACTGGAAACTCCTTAAATGATCAAATTAACGAGTGGCAAGAAAAATGGAATGAACTTTCTACTCAAATGCACCAACTTACTGTTTCTCCTACGAAAACATCTTTGTCTATTCTTACTCAAACTAGCGGTCAATTTGAAGAAACAACAAAGCACTTTATCGAGCAACAACAGTCGCAACGTGAAGAGGTTCAAAAACAGTTAGAAGTTTTTTTGGGAGAGTTCAAGTCCAAACAACTAGAACTCGCAAAGCAGTTCGAGGAAAACTCAAAAAATCTATTTACTTCCATCAAGTAAGAAAAATGTGGCAACTAACTGCAGCACAAACAAAACTCTTTCTTCCTCCTACTACATCAAGATGGCTTACATTTTTCGATATGGAAAAGAAGGAGGACAAAATGAATCCATTTCAAGAAGCACAAACTGTTCCGGAGCTTCGTTACGATGAGATTCAAGTCGGTGATCAAGCATCACTAACAAAAAAAATTACGGATGAGGATGTTATCAATTTTGCAAAATTGACTGGAGATGTAAATCCTATTCATATTTTAGATTCTTTTGCAAAAACGACAATGTTCAAAGAACGTATTGCCCATGGCATGCTCGTTTCAAGTTTTATTTCTACCATTCTTGGCACGAAACTCCCTGGCAAAAATACGATTTATTTATCACAAAACGTTTCATTCCGTGCTCCTGTCAAAATCGGAGATACACTTCGCGTTGTGGCAGAAGTTATTAAAAAACGTGATGATAAAAAAATCATTACATTGCAAACAAACATATATAATCAATCCGATGATATTGTCGTGGAAGGTACAGCGACAATACTGAAAAAAGAGTAGCAAATTTGCTACTCTTTTTTCTATCCAAGAACTTCTAATCACACCGATTACTTCCGTGTATGAGTACGTCGTTTCCACATAAAATAACGGTACCAGTTTATATAGCACTTAAATAAAGTGAAGCTTTAATCCGTGTAATTGGTTTATCACCACTGATTATTAGCCTTCACCAATCGAGCTTTTATAGGCAGCCCGCCAATAGTGGGATAAACTGGACTACTAAGAAGGATGTGTATCAACATGGTAAAAACAAACAAATTACTAGTTCCAGGTGCAGAACAAGCGCTTGAACAATTTAAATATGAAATCGCTCAAGAATTCGGTGTAAGCTTAGGATCAAATACAGCATCTCGTTCTAACGGCTCAGTTGGCGGCGAAGTAACGAAACGTCTTGTTGCTTTAGCTCAGCAACAATTACGTGGATAATCATATAACATATGGCTTAGAGGCAGATATTCTCTGCCTCTTTCTTTTTTAACATACATAATAATGCTTTTTCACATACTAGTAAGAACAAATTGAAAGGAACGATATGTAACATGAAACGGATTAACATTAGCATGAGTCCTCCACGTGTTCTTACTCTATCTTTTATTATGTTATCAATTATCGGTACATGCCTATTAAAATTACCAATTGCTACAACAACGTCTATTTCATGGCTCGATGCCTTATTTACAACAGTTTCTGCTTGTACTGTTACAGGACTTGGTGTTGTGGACACGGGAAAAGTATTTACCTTGTTTGGACAATGCGTCATTTTAACACTTATACAAGTTGGCGGACTTGGTATTATGAGCTTCGCCGTTTTAATCGCAATTATGCTCGGTAGAAAAATCGGTCTTCAAAATCGGATTTTATTACAACAAGCATTAAACCAAACAAATGTCGGCGGAATCATTCGCCTTGCAAAAGCATTATTTATATTTTCTTTTACTGTAGAATGTATTGCCACTTTACTTCTCTCCTTTGAATGGGTACCAAAGTACGGGATTGCCAAAGGAATATATTACAGCTTTTTTCATTCTATCTCAGCCTTTAACAATGCTGGTTTTTCCGTGTGGAGTGACAATTTAACGTCCCACTCCCATAGCATTCTCGTCAATCTCGTTATTTCTTCACTCATTATTTTAGGAGGGATCGGTTTTACAGTTATCGTAGATATAAAAAGAAAGAAAAACTTTAAAAACCTTACTTTACATTCAAAACTTATGCTCACTTCTACTCTTATCGTAAATATTATTGCTACAGCTTTTATTTTTATATTCGAGTTCCATAATTCACTTTCTATGAGAGGTTTTACCCCATTTGAAGAAGGTATGGCTGCTTATTTTCAAGCGATTTCGACCCGCACTGCCGGATTTAATACTGTGGATATCTCTGCATTATCAAAGCCTTCTCTTTTATTAATGATGCTTCTTATGTTTATTGGTGCTGGCAGTGCTTCAACTGGTGGCGGAATTAAGTTAACGACTTTTTTAATTATGTTTTTAGGCGTATTTAAATTTTTGCAAGAACAAGATGATATTGTCGTGTTTAAAAAATCCATTAAAGATACGCTCATTGTCAAATCATTAACCATTACCATTATTTCAATTTCGTTTATTTTCCTTTCTATTTTAATTCTAAGTATTACTGAGCGAGTTCCTCTATTAATGAGTGCTTTTGAAGTATTTTCAGCATTTGGAACTGTCGGTCTTAGCATGAATTTGACGCCACACTTAACAATTATCGGTAAAGCAATTATTATCTTTATGATGTTTTTTGGAAAAATGGGGCCTTTAACATTAGCTTTTTCATTTGCACGTAAAAAGCAAAGAAAAATAAAATATCCAAACGAAGATATTTTAACAGGTTGACAACCGTATAAATTATCCATATAATGAAAATACAATAACATATCTCCAAAGGGGAGTAGCGTCCAAGAATATTTCTTGGAAACAAAGTCGTCATTACGTAGAACATAGTTCTTCCGGCTTTGTTGGCATTTTCATTACATATGTCTAGCAAGACCTTTGCCTATCAACGGCAGAGGTCTTTTTTGTTTTTACCAATTCCTTCCACCGTTGATGCGCGGGAGTATGGGGAATCTAAACAGTGGGGAAATTCTTCACTTGTTTAGAATTTAGAGAAATGAGAGGAGAATGTACATGGATGTATCATTATTATTGGAGTATGGTTGGGTATTACTCATCCTAATTGCACTAGAGGGGATTTTAGCAGCTGATAACGCCCTCGTTCTTGCAATTATGGTAAAACATTTACCAGAAGACAAACGAAAGAAAGCACTATTTTACGGATTAGCAGGAGCGTTTGTTTTCCGCTTCGGATCGCTATTTATGATTTCATTCTTAGTCGATGTATGGCAAGTACAAGCGATTGGTGCAATTTACCTTATGTTTATCGCTGGTAATCACTTATTTAAAACGTACGTTAAAAAGAATACACATGAAGAAACAGAAGAAAAAGAAACAGAGAAAAAACAAGAGAACTTTTGGTGGACTGTATTTAAAGTCGAAGTTGCTGATATCGCCTTCGCAGTCGATTCAATTTTAGCGGCTGTTGCATTAGCAATGACATTACCGAAAACAGGATTAGGTACGATTGGTAGTCTTGATACTGGGCAATTCGTCGTTATCTTTGTAGGTGGACTTATCGGATTAATCATTATGCGATTTGCAGCATCTGCTTTCGTACAAATATTAAAACGTAAACCAGGACTTGAAACGGCAGCATTCTTAATTGTAGGCTGGGTTGGTGTAAAATTAGCAGTTTATACGCTAGCACACCCTGCTTTAGGTGTCCTTCCGCACTCATTCCCAGAATCTACTCCGTGGAAACTTACATTCTGGAGCGTATTAGTCGGAATCGCAGTTTGCGGTTGGTTCTTCTCGAAAGAGGTAGAAGTAAAAGTAGAAAAAAATCTAGATGAAAAAGCGCTGTAATTACAGTGCTTTTTCTTTTTCTCTCGTTTCAAACTCCTCTCTATTTTCAGAAAAGATCCCATTACACTACCTTTGTAAACGCTTCCCTTCTATCATGTATGTCCTTTTTGTGAAACATTGAACAAACTTATTGAAACTGAGAACAAATCCATGTACTTTATTCATATAAAGAGTATTTATAGACGATGTATTAAAGGAGCGTATTACTCATGCTAGAACAAGGATTAGACTACGTTGTAAAACTGGCTAAGAGCAAAAAGCAAATGCTAGATACAAATTCAATGCAATATTTCATTCGCGCTGCACTTGCTGGCATTTATATCGGTTTTATTATTGTACTATGTTTTAAATTAGGTAACTTTTTTCACATTGCAGATTCACCAGCAACTTATTTAGCTGAATCCATGTTTTTCGGAATTGCTCTCGTACTTATTATATATGGCGGTGCTGAGTTATTTACTGGCAATACAATGTACTTTACAGTGGCAACTTTAAGAAAAGAAACAACTATTTCTGATACACTTCGCAACTGGGTTGCTTGTTATGCAGGTAACTTAGCTGGCGCTTTATTCTTTGCCTTACTATTTTACGCAACTGGAATTTTCCAAGCAATTGATCATGGTCACTTAATGAATAAAGTAGTTGAAGGAAAGATGAATACACCTACAATGCAATTATTCTTTAAAGCGATTTTATGTAACTGGCTCGTATGTCTTGCTTGCTTCTTACCTTCTCAAGTAAAAGGTGATACAGCAAAAATAATGATGATGATGCTACTTGTTTTCACATTCTTCTTATCTGGTTACGAGCATAGCATTGCAAACTTATCACTGTTTGCTTTATCTTTAGTCTCACCACATCCTGATACAATTTCTTTTGCGGGTGCTATTCATAACTTAATTCCAGTTACACTTGGTAACATTATTGGCGGATCGGTATTTGTCGGTATGGTATATCATTACTTAACAAAGAAAGCACCTGATGTTAAGCAAGAAGAAACTGAATTAGTAGCCGCTCAAACAGAGGAAATCATTCCTTTACAAGCTCATGTGAAACATTAAAAACTCCAAAGTCTTACTTTGGAGTTTTTAACTCCCTACATATTTAACGACAATATGAGGATGAATTTCCCCTTTTTCTTTCGCTTTCTCAATTCTCTGCTTCATCTGGTGCATACCGATGACATCATTCGTATGAAGGTGAATCTCATTAACATATAAACCTTCCGTACAAAAGGCTTCTACAAAATCTAACCCGCTCTTTTGCCTCCATCCCATGTTAAAGTCAAGAGAAAGGATGTTTACCTTATTACTCCGAACAAATTGTAACGCAGATTCTACTGTAGTTGCCAAAGCATATCCGAACGGACAACTTCTTTGATCATCCATATATACATTCATTTTCTAGCTCCTTTCTATTTTGCATATACAACTAACACATAGCATATTGCTCCAAGGCAAATAAAAGGGCCAAATGGAATTGGGGTTCTTACTTTTATGCGCTTTAATGCTATACCAATTCCAAAAATACAAAGACTAAAGAAAGATGCTAAAAATAAAGTCATAAAAATACCTTTCACTCCTATTATAAATCCGAGCAACGAAAGTAATTTCACATCACCTCCACCAAGACCATCTGGATAAATCCTTTGCATGCAATATAACAAAATGAATATAGTTCCACTACCAGCTATACTATCTATCCAAGTAACTAACGGTACAAAAATACATTCTAAAATAAGCAAAAGTGCAAACCAAATTAAAATACGATTAGGTATTAACATATACACAAAATCTGTAACTGAAATAATAAGTAGTAAAGAAAGAAGCGATAAAATGATGATGAGCTCTCGTTCAATTCCAATTACATATACAGTAAGAAAAAATAAACTCCCTGTAACAAATTCAAATGTTATGTACAAACTTGGGATTTTTCTTTTACAATTCGTACAACGCCCTTTCTGCATACAAAATGAAATGATTGGAATAAGTTCTTTTGGCTTTAACGTATATTTGCAGTAATGACAATATGAACGTGGTGTAATAATAGATTCACCCACTGGAACTCTCATCGCAATCACCATAAAGAAAGAACCAAACACCATCCCTGCTAACAATGCATATAAATAAGTGAACATCCCTTCCTCTCCTTTCCAAAAGAACATAGCAAAAAAAGGAAAGAACTTCTACTTCATATTATCTTTATTCTATTAAAAAAGCAGGCCGTTTTCCGGCCTGCTTTCCCCTATTTTATACGATGAAATATACTGCTTTTAATGGTCCGTGTACCCCGACAACAAGATTCATTTCAATATCTGCGGAGTTACTTGGTCCTGTTATAAAGTTGATACAAGATGCCACTGCTTCGCCTTTTTCCACACGAGAGTTCATATGTTGAACTGCTTGCGTAATACGAGGTACAAGTGTTTCACGTGGAATAATAGCAAAGTATACAGTTGGTAAAAAGTGTAAAGAACGCCCTTGTCCTTTATGACTTTGTACAACAATCGTACCAGATTCAGCTAAAGTATAATCACTAAATGCGATACCGATATTCGCTTTTTCCGCTAAACGCATATTCTCTTCTTTTTTCTCAGGATCCCATACATTTACTTCAACATTTTGTTTCGGAAGCTCTTCTTTAAATAAAGAAGTCAATCCATATGAATCAAAACGTTCGTCTGCTGATAATATAATAGGTCCCCCGCCGTTTTCAACGATTACTTTTTGAACATCTTCATGTAAACGGTCGTTTGTCGTTTCCACAACAGTTGTATGAATGTTTGTACATTGATTTTTAAATACTTCTAACAATTCTTCTTGTGAATAATCTTTTAACGTTTCTTCATTCACATTATTTTTCCATACTGGACGTTCTACACCTTCTGTCTTCCGCCCACGTCCGAGTTCTTTTGCGATATTATCTAGAAAGGACTCACGGTTTTGAATTAATCCTGTCATTATTTATCCCCGCCTTTCTTATGATCTTTATACCAATCACGGAATCGTTCTTTACTTGGCGCCGGGAATTCACGAATATCTGTCCAGTTTTTAAGTGGTCCAACACCTTTTGATACGCGGTTACCAGATGTAAATGGACTCATTGCTGCCGGTGCCATTTTCGATCCCATTTTATATAAAGCTGCTGAAGAAGCACCCATGCTAAACATTTTCATTGCTAATTTTTCTGCAAGTGGGGCACGGCCTTCTTGTTCAACGATAACTTGACGATGTTTTAACAATAAATCATGCAATGGAATTTTTACTGGACAAGCTTCTGTACATGCTCCGCATAAACTAGATGCATATGGAAGTTCTTTGTAATCATCATATCCACCTAGAAGTGGTGTTAATACTGCACCAATTGGTCCTGAATAAATAGATCCGTATGAATGTCCACCAACGTGACGATATACAGGACATACATTAACACAAGCAGCACAACGAATACATTGCAGCACTTGACGGAATTCAGATCCAAGAATTTGAGATCGGCCATTATCAACAACGACTAAATGAAACTCTTCTGGCCCATCTACCTCTTCCTCTTGAATTGGTCCTGCTACCGTTACATAACTTGTTAACTTTTGACCTACTGCACTACGACATAGTAAACCAACTAAAACATCTAATTCTTCCATTGTCGGAACCATACGTTCCATACCCATTACTGCAATTTGTGTTTTCGGAATCGACATAACAAGATCGGCATTACCTTCATTTGTTACTAAACAAAGAGAGCCAGTATTTGCAACAGCGAAGTTACAACCTGTCACACCAATTTCTGCATCCATAAATTTCTCACGAAGTTGTTTACGAACAAACTTTGTCATTTCGTATGGATCATCAGAATTTTCATATCCAAGTTTTTCTTTAAACACATCACGAATTTGCGTTCTGTTTTTATGAAGTGCAGGCGCAATAATATGTGAAGGCGGATCGTTATCTACTTGCAAGATATACTCTCCTAAGTCACTCTCTAACACTTCACAACCGATTTCTTCAAGCGCATGATTCATACTAATTTCTTCAGTTACCATTGATTTTGATTTTACAACTTTCTTCGCTTGTTTCTTTTTCGCAACGTCTTGAATATACTTTGCTGCTTCCTCTTTCGTTTTCGCAAAGTAAACATGACCGCCTCTTTTCGAAACATTTTCACTTAACTGCATTAAGTAATAATCAAGATTTTCTAGTGTATGCTGGCGAATTTGTTCACCAAGTTCACGCCACTCTTCCCAGTTTCCTAATTCTTCCGCTGCTTTTAATCGATTTGTATATAAACGCGTTTGTGCAGATGATACAGCCCCGCGCATAAACGAATCTTGAATTCCATCGCCTACGCGATCATTAAATTTTTTCTCACTGATTTTCATAGACATAGCTTATGTTCCCCCTTCATGAGCGGCTATTCAATACCTCAGCAATATGCATTACTTTTACTTCTTTACCTAAACGCTCAATACGTCCGCCAATGTTTAACAAACACCCACAATCTGCACCGATTAAATAATCAGCACCTGTTTCCATAACACTATCAACTTTCTCATCTACCATTTGCTCAGAGATAGGTGTCATCTTAACTGAAAACGTTCCCCCAAAACCACAACAATTTTGTACGTTTGGTAGTTCTCTTACAGTTAATCCTTTTACATTTGATAATAAAATTCCTGGAGCCTCTTTTACTCCAAGCAGACGTGTCATATGGCAAGATTTATGAACAGTTGCTATCCCAGGTAAACTTGCGCCAACATCTGTAACTTTTAAAACATCTACAATAAATTGTGTAAATTCATATGTTTTATCAGCTATCTTTTGTGCACGTTTTGCCCATTTCGGATCATCTTTAAAAACATGTGGATACTCGTGAAACATTGTCGCACAAGAACCGGATGGCGTAACGATATATTCTGCATCTTCGAAAGTTTCAATCATATGTTTCATCGCTTCTTTTGCTGCTTCTACATGGCCGCTATTATAAGCAGGCTGACCACAACAAACTTGTGCTTCTGGAAATTCAATTTCACAACCTAAACGCTCCAATACTTCTACTGTTGCCTTACCGACATTTGTTTCAAACATATCGACTAGACAAGTAACAAATAAAGTAACTTTCATAATTATTATTCCCCCTCATTACAACTTCGCCAACAATCATATGGTCATCAGATGACTTGCGAAGAAGAAATAGGCTCAACCATAGCCTAACTCTCCCTCTTCTAAAGAAAACGCTTACTCAATCTTTCTCTATTTTATCAGAAAAATGGAATTTTAAAAGATTAAATTACGAATTTATATCGCTTTTACCTATGACAATATGTTCTACATTTGTTAAATGATCTAGCATTGCTTGCTGTGCTAATTCCACATCTTGCTTTAACACCGCATCATATATAACTTGATGCTCTTCTAAAAGTCGTTCTGCTGTTGTTTGTTCACCATATAAAATAATGCGTCTTGATTCACCAATCGTTTCAGCAATCATTTCTGAAACATGATTCATGAGTTCAAGTAGGATGTTATTATGTGAAGATTGTGCAATTCCCATGTGGAACTGAAAGTCTGCTTTTTCACCAGCTTTCTCATCTCCAACGCTCTTTGCCATTTCATCTAACCAATGCTTCATATTTTGTAAATTATCTTCCGTACGTTTTGCCGCAGCTGCTCGAACTGCCCCCACTTCAAGCACCTTTCGTACTTCTAATAAGTTCAAAATATCCTCTTTCTTCATTAACAACCTATTATTTAATGATTTCGTTAAT
This sequence comes from Bacillus sp. LK2, assembly GCF_001043575.1. NCBI lineage: Bacteria > Bacillati > Bacillota > Bacilli > Caryophanales > Bacillaceae > Bacillus > Bacillus sp. LK2. The sequence goes on from NZ_LDUK01000001.1 coordinate 58,734, forward strand.
GAAGAAGAATCGAAATTCTTCACATATGTACCTTCTCCTTGCTTCATTTCAATTAAGCCCATTGCCCTTAGCGCACTTAGCGCTTCACGAACAGCAGATCTACCAACTTGAAACTGCTCGGCTAATTGATGAACAGGAAGTAGTTTGTCACCAGGTTTTAGTGTGCCATTTTTAATCATTGTTAAAATAGCTTCAGATACTTCTTCGTAAATTTTTTTCGGTTTAATAGATTTGTACTCCAGTTAAATCACCTCAGTATCTTCCAAACAACAATTGAAACGATTTATAAGAATTTAGCATCCATAACTATTTTAGAACGAATTAGTAAGAAGTACAAATGTTTTGTTCATAAAATAGTCAAATTCTTAATATTTATTGGATATTAATTAATATCTTTCCGTGCAATTATTAACTCTCAATATAGAGAGCATGTCCCCAAAGTTAGAACATGCTCTCCTCATCTTGTACTTTTAGTTTAATAATAACTGTCGTTCCCTTACCTTTTTCACTTTCTATTCTCCACTGTCCATCATGTATATGAACAATTTGCCTTACAATAGCAAGGCCTAAACCTGTTCCACCATGCTGACGACTTCTAGCTTTATCTACTCGGTAAAAACGCTCACCAAGATTTTCTAAATGCTCTATATCAATACCTATTCCCGTATCTTTTATTTTCAGCTCACAATAATCATCTTTCTTATCTAAGCTTATTATGATATCCCCGTTTTGATTTGTGTACCGTATCGCATTGTCTAACACGTTGTGAAGTACTTGTTGCATACGATCCTCATCAATCATTACGATAATTTCAGGATTTAAATCCGTTGAAATACGAAGCTTTTTTTCTATAAATTGTAACTCATAAGTATCTAGTACATCTTCAATAAGCTGTGAAAAAACGATAGGTTGCTTCTTTAGAGGAAAATGTTCACCTTCTAATTGTGCTAAATCTAATAAATCATGAACGAGTCGCTGCATGCGATCTGCTTCTTTATGGATGAGCTGCGTTACTTTTTCCTGCTGCGGCCCTTTTGCTACACCGTCTAAAATGGCTTCACTATATCCTTTAATATAACTAAGTGGTGTTCTAAGTTCATGCGAAACATTAGCTAAAAACTCCTTACGCTTTACGTCTTCTGCCTCTAAAGAATTTGCCATTTTATTAAATGCTTTTCCCAATCGTCCAATCTCATCTTCTGAAGAAATCGTAATCCGCTCTGAGAAATCTCCGGTAGCAAGATGATTCGCGACCCGTTCCATTTGTGAGAGTGGCTTCGTAATCGCAATAATAATTTTTCTACCAACCCATATCGTAATTAAAATCATTGCAATTGCTAACGGCGCTAAAATAAGACCCATATCAAATATCAAGTCTTTTATACTTTTTAAAGGAATATAAGAGTATACAATTCCAACTAATTTTTTATTATCTAAAACAGGGATGACAACACCCATAATATTACGATCAAAATGCTCTTCATATCCTATCTTTGTCACAGTTTTCCCATCTAATAGTGCTTGTCTATCTCCTTCACTTATAAGAGAATGATGGTGCACATCAAAAGGCAAACAAGCGCTTAAATCACGTGGATTATACACAAAAAGGACGTCTGAACTAGATATTTGATCATATGCCCTTACTTTCTCTTCAAAAGTGGATATTCCTTCCCGTTTATCATATTGCGTGGCGAGACGCTTTCCTTCCATTACTAATGAATCTTTTAAATTATCGACGTATAACTTTTCATACGAGTATAAAGATACAAAATAAAGAAAGGAGACTGTTACACATACTGCACATACTACTGTAAGCCAAAGCTTTTGTACCATCGTAAACATACGTTACACCTCAAATTTATAACCTACACCCCAAACGGTTTGAATGTAGTTTCCACTTTCTCCGAGCTTCAAACGCATCGTTTTCACATGCGTATCTACTGTTCTTGTACTTCCTGCATAATCATATCCCCACACCTTTTCAAGTAATTGCTCACGACTAAATACTTGTCCATTATGTTGGCAAAGAAAATATAGTAAATCAAACTCTTTTACCGTAAGAGAAATCGACTCTCCATTCGTCTCGATTCTCCTACTTTTTTCATTTATAAGAATCGGTCCAAATTGAATCTCTTCTTGCTGCTCTTGCTTTGTATACCGTCTTAAAACAGCTTCCATACGAGCAATTAGTTCACCGGGACTAAATGGCTTTACAATATAATCATCTGCCCCCATCCGTAAGCCGTTCACCCTATTCCACTCTTCACCTTTTGCAGTTAAAAATATAATAGGTACATCTGACGTTTTTCGAATCTCTTTACAAACTGAAAGCCCATCCATCTCTGGCATCATAATATCCAATACAACGAAATCATAATGATCCGTCTCTAAATTTCGGAGAGCCTCTTTCCCATTTTCAGCTTCTCCCCACTCGTATCCGAAGTTATCCAAGTACATACCGACAAGTTGCCTCATATCACTTTCGTCATCTACAACTAGCACTCTATATTTACTCATTGTCCTTTCCCTTCTCTCTCTATGAGCTGAAACGGCCCTTTTCCGACTTTAATTGTTTGTTTTATTTTCATATTCTTTATATCCATTACGCATACTTCATCGCTATCATAACTAGCTACATATCCTTCTGCACCGCTTTTCAAAAATGCAAATGGATTAGATCCTACTTCTGTAGATCCTACCTCTTGATACGTACTTGCATCAAACTTTCTAAGCATATTAGAACCATGACTTAATGCATATACGTACTTATCATCCCTCGTTATATTCACAGGCATAAACGGAGCGTGTAAAGAGCGTACCATCTCTCCACTCTGTAAAGAATACACTAATACTTTCTCATTCACTTGATTTCCATCACCATGTCCGCCAATCCATATTTCTTTCCCATTAGCACTAACCGTTGCTCCTGTTGATGCCGGTGGAATCATAAAGGATTGTATAACTTCTTTTTTCTTCGTATCAATTGTCGTTAGTTTCGTATCATAAAAGTTTAATACAGATAACTGCTTATTATGCTCTACCATCGTTAACGGTCCTTTTCCTGTTGAAACACTACCCATCTCTTTCCCTTTTACCGTAAAGAACCTTACCTTTTGTTCATTTTGATCGGCAGCAAATAATTGTTTTCCATCTTCTGATGCGATAACATTAGCAATTCCTTTTCCCGTCTTGTATTTGTCTACTTGTCTTCCTTCTGCCAGTGAGTATACATACATATATTCTAACTGCTTGCCATAAACAAGTATGTCCTCACCATCTCGAAGTAGTGTAACCCCCGTAATCGGTTCATTCAATTCCCATGTTGTTATTAGCTTCTTTGTTTTTTTATTAATAAAACTAATACTACCTTCTTTTATATTAGTTGTTATAATAACACTTTTATCTTTAGCAATTGGTGTATACGAACTTCCTTGGCACCCTACTAATAGAAATAAAAAACAGAGAAGAAAAAGATACTTTCTCAAAAGATTCCCTCCATCTTCGGATGATTTCGTTATAATTGTAAAATAACAAATAAATGTGTGGAAAATGTGAAATCTTCCATTATTAATAAACTTACATATATAATGTACAACAAATAGAATTTGAGGTGTGCAAATTATGCTTTTTCCTGATTTAGCAAATAAAATTGTACGTGAAGTACGCAGACTAATTACTGAAAATATTATTATCATTAATATACAAGGATTTATTATCGCAAGTACAGATGCGGAAAGAATCGGTCAATTTCACGAAGGGGCGCTCCGCTGTGCGAAACAAAAGAAAACTGTCATTATTACAAAAGATGATGAACGACGTTTGCAAGGCGTGAAGGCTGGGATGAATCTCCCGTTACTATTCCATGACGAAGTAATCGGTGTCATTGGAATTACAGGGGAACCTAAGGATATTTCCCAATACGGAGAAATATTGCGCAAAATGACCGAATTGTTAATTCACGAAAATTATTTTTTAGAACAACTAGAGCTTGAGCAACGTTCTTATGAAGCATTTGTTTTTGATTGGCTTCAAAGCACAGACTGGTCTCCAAGTTTTCTTGATCGTGCAAAAACGCTTGGCATTGATTTATATAAAAAGAAACAACTTATTTTATTATCAATCGCCCAAGATAATACGATGCTCCAGCGTAAAATTTGGCAACACATGCGCAACATTTTAGCAAAAGAAGATTTATTTGTTCGCTGGGGAAATGATCGGTTTATTTTATTTACAACAATGCAATCTAAAGAGCAAACCTTTCAATTTTTAAAACAGTTAAAACAAGACTGTGAAACTTTATTTTCTATCACGCTATATATCGGAATTAGACAAACAGTTATCCCGAGCGATATGAATGTATCATATGAACAAGCATTACGCGCTCTTTCTGTTTCCCTTGAAACAAAAGGAATTGTATTTAATGAAGATTTACGTTTAGAGATGTGCTTACAAGATATTTCTACTGGAACTCGGAAAGAATTTCTCCAGCGTACAATTGAAAACTTATTATCATCTAATGAGCTTATGCACACTTTGCACTTATTTATTGATTACAACCAATCTTATAAACAAACAGCAGAAAAATTACACATACACATTAATACGCTGCATTATAGATTAAAAAAAATCGAGGAACATACAGGACTTGACCCTAAACAATTTAAAGATTTAAACGTTTTGTACTTTGCACTTCTATTATTAGATAATCATACAAAAAAGAATGAGAAAACAGACTAATCTTTAGATGATTAACCATAGAAAGAATCCCCCTACTTTTTTATCATTATAATGAAAGCACTGTTACAACGTTTTTTATTATTACTAAATACGTTAACAGTTTGAGGGGGATTTCTAATGTTAGAAAAGCAAATTATTGATTCATTCGTATCCATTGTTGGCGAAAATAATGTAGATACATCCAATATGGGGCGTTTAACTTATAGTTATGATGCCACTCCAAACTTCCAAGCGATGCCTGATGCAGTCATTGCTCCTCGCAATACAAATGAAATAGCCGAAGTGTTAAAAGTGTGTAACACTCATAAGATTCCTGTATATATTCGTGGTTCTGGAACCAACCTTTGTGCAGGAACGTGTCCATTAGAAGGCGGTATCGTCCTTATTTTCCGCCATATGAACAAAATTTTGGAAATTGACGAAGAGAATTTAACAATTACTGTACAAGCTGGTGTTATTACACTTGATATTATTAAAGCAGTAGAAGAAAAAGGATTATTTTACCCACCAGATCCAAGCTCTATGAAAATTTCTACAATTGGCGGTAATATTAATGAAAACTCGGGCGGATTGCGTGGTTTAAAATATGGCGTAACACGTGATTATGTAATGGGGCTTGAAATGGTCTTACCGAATGGCGACATCATTCGCACTGGTGGTAAATTAGCAAAAGATGTAGCTGGTTATGATTTAACTCGTTTATTTATTGGTTCTGAAGGTACACTTGGTGTTGTAACAGAAGCGATATTAAAACTTGTTCCTATGCCTGAAACGAAGAAAACTATGCTCGCACTATATGAGGATATTAACGAAGCTGCACGTGCTGTCTCTTCCATTATTGCAAATAAAATCATTCCAGCGACACTTGAGTTTTTAGATCAACCGACAATTGAAGTTGTAGAAGAGTTTGCACAAATCGGTTTACCAACTGACGTAAAAGCAATTTTATTAATTGAACAAGACGGTCCACCTGAAGTCGTCAATCGTGATATTGAAAAAATGGCTAACGTTTGCCGCACCATGAACGCGGTTGATGTTCGCGTTGCAAAAGATGAAGCAGAAGCAGATGCGCTTCGTACAGCACGCCGTAGTGCATTGTCTGCACTTGCAAGACTAAAACCTACAACAATATTAGAAGATGCAACTGTACCACGTTCACAAATCGCTCCAATGGTTGAAGCAATTAATACGATTGCAAAAAAATATAATATTCCTATTTGTACTTTTGGGCATGCTGGTGATGGCAACCTACATCCAACTTGTATGACAGATGCCCGTAACGAAGAAGAAATGCACCGAGCTGAGCAAGCTTTCGCTGAAATATTTGCGAAAGCGATTGAGCTTGGTGGCACGATTACTGGTGAACATGGTGTTGGTGCGATGAAAGCTCCATATTTAGAAATGAAATTAGGTAAAGAAGGTATTGCTGCAATGTACGGTATTAAACAAGCCTTTGATCCAAATAACATTATGAATCCTGGAAAAATGTTCGCGAAAGACTCTCGTAAAAGAGTGGTGGTTGAGCGATGACAACATTAAATAAGGAGAAAATTCAAAAGGAATTTAAAGAACGATTAAATGAAGATGAACTATTAAATTGTATGCGATGCGGTTTTTGTTTACCTACTTGTCCTACTTACATTCAATCTGGATATAAAGAATCACACTCACCACGCGGACGTATCGCCTTAATGAAAGCAGTCGTTGATGGCTTAATTGAACCAGACGAAGATGTTGAAAATACATTAAACGTCTGCCTTGGTTGCCGCGCTTGCGAACCTGTTTGTCCATCCGGTGTGAATTACGGACATTTATTAGAAGAAGCTCGCGACATTATTAATCAAAATAAAAAATTCTCAATGCCAGTGAAAGCCGTTCGTAAAGTAGTATTTGAAGGGTTATTCCCTCATCAAAACCGTATGAGAACATTAACTGGACTCATCGGATTTTATCAACGCTCTGGTTTGCAGACGCTCTCACATAAAACGGGGATTATGAAGCTATTCCCTGAAACACTGGCAACAATGGATTTTGTCTTACCGAAAGCTCCTAAAATGAAAGAAATGAAAAATCGCCCTGAATTTTTACATGCTGAAATTACAAAGAAAAAACAAGTTGCTTTCTTCACTGGTTGTTTAATGGATACGATGTTTTTAGAAACAAATAACGCAACGATGAAACTTCTTCAGCTTGCCGGTTGTGATGTCGTTATTCCGAAAACACAAAGTTGCTGCGGGGCATTACACGGGCATGCTGGTGAAAAAAGTGGTGCAAAAGAATTAGCAAAACGAAATATACAAGCATTCGAAGATTTACAAATCGATTATATCATTACGAATGCAGGTGGCTGCGGAGCTTATCTCGTAGATCATGATTATTTATTAAAAGATGATCCTAAATGGGCAGAGCGCGCAAAGCAGTTTGTTTCTAAAATTAAAGATATTACTGCTATACTAGTAGAACTAGATTTCCATAAGCGAACTGATTTACGACTTTCGCCGCAAATTATTACGTACCAAGACTCTTGTCATTTACGTAATGTTATGCGAACATCTTCTGAACCTCGTATGTTGCTTGAGGCCATCCAAGGCGCAACATATCGTGAAATGAAAGATGCGGACCGTTGCTGTGGTTCTGCTGGTATTTATAATATTGTTCATTCAGAGTTATCAATGGAATTTCTAGATTACAAAATGGACCGTGTGAATGAAACAGATGCAGCGACAATTGTTACTGCAAATCCTGGGTGTCTATTACAAATGAAACTAGGTATTGAACGTGAAAAACTCTCTCATAAAATGCGTGGAATTCATATTGTAGACTTATTATTAGAAGCAATTGAAACCAACTCGTAACATACGTAACAATAGGAAAACGGCTATCTCTTCCGTCTATGTAAAGAGATAGCCGCTTTTTTGTCCGCTACAAAATTAAGAATATGTTACTTTATAATAAAAAAGAACAACAGAAACATTACAGTTTTGTAAAAAACAATCCAGTATATTCCTCAAAAAAACACATGAACCGTTGATACAATAGGATTCTCATTTTTTTATATAGGAAACTTCATCCAAAAAATCTCCATTTTTAGTAAGGATGAAAATGCGGAAATTTCCTTTTATACTCTAGCTTTCTCCTCTCTCCTCTTCTCTACTACTCTAGGATAAATTAGGTAAATTTTAAGTCTATGAATTTTTTTCCATCTTTTTTCTTGCAAATTATATGCTACGATGAATTTGTCAGTCAGACAGGCTGTCAAAAACAAATCGTGTGAAAACAATTTAAAACTTTACATAGGGGGACACACACATCATGAAAAAGCGTGTTTTATTATCTGTAGCTGCTGCAACAGCTCTTACTCTAGGAGTATCATCTTTAGATGCACAAGCTGCAACAGTACAACCATCTAACATAAAGGTTCAAAATATTCAGCATTCTAAAGTTGTTATGAAGCAAATGAGCCAACAAGAATTACAAGCATTCTTACAATCTATGGGAATCGAATCTTTAGCACAATGGAATCAAGGACAGTTCCAACAAGGTTGCTTCATTCCTGGTCAACAGCCTACTGAAAATGTTGTTACTGAACAACCAACAGCTAAACCAGAAACTCAAAAACCTGTAGAACAAAAACCTGTAGAACAAAAGCCGGCTGAAGAAACAGCTAAACCAGAAGCTCAAAAACCTGCTGAAAATAACGGTACACAAAACAATAACAATCAAAACGAAACTCAAAAACCTGCTGAGCAAAAGCCTGCTGAAGAAGCAAAATCTTTAAGCGAATTCGAACAACGCGTTGTTGAATTAACAAACACAGAGCGTACAAAACAAGGCTTACCAGCATTAAAAATCGATACTGAATTAAGCAAAGTAGCACGTATTAAATCTGAAGATATGCAAAAGAATAACTACTTTGATCATAACAGTCCTACATACGGGTCTCCGTTTGACATGATGAAGAAATTTGGTATTTCTTATAAATCTGCGGGCGAAAACATCGCCCAAGGTCAACGTACACCAGAAGAAGTTGTACAAGCTTGGATGAACAGTGCTGGACACCGTGCAAATATCTTAAATAGCGGCTTTACTCACATCGGTGTTGGCTATGTAGAAAGCGGAAACTACTGGACACAACAATTTATTACGAAGTAAATAGAAAAAAAGAGTCTTCTCCTAGAAGACTCTTTTCTATGTTTCATAGCTTTCTAATATGTATGCGTATAAAATGTAGAACATAAACAAAATAGACCCACAGCTTATTACACTAATTAACAGATAAAATCCCCACTTCAAGTTCAAAAATAACGACAACAATATGCTGCATGCCATCACTTGAAAGATTCGTCTACTAACTAAACGAATTTTTTGTAATTTAATCGGTTCTTTCTCAGTACCCTTCGCCTTTTTAAACTCTTTGCTAAGCATAAAAAGAAACATACTAATTCCAATTGTTAGTCCTGTTTGAAAGGATATAATACTTCCTAAATTAATCAAGAGAATGAGCATATGGATAAACAACATAAATAAAGTAACACTCTTTATAAATCCACTTATAATGAACTGCTCTCCTTTATTAAACTTATATATATTATGTGAAATAATATACACTAATCCATGTAAGAAAATAATAAGACAAGGAATAAATAATATAACAACTTGTTTACTCATAAACTCGTTTGGCACACCACTCTCGTTCCAATGTACTGCCATGCGACTTGATAAATATGGATAGAGGCATAGAGTAAATAAAAGACAAGCGAAAAATATTCCTAGTATATATTTATATTTGACCAAGTGATTCTCACCTCTCTTTTCTCTTTACGGCTTCGCCTCTTTTAGAGAAATCCCTGCAAAAATCTACCTTTCTCAATGTAAAACTTACATTTTACGCATTTGTTCTTTGAAATTCTTTCATTTTATTGTTTAAACTTGTAGGGAACGGTACTTCAACTTCGATCTCTTCTTTCGTAATTGGATGCAAAAAATTAATTTTCATCGCATGCAACGCTTGACGGGACATATATTTTGTTTGTCCACCGTATAATACATCCCCAACTAATGGATTTCCATTATAGCTCATATGAACGCGGATTTGATGGGTTCTACCGGTTTCTAATTGTAACGTTACAAGGGTAATATCTTGCTTCTTAAAATATTTCTCTACCTTATAATATGTTATAGCTTGGTCACCCTTTTCAGATACGCGGCGCCTTGTAGCGTGATGTCGATCCCTTCCGATGGCCACGTCAATTGTGCCCTGCTTCTTTTTTACTTTCCCTTCAACAAGTGCCGTATACGTTCTTTTAATCTTTCGTTCCATTAATAGACGATCCATAATCGCACCAGCTATTCTATGCTTCGCGAATACAACTCCGCCTGTCGTATCTTTATCTAGCCGATGAATATGACGAACCTTCGTCTCTAAACCTTGCATTTGAAAATGAAAAGCAACAAGATTTGCAAGTGTTCCCGTCCCATTTTTTTCAGAAGGATGCGTATCCATTTGCTCCGGCTTATTTACAATGATTACGTGATCATCTTCAAACACTACATCTAATTCACCGTATTCCGGCTCTACGCCGTACTCCTCCTCCATAAACATATGAACTTGCAACTTATCTCCTTCTTTTAAAAGTTCACTCCATCTCCTCTGTTCGCCGTTAATTGTAACGCCTTTTTCCATACGAAGCTGATGTAATAACTTTTTCGGTACTTCCCATTCTACTTTTAACAACGACTCAATGCTTATACCATTCCATATCGCTGGAACCGTAATTTCGCACCATTCGCCCTTTTTCTTCGTTTCCATACTATATCACCTTATTTCTATTGATTCCCCTATTGTAACGGAAAACACTATATGATGCACCGTCAAAAATAAAGGGCAGCCTACAAATAGACTGTCCTTTACGCTCTAATCCTTTTCATTTCCTGCAACACTTCTTCAGCTTTTTGTTCATACGATAAATCTTTAAAGAAATCCGCCAATCGTTTATAGTCGTTGTACGTATCTAATAAGTCGTCTATCTTCTCTACTTTCATAACTTGCTGCTTTTGCTTCATTTTTACTGGATAACGATACCCCGATACTTCTTGTATTTTGTAATATTCTTCTTCTACTTGAATAACCTTTACAAGTTCCTCCTCTTCCGCATCCATCGTATACCCGTCAAATTCTCTAAGCAACTCATATATAATATGAGTCCATTCATCTTTTGGATAAAACCCTTTTTCTAACCGATAACCGACAATGCGATACATATGCCCATCGTTTTCAGCAAACTGTACTGTATCATTTAGCTTAAACTTAAAATAACGAAACATTGCCTTCACCTACTTGTATGTATTGTTCTTATCACATACTATTTGCATAATATAGGCCTTGCTATTCATAAAAAAATACTCATCTTATAGATGAGTATTTTTTACGATGATTTTTTTCTTTTCTTTCGAAATGGTAACCACCAGTTCCAATCTCCAAACAATTTCATTAAACTTGGTACAAGCATAAGTCGAATAATTGTTGCATCAAGAAATATCGCTAACGCAACACCAATACCCATCTGCTTTACTGGTAAAATATCAGTAAAGGCGAATGCACCGGTAACAACAATCATAATTAAAGCAGCGGACGTAATAATGCGGCTTGTCGAGACAAGCCCTTCTAGCGTTGCTTGATCGTTATCTCCTGTTTCCTCATATAACTCATGGATTCGTGAAATAAGAAATACTTCATAATCCATGCTTAGTCCAAATACGAGACCGAAAATGAAGATTGGCAAAACAAATAGAACTGAACTCTCATCTAATCCGAAATGACCACCTTCAAATAACCAAATAACAATTCCAATTGTTGCACTTAAACTAAGTACATTCATAATAATCGCCTTTATTGGAATGAGTATAGAACGGAATGCGAATAATAAAATAACAAAGGTTGATCCAAATATAACAGACATACCAATTGCAACTTTATCTTTAATTTCATCTTCTAACTCTTGTTGGAACGTTGTCATCCCGCCTAAATAATAAGTAACATCGTTTTCTTTATAATTCTTTTTGAAATCACGAACCCATTGTTTAGCTTTTTCCGTACGTGGTTTTGTATCTAGGAAAACTTGAATAGTCGTCTTATTCCCTTTCGCATACGCTTCAAATACAGGAGCTATTTTCGCCGCTTCCGGTGATTGTAACATTCCCGCAACTTGATCTGCTTTCATTCCATTTAGCTCGTTATATACACTTTTCACCTTATATACTTGCTTATCATCTTTTAACTTTTGAACGACATTTTCTACCTTTTGTAAGCTTTCTTTTTCTGTAATATCATTCTTCGTCTCTACTACTAAAGTAACATCGGCGTGTGTTTTGACAGTCTTATTAAAGACTTCTTCATACTTCTCAAATGCAACTCTCGTATCACTCTTTTCTGGTAATGCTTCGACACCAGGAAACTGCAAATTAGCTGTACGTAGTGGTAATAAGCAAATAACAATAAATGTTGTAACAGCAACAATCATTACGATTGGATGTTTCATTACAAACTGCGCAAATTTACGCCATACATTCGATGGAGTAGGTGCTACCTGATTCTTTTTTAATATTCTTTTTCCGATTAAAGATAACAGTGCAGGAAGGAGTGTGAGTGAAAATAAAATACTCATAATGACAACAATCATCCCGCTAATGGCAACAGATTGAATATAGTCTATCTTAAAGAAAAATAAACCGGATAAACCGACGAATACACATAACCCTGAAAATACGATAGCGCGTCCCGCGGTTTGATACGTAATCGCGATTGCCTCTTTCACTGTTCTCTTCGCAACTTCCTCTCGAAAGCGATTTACAAATAACAGTGCAAAATCAATTGATAATGCGAGCCCAATCATCGGTGCAACATTTAACACGAAAATAGATAGCTCTTTATCAATACCGATAAAATATAAAATCCCCATCGTACTAATTACACTTAGTAGCCCATTTAAAATCGGTAAAATAGACGCAAGCAGACTCCCAAATGAGAATAATAGTACGAGAAAAGCAATAGGTAAACCGATCATCTCTGCTACTTTTAAATCATTTTGTGTTCTTTCATTAATCTCTTGATTAATTTTCGGATACCCTGTCGATGTTACTTTTAATACCGCACTACTTTCTTTCTTGATTTCATCAGCGAATTGTAATGTCTTTTCCATTCGATCTTTATTTGTTTTCCCGGAAAATAAAATCGTCGCATAACCGATATCATCTTGTAGCATCTCTTTATTTTCTATTGGATGATGGAAAGACTCATATGTTTCTTTCTCTTGAATATGTTTTATAATTCCCTCTATACCTTTTTGAAACTGCTCATGTGAAGCATCCTTGTTCTTCTCAAAGACGAGTAAAAGTGTATCCTGAGACTGCTTAAAATCTTTATCTAAAATTTCTTTCGTCTTTTGATAATCTCCTTCCGTTTGGAAACCATCACCCCCTAATACTCCTGGAAGTTTCGGAGCAAAAATACCGAGCGCTATCGCTAATACTATTAATGCTACGATTACTGTATAACGAAATTTATACAAAAAAGCCCCTAACTTCCCCCACTTATCAATTTTATGTACATTTGTCTTCACACATTTTCACCTACTTTATATAATTCCATTGTCACTTATACTGTATCATATCTTTGTATAAACAAAAAATGTCTGGAAACACTATAATGATAGTTTTTCCAGACATTTTTCTATCTCTCTTTATTAAGCTGAAGCCTCTCGGTAAGTAAACGATGACAATAAATCGCTATAATCAACAAAATCCCACCTACGCAGTAACCAGCTAAAATATCAGTCGGATAATGAACATTTAAAATAACTCTACTTAATCCAATCAATATAATTAATATGCCCAGCAAAATCGTAATACCACATTTCCCAGCTACACTCTTCAAATTGGCAGCAATGATATAGGCAAGAAAACCAAATGTCATAATAGATAGCATTGCATGTCCACTTGGGAAGCTATATCCAAGTGCGTCAAGTGCCTCATTTAATGACGGACGGTCTCTTTTTACAATTTCTTTTATCCCTTTATTAACAAGATGTGTCGTTAATATAGCCATTGGATACACAATCATAGCAGCATAATAACGTTTTTTCCAAAAAACGAGCAAACTTATAATTAGTGTCGTTATAACTCCAATTGCAGATCCTAACTTTGTAACGTATGTGAAGAATGTAAGTGAGCCTTCTGTTTGTAATCCTTTTACCATCTCGCGGACATATGTATCCACTGCTGTAACTCCGCATGCTTGTACTCTCCAAGCGATAATGCCGAATAAAGCAAGTAATAAAATCATACACATGAACTCATATCGATGTAACTTTTTCTTCAAACGATTTCCTCCTACTTATGAAAAAATGCGATTTCTATTCAGAAACCGCATTTTCTTACTTATTTACCTTTTGTTTTCAACTCTGTCCAGTAGCGATCGTAGTCTTTTAACTTATCGTCTACATCAACAAGCCATTCTGTACGATTTAATTCTTCTGGTGATAAGAAGATCATGTGGTTATCACGATATTCTTTACTATGAAGAGAACGAGCTTTTTCATTTGGATTACTGTAACCAATTGACTCGTAGTTTTTCACACTTACTTTTTCATCTAATAAGTAGTTCATAAACTTCTCTGCAAGTTCTTTATGTTTTGCACCTTTTGGAATCGCTAACGTATCAGCCCAAATTGTACCGCCTTCTTTTGGTACAACGTATTCTACATCTTTATTATCTTTTGCGATAAATGCTGCGTCTCCAGACCATACAGTCCCGATCCACGCATCTTCAGTAATGAATTTTTGTTTAATGTTATCTGTATCAAATGCTAATAAGTTTGGCAGTAACTTCTGTAAATCAGTAGCTGCCGTCTTTAACTGCGCATCGTCTTTTGTACTATTAGAGAAACCGTTTTTCTTAAGTCCCATTCCTAATACTTCACGAGAATCATTTAATAAAGTAACATGTCCTTTATATTTATCGTTCCATAAATCAGCCCAGCTTGTAGGTGCTTCTTTCACATACTTTTTATTGTATGCAATTCCTGTTACACCCCAAGTATATACTAGAGAGTATTTATTCTCTGGGTCAAATGGAGGTGTTTTAAAATTAGAAACTAGATTTTCGATATTTGGAATATTCTTCTTATCTAGCGGCTCTAATAAGTCCATTTTCGCCATTGTTTTAACCATGTAATCAGACGGCTGAATTAAATCGTATTTCGCACCGCCAGCTTGTAATTTTGCAAGCATTTCTTCGTTACTTGCGTATTTATCATAATTAATTTTCACATTATATTTCTTTTCAAAATCCTTTAGAACTTGCTCATCAAAATTATCAGCCCAGCTATAAATATTTAATTCTTCTTTCTTCTCGCCGCAACCAGCAAGTACACCTGCAACAAGACTGAAGCTAATTGCTGCACCAGCTAATCTCTTCATTAATTTCATCGGTTTATTACCCCCTCGTACTTTCTATATCATTCGTATTATAAAGGAAGGTGTCCTCCAGAGTTTTCTTCACCATCTGCACCTTTGTTACGGAAGATTTCAGATAAAACCATTAATCCTACGATAACAACAATTAAAATTGTAGAAAGAGCATTAATTTCAGGCGATACTCCGCGCTTAACCATACTATAAATGTATAATGGCAATGTTGTTGATCCTGGTCCTGATACGAAGAAACTAATTACAAAATCATCAATTGATAATGTGAATGTTAATAGTGCTGCTGAAACAACTCCCGGCGCAATGGCTGGAAATGTTACATAGCGAAACGTTTGCCACGGTGTTGCACCTAAATCATTTGCAGCCTCTTCTAAATCACGTCCCATACTAGAAAGACGTGCCGCTAAAATAACAACAACAAATGAAATACTAAATGTAATGTGCGCAATAATAATCGTTACTTGTCCAAGTTCGATACCTAATTGGCTAAATAAGATTAGTAAAGATAATCCCATTAAAATATCAGGAATTAAAATTGGTAAGTATACAAGGCCGTTAATAGCTCCTTCAAAACGATATTTATAACGATGTAATGCAATCGCAAAAATCACACCAAGAATGGTCGTTACAACCGTCGTTATAATCGCAATTGTCATACTATTTATAAACGCATCAATAACATCTTGTTTTTGAAATAAATCTGTATACCAATGGAATGTAAAGCCTTCCCATTCCGCATTAATACGGGAATCGTTGAAGGAATATACCATTAAAACCATCATTGGAAAATACAAGAATAATAAAATTAACCAAGAATAAGAAACTAAAAACTTCTTCATCGTTGCCTATTCCCCTCCGTTCTCATCATATTTATATACCTTCGTTGCACGATAATATAAGTAAATTAACAGAACAGAGAATAGAACAACGATAATTGATAACGCAGAACCAAACGGCCAGTCACGCGCACCTAAGAATTGGTTTTGAATTACGTTTCCGATTAATGCTACTTTCGATCCGCCCATTACATCTGATACAACAAACATTCCAATAGAAGAAA
Organism: Bacillus sp. LK2; assembly: GCF_001043575.1. Lineage (NCBI taxonomy): Bacteria > Bacillati > Bacillota > Bacilli > Caryophanales > Bacillaceae > Bacillus > Bacillus sp. LK2. The sequence goes on from NZ_LDUK01000001.1 coordinate 75,016, forward strand.
CGAATACTAAAATAGAACCAGTAGCAACTCCTGACATTGTCATCGGTAATGTTACATTCCAAAACGCCTTTACTGGTGTTGCACCTAAATCATAAGCTGCTTCTAGCTTGCGCTTATCAAGCTGCTCAATAGCCGCATACACTGGTAAAATCATAAATGGTAATAAAGAATAAACCATCCCTAGTACTACAGAAGGTGTATTATATAGTAAATTTAAAGGCTCACTAATAATACCTAGTTTCAATAGCAATGTGTTTACAAGACCTTGTGAACGTAAAATAACAATCCATGCGTATGAACGAACAAGGAAGTTAATCCAGAATGGAATCGTTGCTAATAATAATAGAATGGAACGATATTTACGATCAACAATTGTAATTGTATACGCAAATGGATAACCGATTAATAAACATAGTACTGTTGTAATAACAGCTATCTTTACTGTTTCCCATAACGTACCCATATACAGCGGATCAAACACACGCACTATATTATCTAGCGTAAACTGCATTTCCACTGTCCCGTATGCTCCGCGCTGTAAAAAGGCGAATGCTAATACGAATAGAAGCGGAAATAAGAAAAAGATTAACAGCCACGTGACCGTAGGTAATGCGAGTAATTTCCCTTTTTTCAATTTAAGGTCACCTCGTCCTCTTGCTCCCAGCCTACGTATACATTATCTCCAATGCTCCACTGCGCTGCTTCTTCAGCAGTTTGGTATGCCATTAGTAATTCCGATGTTTTCTCATCACGTACATAAAGCTTTTCCATATTTCCAACAAACTCAATATCTTCAATATGCCCAAGATGGTATTCTTTTAAAATTGGTTGCTCAACCGAACGAACTTTTACATTTTCAGGGCGAACTGCTACGTAGTTTTCCCCATTTTTCACGATATTATTTTCACCGATGAACGTTGCAACGAACAACGTTTTCGGTTGATTATAAATTTCTTTAGGCGTGCCGACTTGTTCGATATGCCCTTTATTCATAACGACAATACGATCACTCATGCTCATCGCTTCTTCTTGATCGTGCGTTACATATATGAACGTAATTCCTAAATTACGTTGTAAGTTTTTCAATTCACGTTGCAAATCTTTTCTTAACTTAAAGTCAAGCGCTCCAAGTGGCTCATCTAATAGTAATACACGTGGGTTGTTTACAATTGCCCTAGCAATTGCTACACGTTGCTGCTGCCCACCAGAAAGCTTCGAAGGTTTACGATTACGGAACTCAAGTAACTGCGTTAAACGCATTGCCTCTTCAGCACGTTCTTTCTGTTCTGCTGCTGGTACTTTTTGCATTTTCATACCGAAACAAATATTTTTTTCGACATTCATATGTGGGAATAGTGCGTAATGTTGGAACACTAAATTCATATGACGCTTATACGGCGGCAAATCATTTATTTTTTCATCGTCTAATAAAAGATTCCCTTTAGTTGGAGTTTCAAAACCCGCGATCATACGAAGTAAAGTCGTTTTCCCGCAACCACTCGGTCCTAAAATCGTTAAAAATTCTCCTTCTTTAATGTCTAAAGAAAGAGGTGGGATAATCACTTGATTTCCAAAATGTTTTTCTACTGCTTCAACTTTAATAATCTTTTTCATTTTCCCGTCCTATCTACCTTAAATTTAAATTTTTATATTCATGAATAAATATTTATGTTCTATAGACTATTTTTTGTTTCGATCCAAACAAAAATGGTTATTTAGCAAGCGTTCTCTTCTATTCTTTATGTAGTATGTTTGATTCATTTTCGCACGATACATATGTCGAACAGAAAAACCCCTTCCATTGCGAAGGGGCTTTTATCATACGGCTACGCCTACTGATAAACACCATCATCATTTTAACAACTTTCGTATAAATTTTAAAGCACTTTTTGTAGAAGAATAACGAATTTTCATATCGAACGCTGTAGATTGGGACAAAATGCTTTTATAATGGGAAAAAGTTCGAAAACTTTCTTTACCATGATATCCTCCTAATCCACTGCTTCCAACGCCCCCAAAAGGTAAATATGGCGTTGCAAGATGATATACAACATCATTTATACATCCTCCGCCATATGAAATATTTCTAGTAACCTTCTCTTGTACACCTTTATCCTCAGAAAATACATATAGTGCTAACGGCTTTGGATGTTGCTGAATCGTTTCAATTACATCTTCTATTTTGTCATATTCTAGTATTGGTAAAATCGGGCCAAAAATTTCATCTTCCATCACAGAGTCTTGCCATGTAACATTTGTTAATACTGTCGGCTCAATATGTAACGTTTCTTTCTTATAATTCCCACCAATCACTGGATTACCGTCTTGTAAAAATGTACATAAACGTTCAAAATGACGCTCACTCACAATTCGTACGTAACTGTCATTTTGTAAAGCATCTTTTCCATACTGCTCTGCAATTTCATGTCGCAATGCCTTGATTAACTGTTCTTTCACTGACGAATGAACGTACATATAATCAGGTGCTACACATGTCTGCCCAGCATTCAAAAACTTGCCCCAAACAATACGTCTTGCCGTTACATCTAGCTTTGCATCTTTATGTACAATGCATGGACTTTTCCCGCCAAGTTCTAGCGTAAGAGGCGTTAAATTTTTCGCCGCTGCTTCCATGACAACTTTCCCCACACCAACACTACCTGTAAAGAAAATATAGTCAAATGGTTCCTTTAACAAAGCCGTACTTTCTTCAACACCACCTTCTACTACCGCCACAAGTTCTTCTGTAAATAACTCTTCTAACATTTTCACAAGAACCTTTGAAACATTTGGCGTTAACTCAGAAGGCTTTAAAATAACTGTGTTTCCCGCTGCTAGGGCTCCAACAAGAGGTGCGATTGCTAATTGAAACGGATAATTCCATGGTGCGATAATAAGCGTTACACCGTACGGTTCTGGTACTATTTTCCCCTTTGATCCAAAATGCGTAAGAGCTGTTCGAACACGTCTTGGTTTACTCCATGATGAAATATGTTGCATTTGAAAAGAAATTTCTTTTAGCACATATCCGATTTCAGTTGTAAACGATTCGTGAATTGACTTATTTAAATCTACTTTCAGTGCTTGAAAAATTTCATCCTCAAAACGCTGAATCCCATCATAAAGCTTCTGTAAATTACTCTTTCTTATTTCTACACTTCTCGTATGCCCTTTATAAAAATATTCCTTTTGCTTATTTACAATAGAAGAAATACTCATTCCTTCACCTTCTCCCACTATTTTTATCCAGTTCTTTCATTATTTATATAGAAATAACATATAAAACTTTTTTATTCGTAAAGTTACATTATATATAACTTTTTCTTTTATATAAAATTCATTGCTCAAAAAAACTACCGAAAGAAAATCCCTCGGTAGTTTTACTGTATTAACGATATAAACGAACAGCACCTGCAGAATTATCATCAGCTTGTCCTACTACTTCAAACTTCAGACCAAGATTCGGTAAAATACGTCCTGCATCTGGAATCTGCTGATTAATATACGTTTTAGAATCATCAAACTTCGGTACGCCCGCTAAACCATTGTACGTGAACGTTCCACGCGTTGGAGATACAACTTTCCAAGCTGGCGTTTTATCGAATGAGAACGCCGCATCAGCGATTTGGAATCGTGTACTACTCTTAACTGTTGGTTTACCATTTAAAGTTCCTACAATTGCTTCTGGGTGAGAATCAACTACACCAAGGAAACCGTGTCCTGGATGTACACCCACCCAGTTATCTGTGTACGCTGAATCCGCATACCATACCACCATACCAGTGTTATATTCTGGACCACGAGCAAATTTCAATGCTTTATCTGCACCAGCATAGTTTCTCCACTCTACATAGTAGTTATGTTTTTTCTTCTCTGTTCCATTAGATACAACGAAACCATCTAATTTTAATTGTGGTGTACCTTCTGCATCATCTGAGAATACAACTTTACCGTCTACTGTTAATGACGCATTATCAAGAGCGAATCCATTTAATGCTAGACCACCATCAGTAATGTAATCAAATGTTAATTTCACTTTCTTACCTTTGAACTGACTTAAATCGTATGATTTGTCAATCCATTTTCCATTTGTCGTATCTGCATTTCCACTATTTGCTTTCTCACCAAGACGTTCAATTAACGTTTGTTTACCGTCTTCTGTTACAGCGTGTACTTCAAGGAAATCGTAACCTGCTTCAATTTCATATAATGACTTGAAATCGAATTTCGCATTCGTTGCATTCGTTAAATCGAACAGCGGTGTCTCCATTTTTGTGTGAAGGTCATCACCTTTTGTGCTGTAATAATATTGTTTACCGAATGCTGGCTCAATCGTTTTTACATCTTTATCTGGTAAGTTAACACGAATCAGACCTGGACGATCCGACTTCGTAACACTTTGATCTAAATACGTTGCAAAACCGATACCTTTGTTTAACTTATCGTAATCTACTTCTGCGATATTCGCCCAGCTACCACCGATTGTTTTTTGGAAAAACTCTTTATTTTGCGGTGAAAAACTTGTTGGCGTTGTTCCTGCGATTTTACCAGCCCAGCTTCCGCCACTCATAATAGACCAAGCTTCAACCGGCTCACCATTACCGCTATATTGTGTATCATACTCATCTGGAAGACCTAAGTCATGACCATATTCATGTGCGAATACACCAACTGCGCCATCTTCTGGCTCAATTGTGTAATCATATGCAGCCATCTTCCCGCCCCAATACGGAACTTTCGCTTTTGTTCCTTCAATTGCGAATGGCTTTGGTCCAACTGTCCAGCGATGTGACCAAATTGCGTCGTCGCCTAATTTACCGCCACCAGCTTCTTGTCCAACACCCGCATGAATAATCATTAAATGATCGATTAAACCGTCTGGTTGATTTTTATTTCCATCTCCATTTACATCATATTGATCAAATTGATCAAACTCTGATAAATCAATACCGCTATCTACAGCTGCTTTTAGTGCATCTTTTACTAAATCACGTGGTCCTTTTGGTCCTTTATTATCATGGCCGCCATTTGGAGAATCTGCACCATAATCAGCTGCTTTACCTGGAACTGTTAACCATTTTGTAACTGTTCCATCCACTGTGTAGCTACCACCAGATTGTTCTTCATAATATTGTTTAAACGTTTCAATTTTACTTCCATCATCTAACGTAAACGGCTCGTTACCGAATAACATTTTTTCATAATGTTCTTTATTAAAATCGTTCGAATACATATAGCCAGGTTCTTTATCAATATTGTTATGTTTGAAATCAGCGTACTCTACAAGTAAAACGAGTACTTTATCTTTACGAACTTCACCGTTATACTCTTTTTGTTTTGCTGGTGAAGTTGGTACTTTACCATTTAGTCCGCCTTTAACTGGGCCTGTTCCTGCTGCAGTCCCGTTTGCTGGCTGCTCTAATTTTTCTTTCGTCTCTGCCTTTGCATCTTTTACTTTCTTTAAAAAGTCAGATGCTTCTTTTGTAAGTTGGTCCCCATTTGCCTGTTCTTTGCCAGGATTTTCACCCTTCTTGTTCTCTACATACTTTTCGACCGCTTTTTTTGTCTCTTCACTTGAAGCTGACTGATCAATTACCCCACGTTTTTTTAGCGCATTTGCTAATCTTTCTTCTGGGATTAAGTGGTCATCAACTGGGCTCGTAGCTGTCTTATTCACAGGCGTTTCTGCATACGCAGATTGGCTTCCAGCGCCAAATGAAAGGCCTAAAGCAGCTGTCAAAGCAATTGTTGATAACACTTTAAATGGTTTCTTTTTCATCCCTTATTTCCTCCCCTAATAAAAAATATGTATTACATATTAAATTTTATTAAAAATTCAATATTTTTTCAATATTTAGTCATATTATGTAATTTTTTTAATATATTTGTAAAAATTTCTTAGTTAGTATACGAATATATCACAATTTATTAATGTTTTCTGAAAATATTGATAAATTATAGCGAACACTTTATAATTTTTACTGAGGGAATTTAATGGGGATTTTATCTACACAATATTCGATAATTTGACACATAAATATAAAATTCAGTTCAATTATCGTCTACTATGTAGCTGCAATTATGACCAATAATTAGGGAGGAATCACACTTGTACAAAGATAAGGCGGACTCACTAGATCCAGAATGGATTGATTTAATACTTGAAGCCCTAGATTCTGGTATTGCCCTGCAAGAGATCGAATACTTTTTGCAACGTATGAAGCAAACGAGCCAAGCACAATAGCCTCGTTCTTTTTAACGAAGTTTATGTTATAATAATGACATCATAAGACGACTACACATTGATAGAAAGGTGCGCAAATATGATTGGAGAACGTATAAAACGCCTTCGTTTACAAAAAGGGATTTCATTAACAGAACTCGCCGAAAAAGCTGGTGTCGCTAAATCTTACATTAGTTCCATAGAACGGAATTTACAAAAAAACCCTTCCATTCAGTTTCTTGAAAAAATTGCAGCAGTTCTACAAATTCCAGTTGATACTTTACTTCATGATGAAACAACAACGGAAAGCCACCTGGACTCCGAATGGACACAACTTGTTAAAGATGCAATGAGCTCCGGTGTCTCAAAAGAACAATTCCGTGAATTTCTAGAATTTACACAGTGGAAGCAAAATCAAAAATAATATATATGAAGGAGCATATAAGACTAGCGCTCCTTTTTTCTTTATAAAAAAAAAGCGGGAGATACCCGCTTTTTGATTTATTATTTTTCTTCGCCATCTGTTTGGCTCGCGTTGAATGTCCATTCTAAGTTTAATGAATCGCCTTGGAATTTATTTTGATCTTTACCATCATCTACGAATTCAAACTGTACCCATAGATAGTCTTCTGATCCAGCTTCTAAACCACCTTTTTCACTCCATTCAGGAGCAAAAACATCTTTAGCAACAACGTCTGGATCTAACGTTTGTAATTCTGCTAATGTTGTTTCATAAACAGGTTCACTTTGTTTATCCCAGTTCCAAATGAATTTCACTTTAATATGCTTACCAAAGTCTTCTCCAGCATTATCGCCTTTTGCATCTTTCACAGAATACTTTGTCGCTAATTTAACGTCTTTAATCGCTAAAGTACCGCTATTCTTTAATAAGAACTCTTTCTTAACAGAATCCCCTGGTTTTAAATTATCAATATTTACAAGCGTTTTAGGGTTTAATGTAAGATCTAACGTCCCAGCTGCAAATGTATTGTTTGATACTTCTTTATCGCTAAAGTAAGCGAATGTTCCTCCACCAATTAAAGATAACCCCAATGCTGCTGATGCAACTCCCATACCTAATTTCTTTTTCAGACTCACAATCAATTCCCCCTAGCTGTTTTTTGTATTTTTACATTGCTATCTCTTATATAAATAAGAGGTGTAACTAAAACTATATTAGCTAAGCTAATATTTGTTCTTTTTTAAAAACCTTAAGTTCATTATAACGAACAAATCTATGTAAACACAATATATATTTTCAAGTATTTTTATTTCTCAATATTGTTTTGATTTTTCAGAAAACACAAGGTTAATACTTTACTAATTTAGCACTTGTTCCACACTCAAATACATTTTATAAAAAAAGAGAGTAAGACAAAGAGGTGAGGGCTGACGTTCCCTCACACTCATATAAACATTAATATTTTCATAGCTATTTGCAGCTTATTCATTCGTTTTCTCTTGCACCACATTATTATTTTCCAGCTGTTTCACTGGAGCCGTTGCAGTAGCCTTTTCATACTCCATTTGATCAGACTGTTTATCTGTTTCTATTTTTTCTGTTCTTCTAGCTTTTTCTGTTCTTCTACTTTCTTCTGTTCTTCTGCTTTCTTCTGTTCTTCTACTTTCTTCTGTTCTTCTGCTTTCTTCTGTTCTTCTGCTTTCTTCTGTTCTTCTGCTTTCTTCTGCTCTTCTACCTTCTTCTGTTCTTCTACCTTCTTCTGTTCTTCTACCTTCTTCTGTTCTTCTGCTTTCTTCTGTTCTTCTACCTTCTTCTGTTCTTCTGCTTTCTTCTGTTCTTCTATTTCATTCTGTTTCTTTACCGTTTCATCTTTTAATAGTTGTTGTAGAGCCTGAATTTGTTCATCAATTGCTGGCAAACTAGCCTCTTTATCAACATAATCACGCTTCTCTTTAATGCTATGAAAACCTTCGTTCACATACAAGGATACTTGCTGAATTGATTCACTTTTATTCACTTTTAATTCTTCTTGTATTTGATTGTAAGGAGTTTCTATTAAAGTATATACTTTTTGTAAAGCCTCCTTCTCAGAAGCAATTTTCTCACGTCCTTGCTGCCATACAACAATTGCCTGTTCTATTTCTTCAATAGAAGTAACTTTCAATTTCGCTTTCATTTCTCCATACTCATGTTCAATATACTGTTTATGTTGCTCAGCTTGCTCTTTTAACGTATCAACTGTTTTCGGAAATATAATCGCTGTAGAAAGAGTGGCTTCTACTTTCGTTTCATGAATAAATGCAGCTTCTGTATACGTCATCATTTGAGAGCCTAAATAAAACGTAATAGAGCACATACACGGCAATATAAGCATCTTTTTTAATTTGCGAGGTGTTTTCAGCATCTGAATCTCTCCCATCGAACAATGCGTTCTTTATACAGAACGTTACTTTCATTATAATAAAGACTTGTACAAAATGATAGCCATATCCTAGAAAATACATTCCAATCCACGCTATTTAACTGTAAAAGGGGCTATCAAGGTGATAGCCCCTTTTATATTATATTATCTTTCTGTACCATCTGTTTGTTGTGCATCAAACGTCCAAGTTAAATTTAGTTTATCGCCTTGGAATTCATTTTGGTCTTTTTTATTATCAACAAACTCGAATTTCACTGTAAATTTATCCGACTTACCTGCAGAAATACCTTTTTCATCCCAGAACCAAGCAGATAAATCATTATCTACCGCTGTAAGTGTGTCACCCTTCAATTTATCTAGCGTTGTTTCTTTTACAATTGTTTCATGCTTATCTACATTTTTTAAGAATGTTACTTTAATATGTTTACCAAAATCATCTTTATTGTCGCCCTTCGCATCGATTACTTTGTAATCTGTTTTTAGTAAAACTTTTTTAATGTCTAAAGAGCCTTTATTTTCTAGTTTAAAATCTCTTTTAATTGTATCGCCAGGCTTTAAATTCGATACATCAACAACTGTCGATGGGTTTGCCGCTAAATCAAGTGTACCAGCCGCAAATGTATTATTTGACACTTCTTTGTCGCTAAAGAATGCAAATGTTCCTCCACCAACTAATGCTGCTCCTAGTACTGCTGATGCGATACCCATTCCTAATTTTTTCTTTAAAGTCATGTCCAAATCCCCCATAATATATATTTGTTAACTTCCTAATAGGAAGATATAACCAAAATAACTATACGGATTGTTCTACTTTTTTATCTTTCTTTTCTCCATCGATACTACGAATAGCACCAAAAATAGAAATTGCGGAATAGCCAAGTAAAAAGACTCCAGGAATAATAAGAAGTAATGCAGCTCCCGCTTTTGAATTCGCATAATTCAGTAAATAACCAACATACGGTACTGTAATGTCTCCGTACTTTCCAATTACGTTCTCTGCAAGTACTGGCTCTAAATCTGCTCCGTTGTTGTTATCCCCTTTTGTTTCATACATTACTTTTCCATTTATATCTTTCACACCGATAATACGGTGAGTGATAATTTTGTTATCTTTCTCTTTAAACGTAATAACATCGCCTTTTTTATATTTAGAACCATCTTTAGTTGGCTCTATCGCAATAATTGATCCTGTTAAAAATGTCGGTTCCATCGATCCTGATAACACTGTTTTAAATTGATATCCCATCACAGTCGGATCCCCGCCACTCGCTTTTGACGAAATAACTACAAAAGCTAAAAAAACCATCAATGCAAATAAAACAAATGAGATAACGTTGCTAATAATCTTCCAAACTAATTTCATCGTATCTCTCCCTCTCTACTGTTTTATATTATTTTGAAATTATTAACACTCGATTTGTTCTTTAACAAGAACATATATAAATAATATAACGAACATATAAGAATTGCAATGCGAAAATTTACAATAATTAGTTAAATCGTAACTTCCAATTAATCATGTTCTTTTACATACATACGACTACAGCAAAAAGACTGCGAACAAATTTCTTCGCAGTCTTCATAACAACTTACTTTTCATCTGATTTAACCCTTTGTTTATTACGACGCAAAATTACATACAGTAGTGCGCCAAATAATACAATACTTCCTATTCCAATACTTATCATTTTTACATTCGAGTCCTTCACTTCAGGCTCCACTGTATCTTTTTTTGGCATCGCAAAAGTAACATCTTCTTTTGAAAGAACGTTAATAGTCGCGATCGTTTGATTGTTTTTCGTAATATCAACTGCACCAACTATCTCACCACGATGAATTCCTTTATGATACAAAGATTCTTTATCTAATGACGCCGCTCGGAAAGTAGTTTTCACATTTTTCCCTTCATCTTTCTTAAGCATAAGATCTACACTTTTTTCAAGTTCACTATCAACATCTTTATTTAAATACGTTGTCTTTTGATGCCAATTATTTTTATCTAGTACAGTTTGTTTCGCAAATTGGCCAAAAGAATATTCAGCCATCTGCTTTAAATCTTCATAAATTTCAGGTCTTTGAGAAGCCATCACTACATTTATTATGCGATTTCCATCTTTCTCATTTAATAAAACGAGCGTATTACGCGCTTCATTCGTAAAACCCGTCTTACCACCAATACTATATGGATTTTCAAAATAAGTAGACTTATTAAAAATAGATACTGTCTGCCTAGATGTCGTAACCGTCGTTCTTTTCGTATTCATCGCTTGCAAAATTTCAGGATACTTTTGCACACCTCTCGTAATCATTGCCATATCATACGGCGTCGTATAATGATTCGGATCATGCAACCCGTTTGGCGTTACAAAATGACTATCTTTAGCTCCTAATTGCTTCGCCTTTTCGTTCATCATATTGGCGAAATTTTCAACACTTCCTCCAATATGCTCCGCAATCGCATACGATACATCATTCGCACTTAACACCATTAAAATCATAAGTGCAGTATCTCTATTAATAGTCTCACCAGCTTGAAACTCAATTTGATAATTACTCTTCTCTTGATCTAATGCTAATTGTGAAAACGTAAATTGATCCTCTGGCTTCGTATGCTCCATCAGCAAAATCGCCGTTAACACTTTCGTCATACTAGCAGGAAACGCACGATGATGTGCATTTTTGTCATATAGGACATCTCCTGTTTTCGCATCAATCGTAGTCGCAAACTGACTAAATACATTTGGCCCTTCCGCAGGTGGTGGTGCCACTTGCTCTGGATTCACTCCAACATTCGTCTCAGCATATAACGTCATAGGTGTCAAAAAAAATAAACAAATAACTATAACAAAAGCCGAAATTTTCTTAAAATTAACCATATGACTCTCCCTTTTCACTTTACTTTCACACTCTATCAAATGACTCTACCAATCTATATGTAATTTGTATTAAATTGGAAGAATATTCACTATTTTTTACTATATCATATTTTTACGATAAAGAACATAAATATACAATAAAAAATAAGAAGGAATTACTCTTTCTTATCCTTCTCATCGATCAACGAGTCTATTAACTTTTGTCCAGCTTCCTCGGCCGTAATCTCATCCGTCATCCCCATAAATGACCAACCTTTAGAATCGACCCACTCAACAAACTCTTGCAAAAACTCATCATGTGTAACATCCACATCAAGAATCGAACCATTAATCGAAATCGTTCTATTTCTAGACACACGCATCTTAAACGTTTTTCTTACCATTACAACTATTCTCCCTCTACTCCTGTATATTTATAAAATAATCTTGTACTTCTGTTATACATGATTTCTTGAAAATTGTAAAAAGGATATATTGGCCAATTTAAATATTAAAAATAAAAATCTCTTATCCTACATAACCTTCATCCGATATATAATTGGTCATAAATTACTGAATACATCCATATAAAAACAAAACAACTTACATTTTATCACACCAAATACACTTGACTTTAGTACAATAAAATGGAATATATTAGAAAACATTAAAATGAGGAGGAACTCCATGGCGCGTTGTACATATTGTAAAACGAAGTGGAAAATAAAAGATGTATGGTCGATACTCGTGACTTTTGAAAAAGATTGTCCATATTGTTTCGGAAGACAATATCTATCAAAGAAAACATTGAACGCTATGCCAGAACTTATAAGCTTACCTTTACACTTCTTATTCCCTTTTCTTGTTGATTTAAGTGATGAAAGTCCTTTGGATTGGTATCGGAAATAATATAACAGCTACATTCAAAACCTACTTTCTATTAAATTCCCTTCTTATTAATTATTCCTTTATTCACTACTAGTATGATTGCACATGCTTCCCCTTTAAAAACTTACTATAAAAATATTGTAAAATTTCAGTTAATTCATTATAATTGCCTTAACGCAATTAAAGATTCTATTACATAAGTATTTCTGAAGATCCCGTAGCTCAGCAGGGAGAGCGCCACCTTGACAGGGTGGAGGTCGCTGGTTCGAGACCAGTCGGGGTCATATTTGTAGAAACCGTGTCAAATCAACATTTGATGCGGTTTTTATTTATTTACTTTCATACTCTATAAGAATAAGGGCCATCGGTCACATTACCCACAAAATCTCTTCTACTTTATTAACTACCTCCTCTTGCATCGTTGGCAACACATGCGAGTAAGTATCTAATGTGATTTTGATATTACTGTGCCCTAACTTACATTCACACCTTTCACCAACAACAAGGTTGCATACGTATGCCGTAAATCATGAAAGCGAATCTTTGATATAGCTGTTTTATTATATTTTTTATTCTTCCCGTTTGTCTTTATAAAAAATTCGTATCTCTACTCATTTGAGCAGAGATACTTGCTTCATCAAAAAATACTATTATTCTTACTCATTGATTATTCGTGCTAAATCCACAAAGAAACTTAATGATTCAGGATTAGCCATGGAACCTGGATTAACTACCTTTTCCGCCGGAAATCCTAATAAAATCTTACGAATTGGGACTTCTAGTTTCTTTCCGCTTAATGTTTTTGGAATCTGCTCTACTACATACACCTCGTCGGGGACAAAACGGGGTGAAACCTTTTCTTTTATTTCAGCTTGTATTGTTTCTTTTAAGTCATCACACATAGTTACTCCTGGTTTTAACGCTACAAAGAGAGGCATATATGATTTCCGCCCAAGGAGTTCTAAATCAATTATTAAGCTTTCCATAATATCATTTAGAGCCTCAACCACGCGATAGATTTCACTAGTTCCTAGGCGTACCCCCAGTCGGTTAATAGTGGAATCTGATCGTCCAAAAATGACGCAACTGCCTTTATCATCAAATTTAATCCAATCACCATGTCTCCAAGTGCCTGGATATACATCGAAATAACTTTCAAGATAACGTTTATTATTGTCATCTCCCCAAAAATAAAGTGGCATGGATGGCATCGGAGCAGTTATAACCAATTCCCCAACTTCATTGATAACTGCTTTTCCCTCATCATCGAATGATTGTACGTGAGCACCTAAAGAACGAGCTTGTATTTCTCCTGCGTAAACAGGTAATATAGGTGAACCACCAACAAATGCAGTACATACGTCAGTTCCTCCACTCGTTGAAACAAGCCATACATCTTTTTTCACATTTTCATATACCCATAAGAATCCTTCTATAGGTAGAGGTGAACCAGTTGAACAAATAGACCTTAACTTTGAAAAACTGTGTCTTTCTTTTGGCTTAATTCCAAATTTCATACATGCACTTAAGAAACCAGCACTTGTACCAAAGAAAGTAACACCAACTTCTTCTGCAAGATCCCATAATATATGTATACTAGGATAAGATGGGCTACCGTCATATAAAACAATGGTACCTCCAGCCAGAAGACCACCTACTAAAAGATTCCACATCATCCATCCTGTCGTTGTAAACCAAAAGAACACATCATCTTGGTTAACACCCTGTTCAACTAATAATGTCTTAAGCTGTTCTAATAGTATCCCACCTTGACTTTGCACAATTGGTTTTGGCAAACCTGTTGTTCCAGAAGAAAATAATATCCAAAGAGGATGATCAAATGGAACGTTTTCAAAAACAAGCTCAGAATCCCCACATAAGATGTCATTCCAATACATTGTCTGACCATTCAACTTAAAATCATTACTGTTGATATATGGAATTAAAATTGTCTTCTTTAAAGTAGACAGTTCTGATTGAAGTTCCGAAACATTTGTAAGTCTATTCTGAATTTTACCGTTGTAAGCATACCCATCAACAGCAAATAAAATAGTCGGTTCAATTTGCTTAAATCGGTCAATAACAGTACCCGTCCCAAAATCCGGAGAACAACTAGACCAAATAGCTCCAATACTAGCACATGCTAAAAAAGCAATTATGGTTTCGGGAATATTAGGCATATAGGCAACAACCCGATCCCCTGGTTTTACACCTAACCGTTTTAACGAATTTGCAACCATTGCAGTTTTTTCCTGAAGTTCTTTCCAGCTTATTTCAGTTCTCTGATTCTTTTCTGATTGAAAAATTACCGCTGGCTTATTTCCTCTACCACCTCGAAAGACATGTTCTGCATAATTTAATGTAGCACCAGTGAACCATTTTGCCCCAGGCATCTTTCTTGATTCCAAAACTTGATTATAAGGCGTATTAGATTGGACCTTGCAATAGCTCCAAATGCTTTCCCAAAACGATTCAAGTTCCTTAACAGACCATTCCCATAACTCCTTTTGATTTCCAAAAGATAAACCCTTCTCTTGTTTGAGCCATTTCATAAAAAAACTGACCCCTGCTTTTTCAATTTGATACTGCGATGGTTCCCATAATAAAACACCTTCAGTAATCGCTTTCATTATTGTTCCTCCTAAATTAGTAATATTTTCGAAGTAAATAATAACTATATACAGCATATGCTCTTAAAAAACCTTTTTTAAAACAGTGTAACCTCAAGCAAAATAATGCCTCATGAAGAATTGATAATAGAATATAAATAAAAAAGCACTGCATGTACTTGTCATCCAAATAATAGATTTCCAAGTACATGCTAGTGCTTTCAATTCATTATTACTTTTTTCATTTACTATTACTTCCTTTGTGCAGCATTTCTTTTTCGTTTATTTGAGAAGAAGAAAACACTACCTAAAGCTGTAAACAGAGCACCTAATGAATTTAACCATATAGTTTGATTACTACCACCAGTTTTAGGCAAAACTTTAGTAGAATCATCATTTGTATCAGTAGTTATTTAATCATTTAAGTGTTTAGTAGAATGGTTATTTGCGCCATCTTCTTACCCTCTATTGCGGCATTAAAATGCCCCCACATAATTTCTCCACCTTTATTAAAAGCGGCGAGTACAATTTCATCTTTATAAGGTTCCTTTATGATTAAAGACGATTGATTATCTTTTTCTTTTTCAATCATTGTAAATACTTCTGTTTTCTCTTGTAATGTGTTGAATTCACTATTTTTAGTAGGTCTTTTACTTGTTTCAATTTTCTTTGTAACTTCGCCAAGCCTTTGCCCAATTTCTTCTGCTTTTGCAGGTTCATTTGTAACGTAGTATTCCTGATCCTCCCATACTAATATAGGTGGTACTTGTTCTCTCTTGTTACATACTATATAAGTAATACTAGCTACAAGTAGTAAACATGTTAATAAAAAGAAGATAGTTTTTTTATTCATATACTATTCTCCTTACCTATCATTTTATTGGATTATATAATACACGATATAGTCAGTAAATAGTTCTTATGGTAATTTTTAGTTTTAATTTCAAAAAGAAAGACCTTACTAAATGTAAGGTCCCATTTTTAATTTCTATAATGACTTATTAATTAAAACAACTAACACAACGATCGCTATAAACATAACGACTAAACAGCCGATTAATTTATAAAATCCTCTTTTCGTTAACGTTCCACCTTGAACGTCTTTACGAATAAATAAGAATACAGCTAAAAATAAAATAAGCCCTATACCAAAAGCGTATATCATTTGCATTTGTTAATCTTCCTTTCTCTCTTACATCTTAATATCTTTTAGACAAAACAACAAATGAGATAAAGACTGTACTCATCGTTAGTGCCATTAATATGTTCAATAGTTCAGTTGCAGATGGTGTAATTACTTTTAAGTTTAAACCAATAGAGAAAAGAAGATAATATGCCGTTAGTGCAAAAAAGGTGAAGAACATTCCTTTATAACGAATGAGTTTCATTCGCTCATCTTTTTCTTTAAATTGCGGGTGCAAGTAGCTTAAGCAAAAACACATGATCATCATCGCAAGTAATGGATAAGTTATAGCTGGTGGTGCAGAATGCGTCATTATACCTGTTAATATCATAAATCCACTCATAACTAGAAAAATAATTCCCATAACAACAAAGTACTTTTGTGAATAATTCATTCCTACTCCCCCTCTTCTTTTCCTTCATAAATAAAGACATGTTCTATCGTTGTCTGAAATGCTTTTGCGATTTCAAATGCTAACGGAAGTGATGGATCATATTTTCCCTTTTCAATTGAGATAATGGTTTGTCTGGAAACCCCTAGCTTTTCAGCCAATTTTTCTTGAGATAGTCCAAGTTTCTTTCTGTATTCGACCATTTTATTTTCCAAGGAAATTTCTCCCTCCTTCTTTATAACGAGTATATATGTAAAGGAACCTTTACGTCAAGGTTCCTTTACATGCATATGGATTATTTTGCATTCTATTTATATAGAAGAAACTTTTTCAATTTCAACACGTCTATTTTGAAACGAAACATGGAACAATGTATATATCCGTTACTATATTTCCTCCCCGCTTTTATAAAAATTTAATATCTCCATATTTGTTTTATCTTTTTAAACCATTTCATTCTTCTCTTTATTCAATGAAATGCGCTGTTGTTTTTACGGTGTTTTTCGCCATATTTATAGAAACTAACGGTTTATGAAGCATTTTTTATGTATAGCCACTTTTTTTGTAGAAATCCTTCATTTTCCTTTTAATATTTAACACTATCGAAATAAAGTTTATGCTAAATTCATAATTTTTTATTTTTTATACTATATTCCGTTGTATTGTTGTATAATATCAATGAAAGCGCTTATTATTTCAATATACATAATTCGAACGCGTTTTTATCGAAACATTCCAACGATTATACCTATATTTAAATGCAACAATTATAGTTATTAATGTAGGTATACCAAATATATCCACCCCCTTTTTCTGTAAAATTACTTTATAACATTAAAGATTAACTTGGGTGATAAGTTATTGTGAATGTTTTTTTACAAAACAGATAAGTAATAGTGTTTGGTATTATGTAAATTATTGTAATAACATAAGAGTAAAGAAAACATTTACATTGATTATTGGTTCATCAATTATTGAAAAGAGCAAAATGCACCTTTTTGTATGGAAAAGGATTATATGCATTGGGAGGTTTAAACAAATGACGAGGAAGAATACAACGACAAACCCTTGGGCCAAGTTCCATGGTCCGAACCTTGGTTATGTTATTGAACAGTATGATCTTTACGTAACTGGAGCAGGTTCTGTTGATCCGGAATTACAAGAGCTTTTTGAAATTTTTGGAGCTCCTTCGTTCCAAGATGATGTCGTAACAGGGGACAACACAGCAACAAATTTTTCTCCTCAAAACACTGGAAACATTGAAAAAATTCTTAAAGTCGTTCAACTTGTTGAGCAGATTCGTTCTTTCGGGCATACGTTGGCTCACATTAATCCAATGGAAGATGCTGCAAATGGACAATCTCTTATCGAGAAAGCAATGAGCGAACTTAGCGATGCTGATTTGAAAGCGATTCCAGCTAAAACAGTATGGCAAGATGCACCAGAAGGTATTCACACTGCACTTGATGTAATTCATAGATTAAAAGACGTTTATACAAAATCTTTAGCTTATGAATTTTCACATATACAAGATAGTGAAGAACGCGCGTGGTTGCATCAAATGGTGGAATCAAATTCATTGCGTCAACCATTATCAAATAAAAAACGAACTGCTCTTTTAAAACGTTTAACAGCTGTTGAAGGTTTCGAGCAATTCTTGCATAAAACATTCGTTGGTCAAAAGCGTTTCTCTATCGAGGGCGTTGATATGCTTGTACCTGTATTAGATGAAATTGTTCGAGAAGGTGCTAAAGGCGGCGTAGAAGATGTCATGATTGGTATGGCTCACCGCGGTCGTCTAAGCGTACTTGCTCACGTATTAGAGAAACCATATAGTCACATGTTTGCTGAGTTCAAACATGCAAAAATAGAGGGCGTAAAGGCAAATGCTGGCTGGACTGGCGACGTGAAATACCATTTAGGTAGAGAACAAGTCGTTAGTAATGAAGAAGTTAGCACTCGCGTTACTTTAGCAAATAACCCAAGTCATCTTGAGTTCGTTAATCCTGTTGTGGAAGGTTTCGCACGTGCGGCTCAAGAAAACCGTAAAAAATCTGGTCTTCCAGAACAAGATACTTCAAAATCATTCGTAATTTTAGTTCATGGTGATGCTGCATTCCCTGGTCAAGGTATTGTATCTGAAACATTGAACTTAAGCAGATTGAACGCATATCAAACTGGCGGAACGATCCATGTTATCGCAAATAATGCAGTCGGCTTTACGACTGATAGCTATGATTCTCGTTCTACGAAATATTCGAGTGACCTTGCAAAAGGATTCGACATTCCGATTGTTCACGTGAACGCTGATGATCCGGAAGCTTGTCTTGCTGCTGCTAACCTTGCGATCCAATATCGTACGCTGTTCCAAAAAGACTTCTTAATCGATTTAATCGGTTACCGTCGCTACGGTCATAACGAAATGGATGATCCAGCAGTTACGCAGCCACAAGTGTACAAAAAGATTAAAAATCACCCAACTGTAAGAGCAATTTATGCAGATCAATTACAAGCTGCTGGCGTTCTAAATGCAGATGAGGTTGAAACAATTACTCAGTTTATACAAGAGCAATTAAAAGCTGAATACGCACAAGTACCACCTGCTGATACAAGTGCTGCAACAATTCACGTTAAAGTTCCAGATGTTGTTGCAAGAGGCATCCAGCCGATTGACACTGGTGTTGAACTTGACTCACTTCGTGCAATTAATGAAGGTCTATTATCTTGGCCTGAAGGCTTTAACGTATATCCAAAAGTGAAGAAAATTCTTGAGCGCCGTAAAGATGCTCTTGAAGAGAACGGTAAAATTGAATGGGCACTTGCTGAGTCGTTAGCATTCGCTTCTATTTTACAAGAAGGTACGCCAATTCGTTTAACTGGTCAAGATTCACAGCGTGGTACATTCGCGCATCGTCATATCGTATTACACGATACTGATACAAACGAAACATATTCACCATTACATCGTTTACCAAATATCAATGCTTCATTCTCTGTTCATAACAGTCCGTTATCAGAGGCTGCTGTTGTTGGTTACGAATATGGTTATAACGTATTCGCTCCAGAAACTCTTGTTATGTGGGAAGCGCAATACGGTGACTTCTCAAATACTGCGCAAGCGTTATTTGATCAATATGTTTCAGCAGGAAGAGCAAAATGGGGTCAAAAATCAGGTTTAGTTCTTCTATTACCACACGGTTATGAAGGTCAAGGACCAGAGCATTCTAGTGCACGTCCAGAGCGTTTCTTACAATTAGCTGCTGAAAATAACTGGACAGTTGCAAACTTAACGAGCGCGGCACAATACTTCCATATCTTGCGTCGTCAAGCATCTATCTTAGGAACAGAAGCTGTTCGACCGTTAGTAATTATGACGCCGAAAAGTTTATTACGTCACCCACTTACACTTTCAACAGGTAGTGAGTTAAGTGAAGGACGTTTCCAACCTGCTTTAGAACAAGAAAACCTTGGTATGAAACCAAACAAAGTAAAACGTCTTGTTTTAAGCACAGGTAAAATGGCGATTGACTTAGCAGCAGAGATCGACAATGGTAAGCATGAGTACAGCTTAGATGAAGTTCATATGGTTCGTATCGAGCAGTTGTACCCATTCCCTGCTGAAAAAGTTCAATCTATTATTAAACGCTTTAAAAACTTAGAAGAAATCATTTGGGTTCAAGAAGAGCCTCGTAATATGGGTGCATGGCATTACATGGCTCCAATTCTGTTCGAACTTGCTGGCGATAAAGTGAAAACAGGTTATATTGGACGCCCTGATCGTTCTAGTCCATCTGGTGGCGATCCATTCGCTCACAAAGCTGAGCAAGAACTAATCGTTGCGCACGCTTTAGACGCGAAGTACAACTTCCGTCAAGATAAACAAGAAATTGAAGTTTACAGCAACTGAAAGTAACAATGAATTTTTCAGGCTCGACTTGGGCAGATATTCTGCCCAAGTCGGGCTAACAAATGGAGATTACCGAAGATTAAAGAAGACAAAACACACCGTTAGGCAAATAAGGGGAGGACATTTAAAATGATCGAAATTAAAGTACCTGAGCTTGCAGAATCTATTTCAGAAGGAACTATTTCACAATGGCTTATCAACGTAGGCGACAAAGTTGAGAAAGGTGGCAGCGTTGTTGAGCTTGAGACTGACAAAGTCAATGTAGAAATCATTGCAGAAGATTCAGGTATTGTATCGAAATTACTAGGCGAACCTGGAGATACAGTTGAAGTTGGCGCTACTATCGCAATTTTAGATGCTAATGGCGCAGCAGTTGCAGTAAGCACACCTGCTCCAGCTGCTGAGCAACCAAAACAAGAAACTACTGAAGCACCAAAAGCTGAAGCGCAAAGTGCTGAACAAAATAAAGCTCTTCAAGGTTTACCAAATACAAATCGTCCTATCGCATCACCAGCTGCTCGCAAAATGGCTCGTGAATTAGGAATCGACTTAAACGATGTGCGCAGCACAGATCCACTTGGACGTGTGAGACCGCATGATGTACAAGCTCATGCTGCAGCGCCAAAAGAAGCACCAGCTGCTCCAAAAAGTCCAGCTCCTGCTCCAGCTGTAAAAACTGAATTCGAAAAACCAGTTGAGCGCGTGAAAATGTCCCGCCGCCGTCAAACAATTGCAAAACGTCTTGTAGAAGTTCAACAAACATCTGCAATGTTAACAACATTTAACGAAGTTGATATGAGTGCAATCATGGAATTACGTAAAGAACGCAAAGATGCTTTCGAGAAAAAACATGATGTACGTCTTGGCTTTATGTCATTCTTCACAAAAGCAGTTGTTGCAGCATTAAAACAATTCCCATTATTAAATGCTGAAATTCAAGGCGATGAGCTTATCATTAAAAAATTCTATGATATCGGTATTGCAGTAGCAGCTCCAGATGGATTAGTTGTTCCAGTTGTACGCGATGCTAACCAATTAAACTTCGCTGAAATCGAAAGCGAAATTCGTGAATTGGGTAAAAAAGCACGCGATAACAAACTTTCATTAAAAGAATTACAAGGTGGTACGTTTACAATTACAAACGGTGGCGTGTTCGGTTCTCTAATGTCGACACCAATCCTAAACAGCCCACAAGTAGGTATTCTAGGAATGCATAAAATCCAAGTACGCCCAGTTGCAATCGATAACGAGCGTATGGAAAACCGTCCAATGATGTACCTTGCACTATCTTACGATCACCGTATTGTTGATGGTAAAGAAGCAGTTAGCTTCCTTGTTGCTGTTAAAGATATGCTTGAAGATCCAAAATCATTATTATTAGAAGGTTGATAGACTAAGAGTCTATTAAAGGTTGTAGAATGAATCCATTCTACAGCCTTTTTTTATGCTCATAAGGGACAAATCGCACTACATAGACTAATAATGTATGTTTACAAAACATAAGGGGGATAAAAATGAGTACTCTTCCGACTCACACGAAACTCAAAATAAATAAAGATACTTTCTTCCTCCCCGATTCAAACGGGGGTGTCTATTTTCGAAATAACTCCAGTTCATTCCGTATGGATGGTGATGGAATTTATAACTGGATTGAGAAATTAATGCCTATGTTTAATGGTAATCACTCTTTAGAGGAATTGACGGATGGTCTCCCTCTCCCCTATCAAAATCGAGTGTTTGAAATTGGAGAGATTTTATATGAAAATGGTTTCGTTCGTGATGTAAGCCAAGATGCTCCTCACGAATTAAACGATGCACTGCTCGACAGATATGCTTCGCAAATTGAATTTTTAGAAGCTGATTCCCATTCAGGTGCTTTAAAATTCCAAACGTACCGTACAGCAAATGTACTTATAATTGGTTCTGGGGATATGCTTACTTCCCTAGTTTCTTCTTTGCTTGAATCCGGCTTACCTACATTTCATTATCTTGTTACAGATCGTGCCGAAACAAACTACGATCGAATTCATGAACTAATAGAACGTGCCTATGCAAATGATGATCATGTACTTATACAAGAAATAGATACTACAATCGATCGTCCTTTACATGAAGTATTCGAGCCTTTTGACTGGATTTTATACGTTTCTCAAAATGGAGATATTGAAAGTTTAAGAGCAATACATGCTATTTGTAGAGATGAAGGGAAAAACTTCATCCCTGCTATATGCTTATCAAGAATCGGTTTAGCTGGACCTGTCGTAATAGCAGAGCGTGAAGAATGCTGGGAATCAGCATGGCATCGGCTACATGAAACTACTTTACAAAATGAAAATCCAACAGAGCCTTTCTCACCAATTACAGGTGCAATGTTAGCAAATATTATCGTTTTTGAATTATTTAAGCATGTCGCTGACGATTCACATCGACAGAATAACCCGCAATTCTATTTATTAAACTTTGAAACACTTGAGGGAAAGTGGCATCCCTTTATAAAGCATCCTCTCGCAACTGATGAAAGCTTTACAATTGATACAGTGCAAAATCTTCCTGAAAACCTTGCACATCGGTCCGAACAATTTGATTCAACTGAAATTTTCCGCTTTTTTGATACATTAACTTCTAGAGAAGCTGGTATATTCCATATGTGGGATGAACAAAATTTATATCAATTACCTTTATCACAGTGCTATATTCAAGTCGCAAATCCATTATCAGACGGACCTAGCGCTCTCCTCCCTACTATAACTTGTGGTGGATTAACTCATAATGAAGCACGCCGCGAAGCTGGTTTAACAGGGGTTGAAACATATGTAGAGGAAATCATTCATCGTCTTATTCCTGAACATAATGATATCGGTATTGGTGCTGGTGAAACGATGACAGAAGGTGTATACCGTGCACTACAAAAACATTTAAATAATAAATTGTGTGAACGGCAATCACATATGCTAGAAGAAATTACAGAACTCGATTTAACCGAAATACATGATAACCATTGTAGGTTTTACTACAATGCTCTCTCTACAATTCATGAAACGCCTAAAGTTGGAATGAGTGAGGAATTACTCGGTTTTCCTGTCGTTTGGGTCGGTATAAATGATAGATGGTATGGTGCAGCAAATATTAATATGACATTGGCACTAAGAAACGCTCTGCAACAAGCACTCCTTCATATTCAAAATGAAGAGGTTCCTTATAGAGCTAATATTTCGCCAGAATCATCCATTATTTTATGTAGTACTGATTCTTTTAGGGTAGAAATACAAGAAGAGCAAGAAGTTCCAGGCGTACAGTCTTTACAAGTTGCCCTGCAAAATTTAGCAGAAAACAATTTTTATCCATTCGTTTTTGATTTAGCAATTGAGTCATTTCTAAAAGATAACTTAGATGGTGTATATGGGGTATTAATTGAGGAGGGTGAAAGCAAATGACTCAAAACATACTACTAATAGGAGATGGCCTACTCGCAGACTATGTACATGATCAATTGTGTAAACAATACTCCATCATCCGCCAACATACAATTACAGAAACTCTCCCTGAAAATATTCATCTCGCTCTTGTATTACATGACGGCTCTCCTTCTTCCGTTCATCATGATGCTGAACTTATCTTTCGCTCAAGTAATATTCCATGGCTTCGGGGGTTCACTTCATTTGGTGAAGGGATTATTGGCCCTTACATTCATCCTCTTGCCACAGGATGTACCAACTGCGCTGATGGCCGTCGCTTTATAGCTGGCTTTGATCAACGAGAAATGTGGGAATTACAGCGGAAATATGCGTTAAAAGCAAATGATGTGACGAGGCGTGATGTACGCGCCACCCAAAATGGAATTTTACAAATGTGCCAGCTCATTCATGCTGAAACAGAGAAAATATTATCTACTGAACATTCTTCTTTAGAAAACGAACTTATTTTACTAGACTTACAAACATTACAATGTACCCGGCATTCCTTTCTTCCAGATCCTCTCTGTCCAGTATGTAGCAATTTGTCTGACGATACAGCCGATGCATCAAAGATTTCTTTACAACCGAGTTTGAAAACGAGCAGTGAAGCGTATCGCTGTCGTTCGATTCATGAGCTAAACACATTTTTAACGAAAGATTATTTAGATTATCGAACCGGAATTTTAAACGGCAAAATGCAGCATTCTTTATTACCGTTCGCTGATGTCATTATAAATATGCCGTTAATGTTTGGGAATGAAGGTGTCGCGGGCCGAACTAATTCATTCGCACTCAGTGAATCAACTGCTATTTTGGAAGGATTAGAACGATATTGCGGCATGTCACCTCGTGGCAAAAAGACAAATGTACATGGTAGTTTTCGTGAACTAGAGGATATCGCACTGAATCCCCTCACACTTGGTGTACATACAAATGAACATTATAATCGTGATCCTTTTCCATTTAAACCGTTTGATCCTGATCATCAGCAAAGTTGGGTATGGGGATATTCTTTATCACAAGATAGACCACTTCTAGTCCCAGAATCAATCGCCTATTATAGCCTTGGTCATCGAGATGCTTTTGTGTATGAAACATCAAATGGATGTGCGATTGGTGGTAGTTTAGAAGAGGCCATTTTTCATGGCATATTAGAAATCGTAGAGCGTGATGCTTTTTTACTCACATGGTATGCAGAATTACCTCTTCCTCGTCTTGATCTTAGTTCCGCAGAGGATACTGAATTACAATTAATGATTGAGCGCTTGCGTACGATTACTGGATATGAATTACACGTTTTCAACGCAACGATGGAACACGGTATTCCGAGCATTTGGGTGATTGCGAAAAACACGAGGCAAGATGGGATGAATCTCGTCTGTGCTGGTGGTGCTCATATGGAGCCCATTCGAGCAATCAAAACTGCGATTCATGAAATAGCTGGCATGTTACTTATATCAGATGATGATCTGAATCAAAACAAAGAAAAATATGAAAACTGTTTACGCGATCCTTATCTTGTTACGCAAATGGGCGATCATAGTATGCTATACGGATTGAAAGAAGCTGAAGAACGTCTTCACTTCCTTTTACGTGACGATGCTCCGGTGCAAACGTTCCAAGAAGTGAATGCATTACAATCATTTGATATGGATTTAACATCTGACCTGAATCAACTTTTAAACCGACTACATCAATCTGGGCTTGAAGTAATTGTTGTAGATCAAACTGTCCCCCTCATAGAAAAGAATGGATTACGTTGTGTAAAAGTAATTATTCCAGGTATGTTACCGATGACGTTTGGTCACCACCTCACTCGTCTTACAGGACTAGACAGAGTCTATACCGTACCGATGACACTCGGCTATACAAATGAACCTTTAACGAATGAGGGATTAAATCCACATCCGCATCCGTTTCCATAATTTATAGTAAGGAGGGAATTTGATGCAACTAGATACTTTTTTACACCATCTCCATTTCTCTATTAATGAAATTATGCCGCCCGATAAAGAGATTGATTGGGAAGATGCGCCACTTCCTTATAAATTATATCGAAATTTACCAGTCATCCCTCTCTCTTTAGAAGTCCCGTTAACATTACGTAATCCTTCTACTAAACCTAACTTAGAGGAAATCGGTCATTATCTTTGGTACTCGTTTGGTTTAACACAATTATGCCAACCTACTACTAGCCTAGAACATAATAAAACAACGACTCTATTCCGAAGATTCATCCCTTCAGGGGGGGCTTTATATCCAAATGAATTATATATGTATTTAAAGATTGATCATTATCCAGATGGAATTTACCATTATGATGCCGCACATCATCGTCTCATCTTACTTCGTGAAGGAAATTTTGATTCTTATCTTACAGAAGCACTCGGCAATCGTTGCAACATACATTCTTGTTTTGGCGCTGCATTTGTATCTACTATGTTTTGGAAAAACTTCTTTAAATACAATAACTTTTCATATCGTCTCCAAGGATTAGACAGTGGTGTTCTAATCGGACAATTGCTTGAATGCGCAAAACAATTCGGCTACACAAATGGGGTATATTTTCAGTTTCTAGACCGGGCAATTAATCATTTACTCGGACTATCAGAAAATGAAGAAAGTGTATACGCGGTCGTTCCTTTAAGTACAGAACCACATACAGATTGGTTTCACGATGATCATCATGAAAATAAAACAGTTACTTCTCATGACTTACTACAGCAAATTCCGCCTTTAACACATGAGCATTTCGTTCGCTCAAAACATGTAGATGAATATCCGATGATAACAAAAGTAAACGCGACATCTATGATTGAATCGACAGAACACTTCCAAACATTAACTCATGAAGAACGACATCAATATAATGCCCACACTTTACAACTACCAAAAGTAGAACGTTTATCATATGATTTCTTGCACCTTTGTAAAAAACGATATTCACCTGATGCCGACTTCATTTTAACGAAATGGGATGCAGTCGAGCTCGCTACTTTACTACAAGAAGCGAGCCTCTCCTTCCCTTATTACAACGATCTTGATGGTAATTACTTAAATGAAAATGCACGAGTCTCATTATATGGATGCTTTTATAACGTAAAAGATATAGAAAACGGCGCTTACGCTTATAACAGTCAAACACATTCCATACAGCCAATACGGCATGGAGACCTTCGTTATCCCCTCCAATCCAGTATGACAATGGATAACGTAAATCTGTTTCAAGCACCACTTTGTCTACATGTAATTGGAAATAAGGATTACTATAAAAATGAATTAGGATATAGAGGATACCGTATTCACCAAATGGAAGCTGGTATACTCGTTCATAAACTCGTTTTAGCTGCGACTGCTATGGGAATGGGCGGTCACCCTTTACTTAGTTTCGATACAAATTTATGTAATCAATTGTATGGAATAGATGGCAGAAATGAAACGTCGCTCATTCAAATTCCAGTTGGAGCGTATCGGGCGCGGAATTGGCTAAAAGGATACTTGCATAATTAGAAGCACGCCAATTGATGGCGTGCTTTTTTAAAGGAGTTAAATTATTAGAAGCGAAATAAGTACATATTCTTATATAAAAGGAGAGTTTGAATTGAGTATTTTACAACGATTAATCGAGCAAGCGAAAAATCCTCGTGGGACAATCGGTTCCTCTATGCTTTGCATTATGAATGCTGCACATACGAGACTAACAAATTGGGCTTTACAAAAAATACATATACGTGAAGATGCAATTATTTTAGATATTGGTTGTGGAGGTGGTAAAACAATACATACACTTTCAAGATTAACTCCCCATGGGAAAATATATGGGATTGATTACTCCAATCAAGCTGTTGAAAACTCAAAGAAAGCAAATATGAAGGATGTAAAAGCAGCGAAAGTAATTATTCATCAAGCAAGCGTCTCCTCTATTCCATATCATCCGGACTTCTTTGATCTCATTACCGCTTTTCAAACCCACTACTTTTGGCCTGATGTTGAACACGATATAAAAGAAGTGTTTCGCGTCTTAAAACCGAACGGATCCTTTTTATTAGTCGCTGAAACTTTCAAAATCCAATATCATATGGATACATTTAAAGCGACCGAAGAATTAGTAAACCTCTTTTATAAAACAGGATTTAAAGGTGTGAAATGTTATGAGGAGAGAGGTTGCCTTTGTTTAATAGGAAACAAGTAAAAAAGCAGGCCGTTCAAGGCCTGCTTTTTTACTAGATTAATTTAAAGATACTCTTAATTTGTCTTGCAAATAACCAGTTTTTCGTACCGTAGTTATCATTTAAACTATCTAAATTGATAGCTTTTCCATTAGAAAACTTCAATTCTAATGTAGTATTTTTATCATTTGTTTTTAAATTACTATTTGTAATATCAGCATACTTTAACTTCTCAACTTCGACATACTCTTCCTTCTCTTGTCCGATAACAACGTGATCTTGGAAGAAGAAAAATACTTCTGCTTTCTTGCCGAAACAAAATACATTTTTCGTATAAATTAACGTCGCGTTATCAAGTCCGACACATACTTCTTTCATCTCTTCAACAACGTGTCCAAAGTCTTCTTCATGTCTTGTATTTGATTCAGCAATCCATTCTTCGATTGTTTTCATATTTATTGCCATGTTGTACCCCCTGGTTCGTTCATTGCTTGTTAAAAAAACAAATACTATATGACAATATAAGCGATAACTACTATACTTTTCAAGGGTGAACGCTATATTCAAAATAAAGTGAAACTTTAATCAGCAAGGATTTTGCCCATCCCCCACTGATTATTAGCCCTCACCACAATCGGGCTGCCCGTTAACGCGGATAAAGTTAAACTTCAAAGTAATTGTAAAGAGCACCAATTTCATTATATTTTAAACGTCTGAACGAGACATTCTTCATCATCAATTAGTTGCTCTCTCTCATCAAATTCAATATTCAATTCTTTATATACTTTCTTCCAAAACGAAACTGCTGGTACATTTTTCACAAGTTCGATAACGAAATATTGTCCTCGTTTCTCTTCTAGTAAATTCTCAATAACTTGTTTACCCATTCCTTTTCCTTTATATTGATTCAATATGAAAATATCATTAATACCAAAGTCGTTTTCTTTCTTCAAAAATGGACGTTCTAATAACAATAAAAACCCTACGATACTATTATCAACTTTTATGAAATAAGGAGTGAGTCCGTCGATTTTCCAAAACGTGTCCAAATCTTCGTATTCAAAAAAACCATCCGCTCCAATAGTTATATTAGTAGTGAACCTAGAGAGGTCATGAAGATATAGTGAGTACAAATTACGTAAAATCGTTTTTTCTGATTCTTGAACTTGTTGAAGTGCTACAGCCATTTTTAATGATCCCCTTCCCTATATGTAACTATTTCCCAATCCTCTTTATTCGACAAAAATGATCATTCCCCTTTAACGAAAAAATAGCACTTAAAAAGTGCTATTCCGCTCTCCTTGCCGCTTGTTGAATTGGATCCCAAACGCTGTTATATGGTGGTGCGTAACTTAAGTCGACATCTTCTAAATCGTGAATGCTCATTTTATTGAAAAGTGCCATTGCGATAACATCAATACGCTTATCTACACCTTCTTCACCAATTACTTGCCCGCCTAATAATTGTTTCGTATCAGAACGATATAGTAATTTCAAATAAAGTGGTGTAGCACTCGGATAATAGCCTGCCATATTTGTTGAATCTATTTTTACTGTTTTATACGGAATATTTAATCCGCTCGCTTCTTTTTCATTTAATCCCGTTCTCGCTAATGTAAGATCCATAAATTTAATAATTCCTGTACCTAAAGTACCTTTAAAGGCTCTTCGTTTATCAACCATATTTAGCCCTGCAAGTCGCCCTTGTTTATTTGCGGTCGTTCCAATTGGAATATGATCATGAATCTCTTTTATAACGTGATAATGTGTTGCACAATCTCCTGCTGCATATACATCTTTCACATTCGTTTGCATATAAGCATTTACTTCAATTGCACCTTTATAATTTTTACGTATATTTGTCCCCTCAAGAAAATCAGTATTTGGCTGTACACCGACAGATACTAAAACGAGATCTGTTTTATACGTACCTTTATCCGTCTCAATTAACTCTACTCTCTCTTTTCCTTTAAACGCTTTTACATTTTCATTTGTTAAAATTTCGATATTATGTTTATCCGCTTCTTTATGTATATATTCCGCCATATCGGCATCATAAATTGTGCCAATATGATTGTTTCGCTCAATCATTCTTACTTTCTTTCCTAGTTCTACAAATGTTTCTGCCATCTCTAGACCAATTGCACCGCCGCCAATAATCGTTACTTGCTCAACACTATTTGCTTGTAACGTGTCTAATATATGCTCAGCATCCGGAATTGTTTTTAAAAGATGAACACCTTGTAAGTCCCTTCCTTCCCAATCCGGCATAACAGGTCGTACACCAGTCGCGATTAATAATCGATCATATGGAAATTCAAAGACATCTTTCGTCTTCGTATGTACTGCATACACAACTTTATTTTCAGTATCCACTTTCGTTACTTCATGACGCACTTTCGCATCTATTCCGTATTTATCTCGAAATGTCTTTACATTACGTGCGATTAATTTTTCAGTTGAAGCAATAGCACCGCTAATCACATACGGTAGTCCGCACTGAGCGTATGAATATATTTCACCTTTTTCTAGCGTAACAACATTCGCAG
Source organism: Bacillus sp. LK2 (assembly GCF_001043575.1). Lineage (NCBI taxonomy): Bacteria > Bacillati > Bacillota > Bacilli > Caryophanales > Bacillaceae > Bacillus > Bacillus sp. LK2. The sequence continues at coordinate 105,629 of NZ_LDUK01000001.1, forward strand.
TTTCATCGTTTCTAACAATTTGCATCGCTGCACTCATACCAGCTGCATCTCCGCCAATAATGACATAGTTCACTTTACCACTCCTTCTTTTTACATACTCTTTACGATTTCCATATTTTATAGAAATAACACCTACTTCTATTGTAAAGAAAGAGAATTCCCTCTACAAATTTGTGGCACAAGATATTTGGAAAGCCACTCGCTTCGCCTCAGCATCACACGCCGGTAAGTCCATATTTCCGGTCGGTACTGTTAAAATTATTAACTTATCTCCAGATACAATAACGGTTACTACATCAGCAGGATCAGATGATACAATTAAAATAGTCGTACCACCCCATTCTGAAGCAGCCTTAACATCTAGTCCTTTATCCAATGTACAGACTAGTACATCAGGAAAAGCAAGCAGAGTCACATTCCTCTTTCATATTTTTTCTCAAGAGATCCCAATCCAGCTAAATAACTATAGAAAAGGTACAGTAATATGCACTGTACCTTTTTCACGCACTCTATTCTCTTGATTTGATAAGTTCAACATTATAAGATTCAATATTAGTTAACGCTCCTGTAAAATACGGATTTTCTCTGTACCAAGACTGTTTTGAAAAGTACGTTTGCATATCTTTCGTTTGAAAAATATGTCCATGTCTTGCGTATATTTCATTTCTAGCAATTTTCAATTGTTCTTTCGTTAAATATCCCAAATCCGCACTCGTTAATTTACGAATATCACTATCAGGGAAAATGAAACCATTATATACATATTGAGTCGTAACTGGCGGGGTGACATTGTAAATAACTGTTTTTTCTGCACCTTTCTTTTGAAATGGAAGACTATAAGTCGACAGTGCGGTGACAGTTTCCACCTTTGTCATTTCTCTTCCGTTTTCACCATTTCGTTCTAAATAAATCGTTGCACTTCCATCAGTAGATATAGGCCCCCACGTAATCTCTTCTCCGGTCAACATTGTAACTGGCTTTTGATTCACATATAATGTCGCACCAGGCGCATTCGTTTGGACTGTAATATATTGTCCTTGTAACGTTAAATCTACCGTTACATTATTTTGGCTTTGTTTCATAAGTACAACCTTTTCTTCACGAGATAGTTTCACATATTCATTTTTATATTCTGATTGAAACAGTTGTACCCCTGGAAGAAACGGTCCATATTGCTTCTCAAACTTTTTATCATTCGTCTTATCAAGCTCTTTTCCGTTCACCTTTAAAAATGTATCTTTTTCATTTGTAAGTAACGTTGCATAATACGTCTTCGCTTTCAATTTATACCGATCAAATAAAAAGAAATACTTCCCGTCTTTTGTTAAAGAAAAATCTACTCTTTCTATTCCCTCACCCTGCTTTTGTCCTTGCTTCATATAACCTTTCAATTCATTAACGTAAGACGGATTTTCTTTTATATATGAAAATAGAGGCGCTAAACTCTCTCTCGTTACAATAACCGCTGGATCATCTGTCGTGACCATCTCAGCCAGCTGCTCCCCGTTCCTCTCTTGTAAAACAGTAATCATACGGTCTACTTGCGCTGATTGCGAATAATATGACCCACCATACATATACAACCCGCCCATTACTATCACAAAAAGTGCTAAAAGTATAATTCCAATTTTTGTCCCTTTGCCCATTTTCTGCTTTTGTACTACAGGACGTCCCCTCTTCGTCCCGCAGTTTTGGCAAAATTGCACTCCGTCTTCAAACTGAGTTCCGCACTTTGTACATACATTCATCCGTTCAACCACCTTTTCATTAGAAGCCAGTTAATCCTCTGGTAAAGGTTTGAATTATCGTGTTAATGTAAGACCAAAGTACAATCCATGTTGCAATCCCAATGAAAACATTTGCGATAATAAGTGTGTAAACAGGATCTAAGCCGCCGTTGTCTAGTTTTAATATAGCTACAATTATACTAATCCCTATATATGTTGTAGCTACCCATAGTAATATCGGTAAGAAAAAGATTAATAAGAAACTAAAAAGAAACGAAAGGACTAATATAGCAATAGCCGGAGTCACTATCGTTCCCCATATACCGAATACTTCAAGAAAAGAAAAAGATGATTTCATCATCTTACCACTTACAAAAATAATAAATCCGACAAATAAAGTTAAAATTAATAAAAATAAAAAGACCGTTACAGATTCTCCAAAAAATGTGGGAGTAGATATATCTGGTGCAAATGTTCTCGTAACGGCTGTTGCTGCGCTCATTATTCTATAAAATATACATGCTCCTAAAAAACAAATAAGCACAAGACTCACTATCCCATTTCGCACTTCAATACTTCCACTTTTCATAATCGCTGTCGGTGCTTTTAACGCATTTTGAAAGAACTGAAAATAACCACTTGCAAATTTTTTCGCTTGCTCTACCGTTTCATTCGGCCGACTTTCCTTTACTTGCGCTGCATGCGATAGTTGCCCTTCTTCCTGTGTACCACTTGCTTCCGCTTCTTCCGTTAACGAATGTCCACAATTCCCACAAAACTTTGCCTCCGCTGCATTTTCTGTACTACACGCCGGACATTTCATTCTCTCATCCCTCCTTAAGCATATACCTTATAGGGTGTTACAGATTCAATATATGACTTTGGACATAAAACATGACTACAAGAAAAAGATTATGAAATCCTCCCTTCGAAAGAAAATATATGTACTAGTAATCTAGAAAAATAATGCTATTATGAAACATAGCAAATACAGTGAAACTTTAAACAGATTGGATGAAAGACAATGGAATTTGTAAACTCAATTTTTCAAATACTCCTTACAAGTGTGATCCAACTATTTTCTTTAATTGGAGTCATCATTGTAATTGGATTTCTATTAGGTTATTTAGAATCTCTCACACGAATGTATTGGTCGAGGGCTTTCGGAAGAAAAGGATTCCTATTAACTGCGTGGATTGGTGTTCCTATTCATGAACTTGGACATGCAATTATGTGCGTACTATTTCGTCATAAAATTGTAGCAACGCAGTTCTTCCCAACAGATACAAGTCAAGGTGCTCTAGGTTACGTACAACACCAATACAATCAAAAAAGTGTATATCAGCGAATTGGGAATTTCTTTATTGGAATCGGCCCTATTATTTCTGGTATTACTGCATTAATCCTTTTAATGCGTTATTTCGTACCAGATTCATATTCTCTATTTAATACAACTCTCGAAAAAACGATTGCCTCTACTTCTATTAATGTAGAAATGGTCCAAAACATGCTACTATCAACGTTTGTATTATTGAAAAGTTTATTTACGCTAAACAATTTATTAAATCCTTCATTTTGGTTATTTTTATTTATCGCTATTTGTATTTCCGCACATATCGCTTTAAGTAAACCAGACATTAAAGGATCAATAGACGGTGTCATCGTCATGTTTATCGTATTATTTTTATTCAATATAATAGCGGGACTCTTTCAGTACGATAGTAACCAACTAATTGGTAAAGTATTGAAATATAATATGTATCTCATTGCGTTTTCTAGTGTAGCGCTGCTTTTCTCATGTATTTCTACACTTGTGAGTCTTATATTTTATAAGATGACAAGAGGGCGTTCATTTTAAATATAAAAGGTATCCAAAGAAAATTTGGATACCTTTTTATTTCAATACATGTTTTTCATAAAGATACTTTTCTGGTGATACTATTTCGCAATTTTCCCCTTCTTCAAGAAACCTACTCACAATCGAATAATGCGACAAACCCACTATAAATAAAATGCGCTCCTCAAGTGAGTCAATTAAGCGAACGATATTCGAATACATGATTAAGTTTCTTTTGTACCACCACGTTAGCCATTCCATTCCAACATAATGACCAAAATCACCGATACGTGCCATATTTACATATAACTTATGTAGCTGATTAAATATTACCTGATTATTCATTTCTTGATAAAACTCTAGAACACTTTTAGTATCTGTTAAATCCATTTCTGGTACTAAACTAAATATTTCTGCGAATAGTTCTGGCTGATTTTCTTCCACCCATTTATGTACATCCCAGAAGTCAACAACATCACTTCCACCCATCCAATCAATTGCATATACTTGTTCATGTTTTAAGTTTGCTGCCATTCTAAAACCAATTTGATCTATTTCATTTAATGCCAATTCATATGTACCTAACTTGTACTGCTTAAAATTCTCATTTAATTTATCCTGATTATCTGTAATGCTTTCAACTGCAATTTTTGTTGGCTGGAACTTCTGCACGATAGAAACAAGTTCTGTGATTTCAGCTTGTCTCTCGTCCGACAATAATTCTTCATGCTCACTCATATGGCATGATCCTAGTATTAGGACTTTCGGTTTGTTTTCTGTCATTTTATCCCCCTCCGCCTATAATTTTCAGTCTATTCAATCATATCAAATTAAATCTAATTGTAAATAATTGTATCCCCTCAAAAAAAGACCATCTAACTTGCGATGGTCTTTCTATTTATAAAAAACTATCTCTCACTTCTATAATCACAATTCTCAACCGGAACACGAGCATGCCCCTCTTCATCGGTACACCATGACTGTGACTGAAAGGCAAGGAAAATACCTATCCACTCTTCCCTCTTCTCAAAATGAATGAGCAAACCTCCATCTTGCCATATACCGTCATCACCTTGCCATTTCTCTACATTCCCTTGATTCATATGAATATCGTGTATACCGTTTCCAGGTGTAAAGTGGAAATATGAATCCGGAACCTTTTCTTCCGGTCCCCACCTTTCACCAAACGCATAAATAATTGCTTTCTCATCTATTGCTCTTTTTATATAATGTTCTATTTTCTCATTTAAATCATTATCAGATCCCGATTTTTCAGCTGGCAAAGGAATCATTTGTTTTGAATGAAATAAATTACCCCTTACATAATCTAAGGCAACTCTCGGCTCGTTATTTTTCACTTCCGTAAATCCAAACGGTAATGTCGGTAAAATTCGAATAGCTTCTGAATCAATATGTTCGCTCGCAAAATATAAAACTTCTGACGGATAACTTTGCGACTTTACGTTAATTGCAATGCGATAATCTACTCCTACTTCGCCTTGTAAATGAACTTGATAATGAGGTGTTTTCCCTTTTCCTATCTTAGATTGTATAACTGTACCTTTTAACACACCGTAGTTTTTTAAGGGCATCTCTTTCATCTCCTATTCATTTAGTAGCAGCTTTACATACTTACAAATTATCCAATCATAAAGAAAATCCTCCTATGTTAGGAGGATTTTTCACTTTATCCCGCATTAACGGGCAGTAAGACCCCCACAAAAAAAAATCCAGCGGGAGCCTGACTGCCCGTAAAAGCCCGATTGGTTCAACTAATGATTAGTGGGGGATGTAAAACGCTCCCGACTAATTAAAGTTTCACTTTATCAATACGTACCAAAAAATAACTTCTATCACTACAAGTAACACCGCACCAAAAATCATTAACGTCGTTTTCTTTAATAGTTCATTTTCACGATAAGGGATATTACATAAATAAGCACCAAGTGTAATACGTGATGGACAAGCGATTGTCGCTACTGATGATGCGGTATTTTGAAGCGTTGTGACGTATTGCCACGGGAGTGCTACGTTTTGAGCTGTTTGCATTTGCAGTTTTATAAACATCGCATTTGATCCTGCGTTACTACCTGTTAAAAAGCCACCAATTCCGCCGATGAATGGCGCAACGAAAACGAAAAAGGTACCAAATGTTTCACCAGCTGTTTTTGCGAGTAATGAATGCATACCAGATGCTCCCATTAGTTCTGAAATTGCAATGAACATCGTCGTTGTAATAGCGAAAGGAATCCATTGTTTTATCGTTTGTGAGATTGATTGTTTAATAATAGTAGATGGAATGCGGAAGAAAATAATTGTAAATAAACAAGTCATACCGAGCCAAAATCCTGGCGAATACAGCATTTCTAATTTGTAAGAGTATGATTTTAAATCGAGAACCGCATATGACCTAAGCGAATCATGTAATACTGGAACGAGGCGAGAAAGTAAAATACAAACTGTTAAAAAGATATAAGGGCTAATAATTTTTATAATGGATACTTCTCTCTCTGCAGCAGCCGCATGTTCCGTTAAAAGGTTTTGCTCACTTTTCCCTTTTAATTTAATGATAAGAAATCCAAATGTAATTGTAACGATAGAACTTAATATCCCTGCTAATTCAACACTTACGTACGCGTTAGAAAGATAGATTCCTATAGAAAATAATAGAAAGAAACCTACTCCTTCCTTCCACTTTTTTATAACCGCCTGAAAGCCACCGACAACATATAAAGAAAGGAAGATAAAATATGCAAAAATCGGGATGCTTAATAATGCTGTATTTGCGCCAAGAGTTGTGAGCGGCATGTTAATAAGCTGAGAACCGATAATTGTACCGGTCGCCATCGCGCCCCATGAGCTTGCAAGTAAGCCGATAAACGAGAGTAGCACAGCTTGAAATGGTTTATAGCCGAGAGAAAGAAAAATAGGTGCTGCGACCATAAAGCCAATTCCGAACCCACTTACTGATTCAATAAGTGGACAAATACCAAAACACATAAAAAGCATTTGCAATAATCGATCATGCGTGACTTGTTCTAGAAATCTCGCTACTTGATCGATATACCCCATTTTATTCATGAGGTGAAATAAAAAAATACCGAAAAACAAAACGTATCCGACAATAAAACAAATTAACCAACCTTTAATCGTTGCGTGTACAGTTTCATTTATCCCTAATTGAAACGTTGGCGAGAGTAAAACGATTCCGACAGAAACGGCATAAGAAATTAATGAGGCTCTTAATGACGTTTGTTTAAACAAAAATAAACAAATGAAAATCATCATAATCGGGATAAGTGCCAACAATATTGCCATGCTATCATCTCATTTCGTAAAAAATGCAATTTTAACTATTATATAACAGGTGTTATAATTTTCAATTAATTTTATAACAGTTTTTCTCGTTATTGTTAATGAAGTGAATAACCGAAAAAATGTTACACTTTAAGAAATACATTTTTTCGAGGTGTTATACATATGAATAAAGATCAATTTTGGCAATTTATTTCTGAAATGAATACAAAAGACGAAACGAGTGATTGGTTAATTAAACAATTATCTAAAAAGCCTACAAGTGAAATTATAGATTTTGAGATTCATCTCCAAAACGCTTTAAAGCAATCTTATACGTCTAACCTATGGGCTAGCGCTTATATTATTTTAGGTGGATGCTCTGATGATTCGTTTGATTACTTTAGAGGCTGGCTTATTGCATGTGGACAAGAAATCTTTGAATCCGCAGTAGAACACCCTGAGTCCCTAGCAAACTTAATTCCGGAGTTTTATGAAGAAGATGAGCTTATTCCAGAATTCGAGGAAATGCTATCTGTCGGACTTGAAGCCTTCTCTTTAAAAGAAATCGGTGATACAGAATGGGACGATGATCTGTGGAATAAATTTGAATCCCTATTAGATGAAAAAGGGCATGATTCATCTATGCCTGAACTGGAATTCGATTGGGAAGATGATGAAGATGAACTAGCGGAGCGCTTTCCAAAGTTATGGGAGCGTTTCGGCGAGAACCCATTAGGTTAAAATAGTAAGAGGCCCCTATTAACAGTAGGCCTCTTATTTATCCTGAAAAACCGTCTGCTGCCCAAGCATCTTTTCTAAAACAGCAAACACAATATAAGTGCATACTACTTGCAGTACAATATTCCCAAATTTCATTAATGCAAATGAATGAATCCCCCGGAATAATTCGTTTAATAATACAATCGAAACGATACTAAATAGTTCTATAATAATTGAAAATATACATACTTCTAAAATAGATTGCTCTTGAATCCGCTTTAAGTTGGAAAAGATGAATACATACCCTAGAAATAGAGCCAATAATTCTATTTTCGTCATGCTAATGAGCCGAGCGTATAGTGGTACTGTTAGCAGAAGATATAATAGTTTACGTCTTAGCATGCCTTCTCACCCTCTAAACTATATGTATTTTCTGTATATTTTAACATTTCTTAAAGGAAACAAAAAGAAGAGACTTACGCCTCTTCTTTTTGTTTTACTGCATGTATTAACTCACATATTTCCTCTTGCTTTTCATTTTCTAACAGCTCAATGACTTTACTTCCTACGACAACACCGTCGCATATTGTAATCATTTCTTCTATTTGTTCTCGTGTTGAAATACCGAATCCTGCAACTACTGGTAAGTGGACGTGTGATTTTACTTTTTCTAAGTAACTATGAATCTCGTCTTTAAAGTTTTGACGTACTCCCGTTACCCCCGCTACTGTAACAGCGTAGACGAATCCTTCTGATTCACTCGTAATTTTTTCAATCCGCTCAATTGGGCTCGTTACGGTTACGAGTGGAATTAAAGCGATATTCGCATCGCGGAGAAGCGGCGCAATAATATGTTGTTCTTCATACGGTAAGTCTGGAACGATAATACCATCCACACCTGCTTCAAGACAACTCCCGATGAAACGTTCTTTTCCAAATGCGAGTACTGGATTTAAATATGTCATGAGTACAAATGGAATTTGTACTTCTTTCCTCACTTCAGCTAATGCTTGAAAAATACCTTTTAATGTTACACCGCTATCTAACGCTCTTTTTCCTGCTCTTTGAATCGTTGGACCGTCTGCGACTGGATCTGAAAACGGGATACCAATTTCAACAATGCTTGCTCCCGCTTCATCTAGAAAACGGATTTGTTCTTTTAATTTTCCAAGGCCACCATCTCCACCCATTACATACGGAATAAATGCTTTCTTGCCATTTTCAAACGCTGCTTTAATTTTTTCTACTCCCATTTTTTACACCTCTTCCATATAACGTTTTATGCTCTCTACATCTTTATCACCACGGCCGGATAAGCAAATGACAAGTCCTTCGTCTTGCTTCATTTGCGGTGCTAGTTTTAAAGCGTATGCAACAGCATGTGAACTTTCTAATGCCGGGATAATGCCTTCTTTTTTCGTTAATAATTGAAACGCTTCTAACGCTTCATCATCTGTGATCGAATGGTAAGAAACGCGGCCGATGTCTTTTAGTAAACTATGTTCTGGTCCAACACCCGGGTAATCCAGTCCTGCCGAAATAGAGTGCGCTTCTTGAATTTGTCCTTCTTCATTTTGCAGAAGGTACATCATTGACCCATGTAAAACACCGACGCTTCCTTTCGTTAAAGTCGCTGCGTGCTTTTCTGTATGGACCCCTTTTCCAGCTGCTTCTACGCCGTAAAGAGCCACTTCTTCATCGTGTACGAACGGATAAAACATTCCCATCGCGTTACTACCACCGCCAATACAAGCAACGACTGCTTCTGGTAATCTCCCTTCTAGCGCTTCATATTGTTTTTTCGTTTCTTTTCCAATTACACTTTGGAAATCACGGACAATTTGCGGGAATGGATGTGGTCCGAGAACTGATCCCATAATATAGTGCGTATCATGCACGTGTGAAACCCAGTAACGAAGCGCCTCGTTCACAGCATCTTTTAATGTGCCGCTACCGGCCGCTACGCTTTCTACTTTCGCTCCGAGCAATTCCATTCGGAACACATTTAATTTTTGACGTCTTACATCTTCTTCTCCCATGAAAATGACGCATTCTAAACCGAGAAGTGCACATACAGTAGCTGTTGCAACTCCATGTTGTCCAGCCCCTGTTTCAGCGACAACTTTTTTCTTACCCATTCTTACCGCAAGAAGTGCCTGGCCAATTGTATTGTTAATTTTGTGAGCTCCTGTATGATTCAAATCTTCACGCTTTAAATAAATCTTTGCCCCGCCGCAATACTTCGTCATATTTTCCGCAAAATATAGCGGTGTTTCTCTTCCAACATACGTTTGTAAATAATGATTTAATTCCTTTTGAAACGCTTCGTCTTGCATCGCTTCTTTATATGCTTCTTCTAGTTCTAATACGGATTGCATTAACGTTTCTGGAACGTATCGTCCTCCGTATATACCGTAATGACCTTTTTCATCTGGATATGCATAATTCATTTGGAACACTCCTTCGCTTTTTGTATAAATTGTTTTATTTTCTCTATATCTTTCTTTCCTTCTGTCTCTACTCCACTGCTCACATCGATCATATAGGGCTGAACGGTTCGAATCGCTTCTTCTATATTAAGGATGTTTAATCCACCAGCTAATATCGTTTTCTCTCGCAACTCGTTTGGCATATGTGCGAGTAACTCCCATGAGAATGTCTTACCATTTCCTCCATGAAACCTTTCTTTCGGGCTATCAAATAATACATAATCAGTTTCGTATATATTTGCGTTTTTAATTTCACTCTCCGCAACTACTCCTACCGCTTTTATAGACGGAATATTCAATCTTCTAATGTAATAATTTTCCTCATCCCCATGTAACTGCACATGTGTTAACCCGCATTCCTTTGCAATTTTCTGGATCATTTCTACTGATTCATTTACGAAAACACCAACTTTTAAAACGTGCGCTGGAAGTTCCTGAATAATTTCTTTCGCTTGCTCGGAAGTGATTTTCCGTTTACTTTCTGCAAAAACAAATCCGATTGCATCTGCACCGTATTCGCACGCACTTTTCGCTGTTTCAACATCCGTAATACCGCAAATTTTCACTTTCATATTTTCACCTTACATTCATCGAAAAAGCTGCTAATAGAAGATGTTGTCATAAGTGCTTCACCAACTAATACACCTTTTGCACCAGCTCTTTTGACGCGAATAATATCCTCTTTTGAATGAATGCCACTTTCGCTAATCCATAGTAATTTTTCCTCATTCAATCGTTTTCCGAGCTTTTCTGTTTGGCTTACATCTACTTCGAACGTTTTTAAATTTCGATTGTTAATGCCAATAACATGTGGATTTAATTCAATTGCAATTTCTAGTTCTCGTTCATCATGAACTTCAACAATCGCTTCTAATCCTATTTCTAGTACGTAGTTATAAAGCTCTTTTAACTTCTCTTTCGTTAACGCCGCTACGATTAATAAAATAAGATCTGCTCCTGCTTCATACGCCCTATCAATTTGAATTTTATCGATTATAAAGTCTTTGCATAAAAGCGGAATGTTACTTTCTGCTCTTGCAGTTTGTAAGTCGTGAAACGATCCTTTAAAAAATTGACTATCTGTTAAAACGGAAACCGCCCCAGCACCACATTCTTCATATGTTTTAACTTGTCTTGGTACATCAACATGTAAATTTATATCACCTTTTGATGGAGACGCTCGTTTCACCTCTGCGATTACAGTAAACTGCTCTAAAGCTTTTACAAGTGAGTGTGTTTGCCTTTTTGCTTTTACTGGTGAATACGTTTCATATAACTCCGCAACTTCTACTTTCTTTTGCTCTACAATTTTGTCTAAAATCGTCCCCACTTTAATTCACCCTTTCTAATTTTTCATAACTTGCTGTAATTAATAAGTTTAATTTTTCTAATGCTTTTCCAGAGTCAATGCTATGTGCCGCTAGTTTAATTCCTTCTTCAATCGATTCCGCTTTTCCGTTTGCGAAAAGAGCAAGCCCTGCATTTAATAAAACGGTATCGCGGTATACGTTTTTTTCTCCGCTTAATACTCCGAGCGTAATCTTTGCGTTTTCTTTTGAATTCCCGCCTCTAATTTCTTCATTTTTCACCCTTGAAAAACCGTAGTTTTCTGGTGCAATACTCGTTTCAATTATTTCATTATCTTTTAAAATGGCGACGTAGTTTTCGCCTTGTAATGATGCTTCATCTAAAAATCCACTTCCGTTTACAACGAGCGCTTGTTTTCTGCCAAGTTTCTGCAATACTTCCGCTACGGGTAATAACATATCTCGTTTATAAATACCGACAAATTGTGTTTCTAAATTAACTGGATTCGTTAAAGGCCCAATTAAGTTAAAGATCGTCGGAACGTTTAATTCTTTTCTTATTTTCATAATGCGTCTTAATGCTGGATGCATCGCTGGTGCGAATAAGAAGGCAATTCCTACATTTTCTAATAAGTAATCAATCTCACCCGGCGTACAGCTAATGTTTACACCGAGTTCTTCTAATAAATCAGCACTTCCTGTTTTACTAGAAACAGCACGGTTTCCGTGTTTCGCAACCTTTACGCCAGCTCCTGCAAGTACGAATGCCGATGTTGTACTAATATTGAATGTTTGCGCACCGTCACCACCTGTGCCGCAATTATCCATCGCGCCTTTTATATGATTTGAAAATGGCAATGCCTTTTCACGAAGAGCACGAACGAGACCGTATATTTCTTCTGCTGTTTCTCCTTTCGCTTTCAGCAGTGCTAAAAAGGCAGCGATTTCGCTTTCTAATATGTTTTCACTTAATAAAAGGAGCCCTGCTTCATACATTTCTTCTTCTGTTAAATGCTGTCCCTCTACTAATTTTCGAAGATAACTGTTCATACTCTTTCCTCCTCTTTCACTTGTGCTAAAAAGGCACGTATTAATTTTCCGCCTTCTTCTGTTGCGATTGATTCCGGATGAAATTGTAATCCGAAGAGTGGATAATAGTTATGACAAACCGCCATTATTTCTCCGTCATCCATCGCTGTCGCTAATACGTCAAAGCATTTTGGCAAACTATTTTGCGCCGCGACGAGTGAATGGTAACGCATTGCCGTAAGCGGCTGCGTAACGTATGAAAAGATTGACGTTCCGTTATGTTTCACTCGCGATGTTTTTCCGTGTTTAATGCGCTCTGCTCTAACAATTTCTCCTCCAAATGCAGATATAATTGCTTGATGACCAAGGCAAATACCTAAGATGGGAACATTCTTATAAAAGTGACGAATGATCTTAATACAAACCCCGGCATCTTCTGGTTTCCCAGGTCCTGGTGAGAGCACAATTCCTTTCGGCTTCATCTCCTCTAATTGTTCAATTGTTATTTGATCATTTCTTACGACAACAATTTCTTCCTCGTACTCGCCTAACAGTTGATACAAGTTATATGTGAATGAGTCATAATTATCGATAAGTACAATCATTTCATTACCTCCAAAAGCGCTCTCGCTTTATTTAATGTTTCTTCATATTCAGCTATCGCGTCTGAATCGTAGACGATACCCGCTCCTGCCTGAACGTACGCTTTCTCATCTTTCACAACCATCGTTCGAATTGCTAGCGCCATATCAAGGTTTCCTGAGAATGAAATATATCCAACTGCTCCGGCGTATACATTTCTTTTTTCATGCTCTAATGTATTGATGATTTCCATCGCTCTAATTTTCGGAGCGCCTGATACTGTGCCAGCTGGTAAACAATACGCTAATGCATCAAATCCACTCATTTGTTTTCGCAATGTTCCGTAAACTTCAGATACAATGTGCATAACGTGAGAGTATTTCTCTACTTTCATATATTTATCTATCGTCACAGAGCCAATTTCACTTACTCTGCCAATATCATTTCGGCCTAGGTCTACAAGCATCATATGCTCTGCTCGCTCTTTCTCATTTCCTAACAGTTCTTTTTCGATTTCCTCATCTTCCTGCTTCGTTTTCCCTCTCGGCCTCGTACCAGCAATCGGATTTGTCATCACCTTATCGTCTCTTACTGACAGTAAACTTTCTGGTGAAGAACCGAGAACGACGTAATCTTGAAAATCGATATAGAACATATATGGCGATGGATTCGCAATCCGAAGTTTCCGGTATAATGCAAATGGATCTCCTTTACATTCACTTCGCAAACGCTGAGATAATACAACTTGAAAAATATCTCCGGCCCGAATGTATTCTTTCGCTGTTTCTACCATTTCACAAAATTCTTTTTCAGTTACTGAAGAAGTAAATGATAAAGGTGATAGCACTTCACTTACCACGGCCTCTTCTCCACTTAGTACTTCCTCTTTGTATACTTGTAATCTTTCATAGACTTCTTCATAGGAGCCAGAATCGTCTTTCTTGTATACATATACAAACGATAATTTTTGGCGTAAATGATCGTAAACGATAAACTCGCGATACAGTAGTACGTGTACTTCTGGGATATTTAATGGGTCAATTAATTCCTCTCCTATATTTTCATATTGCCGAATTACGTCGTAGCCGATATATCCAATCGCTCCTCCGCAAAACGGGAATGGACTCTCTACTTGCCCTGGTGCGAGCGTTTCTTCTAATACGTGTAATACATTTTTGTGAAGTTTTTCAGTTTGACCATTTAACGTTATTTCTACGACTGTACCAACGCTTTTCACTTCTCCATATGGATTACACCCTAAGTAAGAGTAGCGTCCTTTATCTTGATGAAGCTGTGAGCTTTCTAATAAAAACTTGTTCTTTCCTTTCATACGTCTATATAAAGAAATTGGCGTAATGCTATCTCCTTCTTCTTCAGCAATTATTAAAAATGGTTTTCCTAGTTCTTTTTGCTTCATAAATTCTTCTTTCGTCATCATGCCTTTCACCTCACTCTGAAAAATAAAAAAGTCCCCTACATATCGAAATATGTAGAGGACGATAAATTTACCGTGGTACCACCTCATGTTGGATGCAAAAGCATCCCGCTTTATTCAGGTACAAAATATATACCTTATCCTTGTAACGGCGGAACCCGGGTTGCCTACTGAAAACAATTGTTCAGCATACCTCTCGTAAGCCCATTCCGTATATGGCACCGCACCGGGCTCCCACCTATCCCCGGCTCTCTGTAACGTCTCCATTATACGTACTCTTCTTACTTAAACGATTTAACATATTTAATTTTTATAAGGCTTTCAACAATTTTTTATACACAAAAAGGGAGTACTCATCCTATAGAAAGGACGGGTACTCCCGTGGTGCCACCTTAATTCGTTACGAATGTAACGCACTTTACCGTATCAAAAACAATACGTGTCTCTTGTATCGATGAGATCATGTCGCCAAAGCCTACTTCTTTCGTTTCGGTTTGGAAGCTCCGAAGCCCATTCCACATCAATTCCATACTGATTCGCACCAACCATCAGCTCTCTGACATGTTCATCATGTGTACTCTTCTTCATCAACGCTTGCATTTTTTTAAGTTGCACTCATTATATTCCTCGTTTTTCAAATAAGTCAATACTTTTTCTGAAAAAAATATTTTTTCTTCATTCAATATTATATTGACAAAACAACCTGTTTTTATGTAAATATAATAAATACTCTATTAAAATTAAGGTTTTTTGTCAGAAAATTATATATTACAAAAGTGAATCATTGTCAAAAAACGCTTACATTTCAGAAAATTCATATTTTCACATGGATTTTTCTGAATAATCATGATAGATTATACATATGCAAAATGCATCAAAAGACATGACAAAAGGAAGGGGAACTACATGAGTACGCAGATGTTAACTTTAACTTCTATCTCTATTTACATGCTCGGGATGTTAGTAATCGGCTATTTCGCCTATAAACGAACGTCCAACTTAACAGATTATATGCTTGGCGGGCGTACACTAGGCCCCGCAGTAACAGCATTAAGTGCTGGAGCATCCGATATGAGTGGTTGGCTTTTAATGGGATTACCCGGTGCAATGTTTAGCGTTGGATTAAGTAGTAGTTGGATTGCGATCGGCCTAACACTAGGCGCATACGCAAACTGGCTTTATGTCGCTCCTCGCTTACGTACCTACTCTGAAATGGCAAACAACTCTATTACTATCCCAGAATTTTTGGAACACCGTTTCCACGACAAATCTCATATGCTACGCTTAGTATCCGGACTTGTTATTATGATTTTCTTTACTTTCTATGTAGCTTCAGGATTAGTTTCAGGCGCTGTATTATTTGAAAATTCATTTGGTATGAACTATCATGTTGGATTATTCATTGTCGCAGGCGTTGTTGTAGCTTACACACTATTTGGTGGTTTCTTAGCAGTAAGTTGGACAGACTTCGTGCAAGGAATCATTATGGTAATTGCTCTTATTCTTGTTCCAATCGTAACAATTATGAATTCGAACGGACTTGGACCTGCATTTGATACAATTCGATCTGTAGATCCAACACGTTTAGATATTTTTAAAGGTGCCTCTACTTTAGGAATTATTTCTTTATTCGCATGGGGTCTTGGTTATGTTGGGCAACCTCATATTATCGTACGCTTTATGGCAATTTCGTCTGTAAAAGAAATTAAAAGCGCACGAAGAATTGGTATGAGCTGGATGATTTTCTCTGTTGTCGGAGCTATGTTTACTGGTCTTATCGGTATTGCTTACTATTCACAACAAGGGCTGACATTATCTAACCCAGAGACAATTTTCCTTGAACTTGGAAAAATTTTATTCCATCCACTTATTACTGGATTTTTATTAGCAGCTATTTTAGCAGCTATTATGAGTACAATCTCATCTCAGTTGCTCGTTACTTCTAGTGCTATAACAGAAGATTTATATCGTACATTCTTTAAACGTTCTGCTTCTGATAAAGAGCTTGTATTTGTCGGTCGTATGGCTGTACTTGTTATCGCCTTAGTTGGGTGCGCATTAGCGTTTAAACAAAATGATACGATTTTAGCTCTTGTCGGATACGCTTGGGCTGGATTTGGTTCTTCATTCGGACCTGCTATTTTATTAAGCTTATATTGGAAACGTATGACGAAATGGGGCGCGCTTGCTGGTATGATTTCTGGTGCCGCGACTGTTATTATATGGACACAATTTAAATTCTTAAAAGACTTCTTATATGAAATGATTCCTGGTTTCACTATTAGTTTACTAGTAATCGTAATTGTTAGTTTACTAACACAACCTTCAAAAGAAGTTGAAGAGCAATTTGAGGATTTTGAAAAACAACATAGCCTATAAAAATAACCTCCGCTTTTAATATACAAGCGGAGGTTATTTTTAATTATAGACAGTTTTCTTCTCGAATTTAACAATTTCTTTATGTTTCGTTAAATTTACTATAACATTCTTCCTTTATATTATTAATATCGGCACTTATACAGAAAGGGGACTCCAAAATGTTAGCATCTTTACAGCGACAACATATAAGAAAATTTTCACCTATCACAAATACTTCTGCTTCTTGCTTAAACATACAACCAAATCCACCTAAAATTTCAATTGCTCCTTCTGTTATATCTGTAATTGGTATTCATATACAAAAAAATAAGCTAAAAATAAAAATGGGACAAAGCGCTGATTTATCAGCTTCCGTTTTACCAATGCAGGCAACGAATAAAGAGCTTATATGGACAAATATGAATTCCGACGTCATCACCATATATCCAAAAGGTGAGACTGTAACAATTACAGGAAAAAGTGCGGGAAGAGCAGTTGTTATTGTCACAACTGCCGAAGGAAAATTCCGTGAATTATGTATCGTTCACGTACAATCTTATATGACAAATCCAAAGTAAAATAAAGAGAGTGGATACGAAGCCACTCTCTTACTTTATTTCTATTTGAGGATTTTTTCTTTTTAACAACGAATTAAATTCTTCTTTATTTCTTGGAGAAATAAGTTCTGTTTCATATGATCCGTATAGAATTTCTAATCGATCAAATGATAGTGCATAGGCTGCTAACGGATTTTTCGTATTAGAAATTTTCTTTATATCTTTTATGAAAATCCGCTTCTTAATAGGTCCTGATTTAATAATAATTACTTCTTCCTCCACAATATACTTTGTCGTAAACCAGCTCCAAGTAAGTACCATAGCTAACGGAATTGTAAAAAACAGAAGAAAATATTCTCTCCCTGCAAAGATTGGAGCAATGCATGCACCAATAACAACTAGAAAATTGGATATAACCATGCATCTTTTTTTGATGGAAATTCCACTAAACTTCCCCTCTCTTGATTTAAGTCAATGAACCCCCTTCTCTTTCCTATTACAATGAAAGCAACATTAGAATAGGAGGACGTATTATGACTGAACGAAAGTATGCCTTATTTGCTGGTACTTCTCTTCTTGCTATGGCATTCATTGCATTTTTTTCTTACGGTTTTGTTCACGCAAATCTTGTTGTACAAGGAGATACGAGCACGACACTCCATAATATTCAAAATTCAAATTCACTTTTCAAAGCGGAAATCTTCGGATGGATTATCATTTTTATTACTGATATTGTCGTCGCATGGGCTCTTTATTTCTTTCTAAAGCCTATCCACGCTAGTCTCTCATTACTAACTGCCTGGCTTCGTCTTATGTATACAGCACTACTTGGAATTGCTATATTCAATTTAACATTTGCATTACTTCTTTCTAAAAGTACAGTCGCTAATCCAGAAGCATATATAATGTTATTTCTAGAAGCTTTTGAATACATTTGGTCTGTTGGATTAATCATTTTCGGCTTACACCTTCTCATGTTAGGATATGTAACCTTTCAATCTAAAAGAATACCGAAAACTATTAGTGTATTACTGCTCATTGCTGCAATCGGTTATATCGTTATTAACGTAATGAATACGATGTTTTCGCAATATGATGCAATCATTTCGTTTACTAAAGTTTTATTCCAATTGCCTATGATTGCAGGTGAATTAGGACTTAGCATATGGCTACTTCTAAAAGGCGGCAGAAAATCTATTACTTAAGTCTTTTCTTTATTCTGCTTAACGATTCTGGCGTAATACCAAGGTAACTTGCCAATTGATATTGAGGAACACGATCGATTAAATGAGGTCGTTTTTGTAATAATGATTTGTAGCGTTCTTCTGGTGTCGATGCAATAAATAATGTAAGCTCTTCTTGTATTTCACCAAAATTGTATTCAATCATTTTGCGTGTCATTTCTTCTAACTGTGAATATTTATTATACATGTCCTTTTCATTATTAAGGTCACCCACGACTACTATACAGTCTTCTAAACACGTTAACGTATGTGGGGATGATTTATCTTGTTTATGATGGTTAAAATTTGAGATCGCTTGTTCTTCTGTATAAAAATTTGATGTAACTTCTTTTCCAGATTCATCTATACAATGTTGCCTAATGCATCCTTTTAATACAAAATAACATTTAGACGGAACATCTCCTTGTCTTAAGAGCACTGTTCCTTTTTTATATTCTTCAATTTGTAACTCTTCCACGATCATGCGCTGCTGTTCTTCACTTAATGTTGTAAGGTTTGTCATGTATTTCATTAAAATTTCTTTCATCTTTGCTTCTCCTTCCCTTTGTATGAGAAACGTATGATTTAACTCCACTATATAATCTCTTTTATTTTCAGCATAGAACAAAAAAAGAGAAGTTACCAATAACCTCTCTTTTCTCATATTACAATAAATTCGTTATAGTTCCTGTGTATACACCTGCTCGTTCACCACATTTTTTGATGTTCGTTTTTGTTGCTGTAGTAAAAAAACAGATACACCAAACAATACGAGCATGCTGCCGATAATTTGCATTGCGTTTAATTTTTCTCCAAGTAAGAAGAACGCTAGTATAGATGCCCCAACTGGTTCTCCTAAAATACTCATTGAAATTGTTGTTGCATTTACGTAGTTTAATAGCCAGTTATTAATTACGTGTGACACTGTCGGTACAATCGCAAGTAAAAGAAAAATAGTCCAGTCCCACTTCGTATAACCTGTAAAAGGCACTTGCAGTATGGCATTATAAATTCCCATGAAAATACCTGCGAATGCAAAAACTGTAAAGCTATAAATCCAATGCGATACTTTCTTTACTGTCGTTTGTCCGATAAATAAATAACCGACAACCGCTATTACACTTAAAAAGGATAATATATCTCCATAAATTGCTTGTTTACTTAAACCTAAATCTCCCCAGCCAATACACATTACACCTAATATAGCGATACCCATCGTCGCAATTGCTGAATAGGTTGTTCTTTCTTTAAACAGAAAAAAACCTCCAACTAAAGACACGATCGGTTGAAGTGCTAAAATAATTGTCGAACTAGCAACTGTTGTATGCTTTAAAGACTCAAACCATAAAAGAAAATGTAGCGCTAAAAAGAATCCAGATCCAATTAAAAATCCCCAATCTTTTATTTGAATCTTACTAAACTCTTCCCGTTTTTTCCAAACGATAGGCAGCATAATAAGTACAATAATCCATAAACGATACATACTTAAAATGGAAGATGGTGCTGAGGACATCTTTACAAAAACTGCTGCGAATGAAATGGCTATAATGGAAATTGCTAATGGTAGTGCGATTGACCTTTCTTGTTTCAAATCCTGTCTCCCCTCTCACCTGTAAAAAATCCCACTTCATTATATCCGTTTTCTTTCATAACTTAAATACAAATTTTTAGATTCTTCGTACCATTATGGTAAAATAGAAATGAAAGCACCTATTAGTGAATATTTCTTTCCTTTTCACTACAAGCGTCGCTCTTACAATCATTACAGTAAATTTTTATTTAGGGGGATATACATGAATCAAACAATAGGGAGAATTGAAGAAATTTCATTTTTTAGTACATCACTTCAAGAGGAACTTACACTTCTCGTTTATTTACCAGTAAATTATACACCTCTCCATAAACATACGGTTGTTATTGCACAAGATGGTAGAGATTATTTTCAACTTGGTAAAGCGCACCGTGTAATTGAGCGTCTTCGTGAAACTGAAGAAATTGACCGCACAATTATTGTCGGTATTCCATATAAAAATGTACACGATCGTAAGGAAAAGTATTTCCCGAACGATGTAAAGAATGCTGCTTACATTCGTTTCCTTGCTCATGAGCTTGCTCCATATATTGATGCAAATTATCCAACGTATCAAATGGGTAAAGGCCGCGTTTTAATTGGAGATTCTCTTGGCGGTACCGTTTCCTTTATGACTGCGCTTATGTATCCGCATACATTCGGTAAGGTCGTTATGCAATCACCATTTGTTGATGACACAGTTCTTAACTTAGCGAAAGATTTCAAAGACCCACAAGCACTAGAAATTTATCATGTCATCGGTACAGAAGAAACAAATGTAAAACGTACAGATGGACAAACGTCTGATTTCGTAGAACCGAATCGCGAGTTAAATAAACTTCTTTCAGGCAGAAACTTCATCACGCATTACGAAGAGTTTGAAGGGAATCACACTTGGAAGTATTGGCAAGCAGATTTACCGAAAGCATTTTCTCATATTCTATCAATGAAATAATAGAGAGCGGTATTCAGAATAATTTGATATAATAGATAAAGAGATTTATTCTCAAAATCTAACTAGACTTGCAAAGGGAGGAATTGGAACATGAAATTAGGCATTGTAATTTTTCCATCAAAAATGATTCAAGATAAAGCGAACGGATTGCGTAAACGTTATGATCCGCATTACGCATTAGTTCCGCCACACATTACATTGAAAACACCCTTTGAGACGCAAGATGAGCAATTAGAATCGATTGTAGATGAGTTACATACAATCGCAAACAAAACGAATCCATTTACCCTTCATGTTGGAAAAGTTGGTTCATTCGCACCTGTTAATAATGTTCTTTATTTTAAAGTAGAAAAAACACCTGAACTTACTTTCTTAAATGAAGAAATGCATAATGGATTCTTTACACAAGAACGCGAGTACGCTTTCGTACCGCATTTAACAATCGGTCAAAGCTTATCAGATGCAGAGCACGCTGATGTATTAGGTCGATTACGTATGAAAGATTTCTATTATGAGCAACCAATCGATCGTTTCCACCTTCTATATCAATTAGAAAACGGAACTTGGACTGTACATGAAACATTCCACCTTGGAAAGGAGAACAACTAATTTGCACGCACAAATCGTACAAACAGACGAGCAGCTAAGTGATGCATTCTCTGTACGTAAACAAGTTTTTGTAGAAGAACAGCGTGTATCGTCAGAAGAAGAATACGATGAATTCGAAGATACTTCGGCGCACGTTGTTGTATATGACAATGACATTCCAATCGGTGCGGGTCGCTTTCGCATTGTTGATGGAGTTGGAAAAATGGAACGCATTTGCGTACTAGCTTCCCATCGCAAAAAAGGAATTGGTAAAATCATTATGGATGTACTTGAAGCGCACGCAAAGGAAGAGTCTCTACCAAAATTGAAACTCCATGCGCAAACACATGCTGAAGTTTTCTATAAAAAACTCGGATACGTGACGACTTCTGATGTATTTATGGAAGCAACTATCCCGCACATCGTGATGATAAAAGAATTATAATTTTGTAGCAGGAGGTAACCCCTCCTGTTTTTTACATTGCTATTTTCTTTTTCTTCCGCTAAAGTTAAATGTTGATGCTATAGTTTTGAAGGTGAATATATGACACAAGAAAAATTTTCACAAAAATCGTTAACACACGCTGGCATTCCGCAAGCGACGTATCATATCCCGAAAACATCTACCCATTTAATTATGGAAGAAGATGCAGATGCGGCGTATTTCCGCGCTTTAGAACAGCAAGGTGTTTATTTAAATGAGAAACAGTTAGAAGCAGTGCAAACGACAGAAGGACCTGTCCTTACACTAGCTGGTGCTGGAAGTGGTAAAACATCTGTTTTAACAACTCGCGTTGGTTATTTAGTTAATGTAAAACATGTTCATCCACGAAATATTTTGCTACTGACGTTTACACAAAAAGCAGCTGAAGAAATTCGAAGCCGTGTAGCGAATTTGCCTGGTATGAATCATGCCGCAAGTAGCTATGTCGTTGCTGGTACATTCCACTCTGTCTTTTTAAAATTGCTTCGTAGTCAAGGATATAATCAGCAAATTTTAGCAAATGAAAAACATAAACAAATTATGATAAAGAAAATTTTGAAAGAATTGCGCTTAAAAGACGATTATGATGCTGAAACGATACTCGCTATGATCTCACTTGAGAAAAACAAATTGAATCGTCCGAAAGATGTACAAGCGAAAACACCGGTTGAACAAGAATTCAAAGAAGTATATGAACGTTTTGAAGAGGTAAAACAACGATACAATTATATCGATTTTGACGACATCTTATTAGAAACATATTATATGTTAGAAAATAACGCTCCCCTGCTTACGCAATTACAAGAGCGTTTTCATTACATTGAAGTAGACGAGTTTCAAGATACATCATATGCACAATATGAAATTGTAAAATTGTTAGCTTCACCAAGAAATAATTTGTTTATCGCAGGTGATGACGATCAGGCGATATACGGATGGCGAGGAGCAAGCCACCAGATCATTTTATCTTTTCCGAAAGAATTTGATAACACAACGATTATCGCCCTTAATACGAACTATCGCTCCAATCCATTTATCGTTGGACTTGGGAATGAAGTCATTAAATTAAATCAAGAACGCTTTGATAAAGAGCTGTATTCTGTTCGTGAAGAAGGTGTACAACCATTTTACGCAAGACCTGCTACGACTCTTGATGAAGCAAACCAAATTTTGCAACTCATTCAAGAAAAAGTAGATAGCGGTGAACGAAACTATAAAGATTTTTGTTTATTATATCGTACACATTCTGTAAGTCGTTCTTTACTCGATCAGCTTACAATTCATAAAATTCCATTTATAAAACATGGGGCGAGCCAATCGTTCTACGAGCATTCTTTAATTAGGCCCGTATTAGATCATTTACGATTGGTGCTGGAACCGTTCCGCCTCGAATCACTTTCAAATATATTACCAACGATGTATATTGGCCGTGATGAGTGCATTTCATTTATTGAACGTGAACAATGGAAATATGGTGAGGGCCGCTTCCCTTCTCTTCTTCATTTCCTATTACTAAATCCAAGCTTAAAACCTTTTCAAGTAAAAAAAGTAAATGAGCGAATCGATTTTATTAAATTTATAAAAGAACTTGAACCGAAAAAAGCATTGAAAGAAATTATTCATGGTAAAGGAAAATATTTAGAGTACTTACAAAGTAATGATCGTTCTTCCTTTACGATGCATAAGGACATACAAGAAGAAATGCTAGAAGAATTAATGGAATCAGCAACTCGCTTTACGGATATTCCAGCTTATTTACAATTTATTAATGAAGCAATTCAAGGTCAAAAAGAAATGGAAGCATTAAAAACAATGCCGCAAAAAGATGCCGTATCGCTTATGTCGATTCATAATGCAAAAGGCCTTGAATTCCCATGCGTCTTTTTACTCGGAGCAAGCGATGGCATTCTGCCTCACACTTCTTCTTTAAAAGACGCAAATGACCGTGTAACTGAGACTTCTGAAGCATTAGAAGAAGAACGACGATTACTGTATGTCGCAATTACACGCGCAAAAGAAGAACTTTACATTTCCTCTCCGCAATTTTTCAGAGGAAAAAAACTAGATATATCTCGTTTTTTATATACTACGCGAAAAGATTTACCTGAAAAGACATCCACAAAATAAGGATGTCTTTTTTCCATATCACGTTATGTACATCCCCTCTATATAAATTCCCTGTTTCTATCCTGAGAATTAACGTAATATCAACCATATCCCACTCATATTGTAATAGTGTATGTCAGAACTCACGATAAGGAGTGAACATAATGAGCTGCAATTGTAACGAAGATCATCATCACCATGATTTTGATTTCAACTGTGTATCTAATGTCGTTCGTTTTATACATGAACTACAAGAATGTGCAACCACAACATGCGGATCTGGGTGCGAAATTCCATTTTTAGGAGCACATAATAGCGCAGTAGTTGCAAATACGCGTCCTTTTATTTTATACACAAAAGATGGAGAACCTTTCAAAGCATTTGCACCATCAGAAAATTCTAAGCACTGTACGTCTTCGATTTTCCGCGTTGAGAGCATAGATGATGACAACTGCGCTGTGCTACGCGTATTAGTTGTTGTATTATGTGATGGCTCTCCTGTACGAGATGATGATGATCCAATCTGTACGTTTTTAAATGTACCAAATGCGAAATTAAAATCGACCTCTTCTTGTCTTACTGTCAATTTAAATTGCTTCTGCGCTATTCAATGCTTACGCGATGTTTCTATATAAAACTACACAATGATTTAAGTATGGATTGGGTGGCAGAGAACTCTGCCACCCAATCCATGCTTAAAAGGTATTATTATGTATTTTTCATAAAATTGGGAACTTTTCCACTACATTAACTGAGAGTAGAAACAGATAAAAGAGTGAAAAACACATTCTCTTCTGATTGCGAATTTACTAAAATTGATTACGAGGCGAAACCAGCTAGTACACTAACTGCCTTCGGTAGTGTAGATGTTCGTGCTGCAGCATTAACAGTTGTACAAATCGGTTAGTAAAAAGCGGTATTTCTTAACCGAAATACCGCTTTTTATTTTTATAATAAAAAACACTCACAGTAACATGAGTGTTTCATTCTGCATATTATTTTAATATGTTCTTCTTTTCCCACAGTTACATCCCTTTTTCTTCACAAATCCTTGTTGCTGTAACTGTTCTTGATATGCCTGTTGTTGTGCTTGTTGCTGTTGCTGTTGCTGTTGCTGTTGCTGTTGCTGTTGCTGTTGCTGTTGCTGTTGCTGTTGCTGTTGCTGTATATTATACCACTGCTGTAGGTCATATGAATTCTGACTTGGATTATTACTCACAGCAAACATCTCCTCTACTATCAATTCTGTCTATTTACTATATGAACAACTCCTTATTTCCGTTCCCTCATCCTCTTAAACTCCGCTTTTACTAGCATCATGAAGATTTATCCCGATTGGTGAGGGCTAATAGTTAGTGTGGATGATCCCCAGTTTCATTTTATTATTCTCCCATAAAATATCCTGTAATTGTTTCAATGATCGCCGCTGCACCTGCAATGGCTAATAATGCTAGTACAGGCTCTGCAACAATAGGAATCCATTTATATAAAACTAATAAAAAAGCACTGACCCACACACCTGTACACCAATAGCAGCTTAATAATTCTCCAATCCACTTTCTTAATCCTTTCCCTTTCACCTTTGTAAAAGTCGATACACTTCCATCTGGTTCCGTAATCTCTAACTCCTCAATAAACGGTCTTCGCAAAAAAGCTGTAATTTTATCATACACAATGAGACGAGTTAACCTAAAAGCCGCTAGCGCGAAAATAAAAAATAAAAGCCAGCTTGTAACTAACATACTTCCACCTTCCCTATCTTCTTTAGCCTATTAAAAAAAAGGTCTTGAGACTGTGACCAAATCTCCCCTACTCCAATATCTTATTAATGTAAATACAAACAAGAAGATAAGGAGTGACATTAATGAGCTGTAACGAAAATAAACACCATGGCTCTTCTCACTGCGTAGTTGACGTCGTAAAATTCATCAATGAACTACAAGATTGTTCTACTACAACGTGTGGATCTGGTTGTGAAATTCCATTTTTAGGAGCACATAACACTGCATCAGTAGCGAATACACGTCCTTTTATTTTATACACAAAAGATGGAGAACCTTTTAAAGCATTTGCACCAGTAGCAGTAGGAGAAGCTAAGCACTGTACGTCTGCAGTTTTCCGTGTTGAGAGCGTAGATGACGGTAGCTGCGCTGTGCTACGCGTATTAGTTGTAGTATTAGGTAATGGCTCCCCTGTACCAGCTGATGATGATCCAATTTGTACGTTTTTAAATGTACCAAATGCAAAGTTAAAATCAACACCTACTTGTATTACTGTTGATTTAAGCTGTTTCTGTGCTATTCAGTGCTTAAGCGACGTTTCTATTTAATAAGTAAACTAAAAAACTATTGGGGGGGAGGTAGAGTCTTTCTACCACCTTTACATATTTATAAACCGGCCATATCAATCGATTTTATTTCTTTTATAGGTAACTTAATGTCTCTCATACTATTTGATGGCATAATTGATACGACTCCATTTTGGTACGATATAATCGACCCTACATATGATATCGTTGCTGTTTTTATTCTGCATCTTACTTTCGGAATGTAATGAGGGCGGTTTAATAAGAAGTTAATTTTTTCTTTATTGCTCATAGCCTTAAACGATTTATTGTGCGGGGCTGTTCTCACCTGCTCTTCTTCCTCTTTTTTTTCCTCTTCTTCTACTTGATGCTCCTCTTGCTCAAGCTTTTCTTCTACCGTCTCTTCCATCGCACTACTGACAATACTTTGATCTCTATCGAGCTGCTCATGCCTATCATCATTTTCAAAGTTTGTAAGAATAATTCTTTTTATTTTCGGTGCAGCAAGTTCTAAATTTACTTGCGCAATATATAACAACGGTTTTCCAACTGTTGAACTTTTATTTTTATTCTTCACACTCGTCCCTCCCACTTCCATACATAGCTGGATAAATCGTGTACTATTATAGTTATATTCATAACAATGCAAGAACTTTCGTTAAAAATCGTTCTTTCCTAGGACAATTAAAAAGGACAGTCTCAATATTTAGAGACTGTCCTTTTTAAAAAACTATAATCAATATTATATTTATCCTAGAATATGATATCCTGAATCAACATGAATGTTTTCACCTGTTACTCCGCGTGCTAAATCACTGAATAAGAATACTGCTGTATCTCCAACTTCTTCTGGAGTTGTTGTGCGACGAAGTGGTGCGCGCTCCTCAATTTCTTTTAAGATTGAGTTAAAGTCACCTACACCTTTCGCAGATAACGTACGAATTGGCCCTGCAGAAATAGCGTTGACGCGAATGCCGTGTTGTCCTAAATCGTTCGCTAAATATTTTACACTAGCTTCTAATGAAGCTTTCGCAACACCCATAACGTTATAGTTTTTCACAACGCGTTCGCCGCCAAGGTATGTTAAAGTTAAAATATTTCCGCCTTCTGTCATCACTTTCTTCGCTTCTCTTGCTACAGCTGTTAAAGAGAATGCACTAATATTTTGTGCAAGTAAAAATCCATCGCGAGAAGTATCTACAAATTCACCTTTTAAATCATCACGATTTGCAAAAGCAATACAGTGTGCAACACCGTGAATTGTACCAACTTCTTGCTTAATAGTTTCAAAGCAAGCTGTAAGTTCCTCATCATTCGTTACATCACAAGGTAATACAAGTGATTCTTGCCCTTCTAATGTTTCCGCTAATTCACGAACGTTTCTTTCTAAACGCTCTCCTGCATATGTGAATATTAATTTTGCACCTGCATTATGCAAAGAGCGAGCAATTCCCCATGCAATACTTCTTTGGTTCGCAACGCCCATAACAACAAATGTTTTCCCTTGTAATAGTTCCATGATATATCCTCCCAGAAATACTTATACTTGTTATTAGTACCTGATACTATAATTATAGTACCATAAAACCTCTTAAAGGCAAACAAAAAAGTCATTAACATACATTTGTTAATGACTTTTTGTTTCTATAAAAAACCGTTCTAATCCTTCTTCCCAAGAAGGCATTTGTAAAAAAACATTTAATTGTAGCATTTTATGCTGAAAGATCGAATATTTCGGTCTCGCTGCCGCCGATCCAAATTCCTCAGTCGACACAGGTAACACATTCACTCTCATTTTTGTGTGCGAAAATATTTTTTGAGCAAATTCAAACCAAGAACACGAACCGAGATTTGATACGTGATACGTACCGTATAAGGACGTATGAATGAGCTTGTTAATCACAGTAATTAAATCCACCACGTACGTAGGAGAACCAACTTGATCAGCTACAACAGATATGTTTTCTTTCTCTTTTCCTAAGCGCAGCATCGTTTTCACAAAATTATTTCCATATTTTCCATACAGCCACGATGTACGAACTATGAAATATTTATTATGTAACTCTTTTACAAACTGTTCTCCTGCAAGCTTAGAATATCCGTATATATTTATCGGTGCTGGATTATGAAATTCATGATATCCGTTTGGCCTATTACCTGGAAATACATAATCGGTACTGATGTAAACTAATTTAGCCCCTACTAATTGTGAAGCAACTGCTACATTTCGAGCTCCAATCGCATTTATTAAGTACGCAAGATTCTGTTCTTTCTCAGCAGCATCTACCTTCGTATACGCTGCGCAATGAATAATTGTATGCGGCCTTATTTCTTGTACGACTTGCTCAATTTGAGATATATTTGTTACATCAAGTGACTTCTTATCAAATGGATACATGTCATATTCCTCAGAATTCAACTCTTCTTGTAGTTGCTTCCCTAATTGACCGTTAGCTCCCGTTATGATAATCCGTTCTTTCATCTACATGCACCTTACTTTTCTTTTAGTGGTTTCCACCATTCCGTATTGTTTTCATACCATTCCACTGTTTCTTTTAATCCTTGCTCGAATGTATACTTCGGTTCCCAATCAAACTCATTCTTCATTTTTTGTGCCTCAATCGCATAACGACGATCGTGACCTAAACGATCTGTTACAAATTCAATATCTTTTTTTGTTTTTCCTAAAAGCTCTATAATTTGTTCCACAACATCTACATTTGTCTTTTCATTATTTCCACCAATATTATATACCTCTCCTACACGTCCCTTATGCAAGACGGTGTCAATTGCACTACAATGATCCATTACATGCAGCCAATCCCTTACATTTAATCCATCACCATATAAAGGTAGTTTCTTTCCTTCAAGTGCATTCGTAACCATTAACGGTATTAACTTCTCAGGATATTGATACGGTCCATAATTATTAGAACAACGCGTCACAATAACTGGTAATTGGTATGTTTTATAATAAGATAAGGCTATCATATCCGCGCTCGCCTTACTTGAAGAATATGGACTATTTGGCGCTAATGGGGTTTCCTCTGTAAATTTCCCCGTTCTCTGTAAATTTCCCCGTTCTCACTAAAGAACCGTATACTTCATCTGTTGATACTTGCACGAGTTTAATATGTGGATATTTTTTCACTAACTCCAATAACGTAACTGTACCTATTACATTCGTATCATAAAAAGGGATTGGGTTTTCAATACTACGATCCACATGTGATTCAGCCGCGAAATTTACAATTACTTGCGCGTCACATTCATGAATAACATGCTCTAGCATCTCTCCATTTTGAATTTCCCCTTTTACGAATGAGTAGTTAGGATTATCTTGAATAGACTTTACATTATTTAAATTCCCGCTATATGTTAATGCATTATAATTAATAATTTTATATGTTTCATATTT
Source organism: Bacillus sp. LK2 (assembly GCF_001043575.1). Classification (NCBI taxonomy): domain Bacteria; kingdom Bacillati; phylum Bacillota; class Bacilli; order Caryophanales; family Bacillaceae; genus Bacillus; species Bacillus sp. LK2. The sequence continues at coordinate 135,616 of NZ_LDUK01000001.1, forward strand.
TTTTAACATATAATGTATGAAATTACTTCCAATAAATCCCGCTCCACCTGTTACTAATATATTCATAAACAACTCTCCTACTTAAAAACTATCTTCATATTCCTGGAGTAATGGTAATATTCGATCCTTATCAGACAAGATAGGATTTGTTACCGGCCATGGAATTGCTAATTCTTTATCTTCCCAAAGCAAACCTGAATCGTGCTCAGCACTATAATACTCATCTACTTTATACATAACAATTGTATGAGGTACAAGCGTACAAAAACCATGAGCAAATCCTTTTGGCACTAATAATTGCCTATGATTATCCGCACTTAAAATATACCCTCTCCACTGTTTAAAAGTTGGTGATTCTTTTCGCAAATCAACGATAACATCATATATTGCACCTTGCATAACTTGAATAAGCTTCGTTTGTGCTTTCGGATCTTTTTGAAAGTGTAACCCACGAATCGTTCCCGACCTAGCTGAATAAGATACATTATCCTGTACAAATGAATACGTAATCTCTAACGTTTCTAGTATTTTCTTATTATAACTTTCTGTAAAAAAACCTCGCTCGTCTTCAAATAACCTCGGTTCTAACAATTTCGCATCGGTAAAATTTGTTTCTACAACTTTCATATTTTCACCTGTTTTCCATTAAACTGTTTCCCAAAGTTTATATCTCGCGCTAACGTATTCGCTCTTTGAAGAGATGCATAAGTTCCCGCATCAGTCCACCAACCGCTCATTTCATTATAAGTAAGTACCCCTCGTTTTAAATACCAATTATTTATATCTGTAATTTCAAGTTCCCCTCTTGCGGAAGGTTTTAATTCTTTTATATAAGAAAAGACTTTCGAATCATACAAATAAATTCCCGTCACAGCATAAGAACTTTTCGGCTCCTTCGGCTTTTCTTCAATTTCAATTATTTTCCGCCCTTGAATATGCGCTACGCCAAATCGTTCGGGATCTTCTACAGATTGAAGCAGCACTTTCGCACCTTCTTTTTGACTTGTAAACTCTTCAACATATGGACGAATATCATCTGAAAAGATATTATCTCCTAATATAACTACCATACGATCATTCCCGACGAAGCCCTCACAAAGCCCTAACGCCTGTGCAATCCCGCCCGCCTCATCTTGCACACGATACGTAAAGGACACGCCAAATTCTTGACCACTTCCTAGAAAGCTAACAACATCTCCCATATGCTCTTTACCTGTAATAATCATAATATCTGTAATTTCACATTGCTTCAGCTTATATACCGCATGATAAATCATCGGATATCGCCCAACGGGAAGTAAATGTTTATTCGTTACTTTCGTTATTGGATATAGTCTCGACCCTGTCCCGCCTGCTAAAATAATCCCTTTCATCCTTCATCACGAACAATCATACATAAGCTAATTGTAATTTCATGCTTGTTCAATATAATCACCCGCTCCCCACTCAATCATATGTTATATATACAAAAAACTTCCCTTTTTTTTATATTATTCAATATATTCGAGATTTCTTTTCAATCCTTCTAATGTCGATGGTATTTTCTCACTAATTCCCACCTACTATATAATGAGAGATTTATGGAGGTGACTTTATGTCCAATCATACTTATTCAGATGGTTTAAATCCGGATGAATCTTTATCCGCCAGTGCATTTGATCCTAATCTCATAGGACCTACATTACCGCCAATTCCACCATTTACTTTTCCTACTGGACCGACCAGTATCACTGGGAACTCCGGGCCGACTGGCACTACCGGCGTCACTGGACTAACTGGCGATACTGGCACTACCGGAACTACTGGGGCTACTGGGGCTACCGGGGCTACTGGAGCTACCGGGACCACTGGCACGACTGGGGCTACTGGAGCTACCGGCGCCACTGGCACGACTGGGGCTACTGGAGCTACCGGTGCCACTGGCACGACTGGAGCTACCGGAACTACTGGGGCTACTGGACCGACTGGAGCTACCGGCGCCACTGGCACGACTGGAGCTACCGGAACTACTGGGGCTACTGGACCGTCTGGGGCAGGACTTCCAGCAGGCTTGTACGCATTTAACTCTGATTCGGCTGGTGTCACTTTGTCGGGTACCGGACCTGTACCGTTTAATACATTGGGATCACAATTCGGCACAGCAATTTCTCCATTTTCAGGTGGTGATACTTTCAACATAAACGAAACTGGATTCTATAAAATTACCGTTATCGTATATACTACATCGGCAAGTGCATTAGGTAACATTGAAATTCAAGTTAATGGCTCACCTATACCAGGCGCCAATACAACTTTAGTTATAGCTGGAGTACCTATCGTTATCCAAGCGATTACACAAATTACATCAACTCCATCATTAGTTGAAGCATTTGTTACAAACATCACTGGATTATCACTAACTGCTGGTACGAGTGCATCAATTACTATTGAAAAAATCGCTTGATTTTTACTTAGCAGTAAAACTGATATAAGTTTTACTGCTTTTTCTATTATGTATTCAATCATTATTTCTTCTCTTTCTACATTAGCCATAATGTCGTATACCTTTTTATAGGAGGCTCACATATAGAAAACAAATCTGTAGTTCAACCTTTCCACGAATTGCTAAAAAGAACAGCTTTGTTTGAAATATGAGTAGCGCATGAGCCATATCTCCCTACCTCATTACATATATCTATAGAACTTCCGCCTCGGTTGCGCATTCAATTGAAGATCCTCCAGTACCATTTCTAAGTATTTTAAAGAATTTTTTACATACCGTCACATTTCAAATATCATTCCTAATGCACATGTACGTCTTTCTCATTATTTGGATATAATTATAAAAAGAGCTAAATCATTAGCCTATTCTACGAAAATAAAAGTATATAATCGATATGTGAATCCACGTTATCGATCATGCATTCATTTTAAACTCTGCGATACAACAACTAAGATCCACTAATATAAAGAGCATTAGAAAGGAATACATACAGTGAAAGACTCAAATCCTCAATATCAAATAGACTACATATTAATATTTATTTTATTTGCCATTGGGACTGTTAGTTGCTTCGCTATTGCAAGTGCACAACCTTCTTTACCACCATTTTTACAAAACGTAAATTTTGTCCTAAAGCAAATCCAGTGGTATGTTATTGGATTTATCGCCATTGGTGTTATTATGATTATCGATTTTGATCGCTATAAAAAAATTGCTTGGTATTTGTATGGCTTTGCAATGATACTTCTTATTGGCCTAGAGCTTCAAGTTCCTGGCGCCGTTACAATTAAAGGGGCTACCGCGTGGTACAGACTTCCAGGCATCGGAAATTTTCAGCCTTCTGAAATTATGAAATTATTTTTGATTATCGTCGTTGGACGAATTATAGCGAACCATAATGAGAAGTACCCTTTCCGGACAACTCGTGAAGATTTTATTTTACTCGGAAAAATATTCGCAGCTAGTTTGCCTCCACTACTTCTAATCGCTAAAGAACCTGATTTAGGAAACACAATGGTTATTTCTGCGATGCTCGCAGCAATGATTTTAGTTTCTGGTATACGTTGGCGCTTTATTTTCGGATTAACTTCCGGTGTTTTCGCCATAGGCTCTACCTTAACATATATTTATTTCACGCATACAGAGTTCTTTAAGGGACACATTCTAAAAGAATATCAGTTAAACCGGTTCTACGGTTGGCTAGCACCTTATGAATATGACGCTCAAGGATTTCAATTAAGACAAGCATTTTTAGCTGCGGGATCAGGAGAGATGCAAGGAAAAGGATGGGAGAATGGACAAGTATATTTTCCGGAACCACACACAGATTTTATTTTCACAAATGTCGCTGAACAATTCGGTTTTTTAGGAGCAAGTGTCATCATTTCACTTTTTTTCTTACTCATTTATCGAATGATTCATATCGCTTTAGAAAGCAATGAACCTTTCGGTAGTTATATTTGCGCTGGTACAATCGGAATGTTCACGTTCCAAGTATTCCAAAATATCGGGATGACAATCGGTTTACTCCCTATTACAGGAATAACGTTACCGCTTATGAGCTACGGCGGGAGTTCACTGCTCACTTATATGATTGCTATTGGATTTATTTTAAACGTACGCTCAAGAACTAAAATCTTTATGTTTAAATGAACCATATCGAAAAACGGTATGGTTTTTTTCTATGTCCATTTTAGATATACTAATAAAAAAATGAGCTGGAGGTTTAAATATGAAATATGACATTATAGGTGATATTCACGGATGCTTCCAAGAGTTTCAAGATTTAACAACGAAACTAGGGTATAGCTGGGATAGTGGTCTCCCAATTCATAACGCAAAACGAAAGCTTGCATTCGTTGGTGATATTACAGACCGAGGTCCTTATTCATTACGTATGATTGAAATTGTATGGGAGCTCGTAATAAATAGAAAAGATGCTTATTATGCGCCAGGGAATCACTGTAATAAACTGTATCGTTTCTTCCTTGGGCGTAATGTTACAATCGCTCATGGGCTCGAAACAACTGTTGCAGAATATGAAGCATTGCCTTCTAATCAGCAACAAATAATAAAAGAAAAATTCATTACTCTTTACGAACAATCACCGCTATATCACATACTGGATGAAAAAAAATTAATCGTCTGTCACGCTGGTATTCGGCAAGATTACATAGGAAGACAAGATAAAAAAGTACAAACATTTGTATTATATGGTGATATTACAGGCGAAAAACACCCTGACGGCTCACCTGTCCGCCGAGATTGGGCGAAAGAGTATAAGGGTGAAACATGGATTATTTATGGACATACACCTGTCAATGAACCCCGCTTTGTGAATCATACAGTCAATATTGATACCGGCGCTGTATTTGGTGGTAAACTAACTGGACTACGTTACCCTGAGATGGAGACTATTTCTGTCCCTTCTTCCTTACCTTTTGTTCCTGAAAAGTTCCGCCCAATTTCATAAAGTGAAACTTTAATCAGTGGGGGTTTTGTTCATTCCCCACTGATTATTAGCCCACACCAATCGGGCTTTTACGGGCAGTTGATCTCCCACCTAACTTCTTTTCTTTACTTCCGAATTTTGAGGTGGGAGTCTTACTGCCCGTTAATACGGGATAAATACCCCTATTGAATTCACAAGTAACAGGGAAAAATGGTGTTTTCTAGGCGTATCCCACACTAAAACTGGATAAAGCAATTAAAAAAAGATGCAATAAAGTGCATCTTTTTTTAATTGTGCGGCATATACTGTCGCAGGAGGTGACGGAATGAAGAAAAAATCTTCTAAACAAAAAAGAAAATTCCACCCTTTATACCATCCCATGTATGGAATTAACAACTGGTGCAGTATTCGAGCTGCAGCTATTGAAAAGATAGAAGAACGAGAAGAAATAAAAAAAGATAAAACGGGAGAAATGTATATCTCTTTAGAGAGTGCTGTTATGAAGCGAATTATAGATAACCGAAAAATAAAAGCACTACAAAAAAAGAAACGTCTTTCTCATAAAAATGAGCCTATACTTGAGTCAAACAGTGTGCAAGAGAAAATAAAAAAAGAACTTCCTGAAACAATTAAAGAAAAAGTCCAAACCGAACTTCCTGAAGCAATTAAAGAAAAAATCCAAACCGAACTTCCTGAAGCAATTAAAGAAAAAATCCAGACTGAAATTCCTGAAGCAATTAAAGAAAAAATCCAGACTGAAATCCCCGCCAATATTATACAGCAAGTAAAAAAAATAAAAGAAGTATTAACTTTAACCGATGACACAAAAAAAGAAGAGCCTACTATCACTCAATCTCACATACCTTCACCTACTCCTTCAAAGAATAAAAAAGTGGCGAGATATGCATTTAAGGAGGGCCTTCACTCTACAGCTGACGGAATCGCCTCACATGCCGAAGGATTTCTTACACAAGCAATGGGTCCCTTTTCTCATGCAGAAGGGACAAAAACAAAAGCAACTGGACATAGTTCGCATAGTGAAGGAAGTGAAACGACAGCAGGCGGCTCTTATTCTCACGCGGAAGGAAAACATACGATTTCTTTAGGCGAAGCAGCACATGCAGAAGGAACCGCGACTATCGCTAACGGGTTCTCTTCTCATGCGGAAGGAAATCATACATCAACAGCTAATTTTGCCGGTAGCCATATTATGGGGAAATTTGGTACAGCCGATGAGGCCTATTCATGGTTTATTGCAAATGGTACAAATGAAACCGATCATAATATAGGTGCAAAATGGCTTGCTCATAATGGAGAAATGTATATCGATGGCGCTTCTTACAATGCAAGCGGAACTGATTATGCACAAATGTTTGAAACAGCAGATCATAACCCTATTGATGTCGGTTATTTCGTTACATTTAGTAGTGAAGAAAAAATTCGTATAGCTACTTCAAACGATTCATTTATATTAGGAATATCTAGTGCTACACCCGCTCTCATAGGAAATAGCGGTGCTTTAAGTTGGGCAAAGCGCTATACAACAGATAGCTTCGGAAAACGTCAATATACACGTACGGACACGCAAGAAATACTGCCTCTTTTAAATACAGAATGGGATCCAGCTTGCAAGTATATATCAAGACGAAATCGCACCGAGTGGCTTCCTATCGGATTAATTGGACAAATGTTAGTACGTGATGACGGTACTTGCGAAACACACGGATATTGTCGTCCAAATGATGACGGCATTTCTACAAAAGCTGAAAGTGGCTTTTTCGTTATAAAACGTACTAGTGAGAATCAAATTCTAATATTATTCCGCTAAGAAAAAAGGGAACAAAATTCTTATTGTATTAAGAATTTTGTTCCCTTTTAATTGTTACGTAAAGCATGTTGCATATCATCTGGAATGCTGGAAGTAAAAGTCATTTCCTTTTCTAAAATAGGATGATAAAACGTCAAAGACGTACTATGAAGCGCTTGGCGTTTCATCACATCTCTTTGTCCCCCGTATAAATCGTCTCCAAGTAGCGGATGTCCTATATGTGCCATATGTACACGGATTTGATGTGTTCTTCCTGTCTCGAGCTCAAGCGCTACACGCGTCTTATTAGGAAAACTCTCCATTACTTTAAAATGGGTAACCGCTCTTTGACCATCCTCACAGACAGTTCGCTCGATTATGCTATCCGCTTTTCGTCCGATTGGTGCGTCAATCGTTCCTACCTCTTCTAAAATCATTCCATGAACGATCGCTTCATACGTTCGTTTCACCCCTTTTTGTTGATGCTGCTTTGATAAAAGATGGTGAACGAATCGATTTTTCGCAATTAACATAAGCCCTGAAGTATCACGGTCTAGTCGCGTCACAATGTGCACTGTACTTGCGAGATGTTGTTTATCATAATGATATAAAAGAGCATTCGCAACACTTCCTGACGGATGCTCCCTAGACGGAATCGTTGACATATAAGCTTCTTTATTCATAACAAGCACTGCATCATCTTCATATACAATGCATAAAGGGATATTTTCCGCTATCATCCCTTCACTTCTTTCCTCCACTGGAAAGAAGACTTGTAACTCTTCACCAGCTTGTAACTTATGACGAACACTCGCATGTTCACCGTTCACTTCAATTGCTCCGCCATGAAACTTTATATCCGTTAATGCAGCTTTAGAAATCCCCTTTGTTTTTAAAAATTCTCTAACTAAGATTCCTTCTGCTACAGATTGTATAGTCCATTTCAATGTAAATCTGTTCAAATATATAAACCCTCTCTATTTATCTGCAACAAACGAGTCACGGACACGTTTCCAAAATGGGAACGGACGAAAACGAACAAACCGCACTTTCTCGTTCGCAACGCGATACTGGATTGATTTCACATCTTGATGAACCATCGTTAAATGATCCACCGTAATTTGCAAGTTCATTCCTGCAGCCGGCTTCAAAACGCATGTATGATGCTTCGGCAGTACGAGCGGCGAGCCTACTGTACGAAACACACGGTTGTTAATGGATGCCATTTCTGCAATTTGAATCGCTTCAATAGACGGGTGAATAATTGCTCCGCCAAGCGCTTTATTATACGCCGTACTTCCTGAAGGAGTAGAAATACAAAGACCATCTCCGCGAAACGTTTCAAAATACTCTCCGCGTATTTCCACTTCTGTTACTAATGTACCTTCTGCACTCTTTACAGTCGCTTCATTCATCGCCAAATACTGTGACTCTTTACTACCATTCACATAGCGAATAATCACTTCTAAAAGCGGGTATTCAACCACTTGGAATGGCGTTTTAGCGATTGCAATCACTAACTTTTCTACTTCTGTCGGTAACCAATCTGCATAGAAACCTAAATGACCTGTATGTACACCAACAAATGCGGTTTCATCTAATCGATTATAGTAACGATGAAATGCATATAAAAGCGTTCCATCTCCCCCAACAGAAATTACAATATCGGGTTCCTTTTCATCCATTATAAATCCAAAATCTAGCAAGTACTCTTTCATCGTACTTGCAAGTGTATCTGATGATTGATCTCCCTTTGACATAATTGCAAATTTCATCGCCCAACACCCTTTAGTTTATGATTCAGAATCTTTCGTTTCTTGCTTTCGTGAAAAAATCTTTTGCGCTTCTTGAATTTCAAGACGAATAGAAGACATTTCTTCGTCTAATAAAAATGCCGCTTCCGCTGCACGTTGTAAGCGTATTTTAATATCTTCAGGAAAACGTCCACTATATTTGTAATTTAGAGAATGCTCAATCGTTGCCCAAAAATTCATTGCTAACGTACGTATTTGAATTTCAACTAATACTTTTTTTTCTCCCTGTATCGTTTGAACAGGATAACTAATGACAACGTGGTAAGAGCGATAGCCGCTGTCTTTCTTTTGCGTGACATAATCACGTTCTTCCACAATTTCAAAATCATTTCGTTTTCGAAGATATTCTACAACAGGCTTAATCTCATCAACAAATTGACACATCATTCGAAGGCCCGCGATGTCCTGCATATCTTCTCTTAGCCGATCAAGCGGTACATTTCTCTTCTCCGCTTTATCAATAATACTTGCGACCGACTTTACCCTTCCTGTTACAAACTCAATTGGAGAATGCTCCGTTAACATTGTAAATTGAGTACGCATTCCTTTTAGTTTCACTTTCAGCTCTGCCACCGCTTGATGGTAAGGCGCTAAAAATTCTTCCCAATTACGATTCATTTCAACCACCACCAAAATCAATCCATTTGCTTATAGAAACACTTTTTCTACAGCAGTTACTAATTCTTCTCCGTAATTTGCATTACCTTCAATATTTTCAACTAAATATTCTACTTCTTCTTTTAATCCTTCTAATTCCATTTCAACATCATTCACGTAAATAAACATCGCTGTATCTTTATTCATCGCTTCATGCATTGCTTCCCAGCATGTATGCGGAATGCTTACATAAATGAAAGATGATTCGTTTTCTAAGATATATAAAAATGATAAATTGTCTGAGTCTACAAGTACGTGATTACGCGTACTTAACTCCTTTACCTCTATTTCAGTATTTTCCGCACAAAAAATAAGAGCATTCTCTCTCGTTTTTACGCTCTTAACTTGGATTTTATTTTGCATGCTCGAACTCCTCCATCTCAACTTCCTGTCTTACTTAACAGTATTATTGTATCATAACATGGACGCAAACAAATAAAACATTGAACCAAATTTGTGAAAAAGCGATAATGTGTAAAGAATTATTTTTCAAAAGGAGCGCATACAATGACACAAGAAATTGAAATTGAATTTAAAAATATGGTTACAGAGGACGAATTCCAAACATTATGCAAATCTTTTTCTATTGAAGCATTTACAAAACAAGTGAATCACTACTTTGAAACGCCTCACTTTTCTTTAAAAGATGCGGGCTCTGCACTTCGTATTCGTCATAAAGATGGAACTTATACATTAACATTAAAACAACCTGCTGAAATTGGTTTATTAGAAACTCATCAGTCTGTAACAGAGAAAGAAGCTAATCTTATGATGGAAACAAACACAATTATTCAAGGCGCTGTAATGGATCAACTTCACAAATTACAAATCCCCGTTTCCTCTTTAACTTATATGGGTAGTTTAACAACAGAAAGAGCTGAAATATTATTTGAAGGCGGAACGCTTGTCTTTGATCATAGTTTCTATTACAATCACGATGATTATGAAATTGAATACGAAGTGCAAGATGAAAAGACTGGTAAAGCCGCATTTATGAGTTTACTAAAGCAACATAACGTACCAGTTCGTCATACAAACAACAAAGTAAAACGCTTTTTCCTTGCCAAACAAAACAAAGCGCGCTAAAGTGAAAATTCCATTAGTGAAGAAGCAATTCACCAGTGACTATGTTTCACCTTTTAGAAAAGAAAAAGATTTATTAGCAACTTATAGAATAAGCAAAGGATGTTATGAAGGCTGTTTAGTTGCTCTTCATAACATTCCATTGCTACAATAGATATACATTTCATGGAAAAAGGAGTTTATAAAGGATGAGCAAGCAACCGATGACACCATTTGAAGCAATTGGCGGTGAACAATGCATTGCAACATTAGTGGATACATTTTATTCCTATGTCAGTGAACACCCTGACTTATCTCCGATCTTCCCGGATGATTTAACAGAAACCGCTAGGAAGCAAAAACAATTTTTAACACAATATTTAGGTGGTCCTAATTTATACACTGAAGAACATGGGCATCCTATGCTAAGAGCACGCCATCTTCCGTTTGAGATTACTCCAAAACGAGCAGAAGCTTGGCTATCATGTATGGAGCAAGCAATGAATGATACAGGAGTGCACGGTCATATAAGAGAGTTTGTTTTTGAACGTTTAGCATTAACTGCTCAACATATGGTTAATACTCCAAATGAAACAGGTGAAGTGTAATGGATAAGCAGGAAGCTAAGCATATGCCTTCTCCTTCCACATGCGAACATAAATCTGTAGAAGCATATTTATTTATTGATCCACTTTGTAAAGATTGCTGGGATATCGAGCCATTTATTATTAAACTATGGCTTGAATATGGGAAATACTTCTCGATTCGTCATATAGTAACAGGAAAAGTGGACGGAGCAAATGCTTCCTCACACAAATGGAATAAACCTGCTAATATTCGATTTGTGTGGGAAAAAACAACAAGTTTACAAGGCTTTTCATGTAATGGAAAGGTACATATGCAAGATGCATCGTCAACACCGTATTTAGTTTCGATGGCAATTAAAGCGGCGGAGTTGCAAGGCCGAAAAGCAGGTTCGAAGTTTTTGCGAAAACTCCAAGAATACATTTTGCTTAAAAATGTATCAAACCCTGACGGTGAATTATTACTTACATGTGCTAAAGATAGCGGTATTGATGTTGAGGAATTTAAAAAAGATTTACATTCCATTAGTGCAAAAAAAGCTTTCCAATGTGACCTGAAATTCACAAATGAGATGCACATTACAGAAATTCCTTCCCTCGTATTTTTCCATGCAAATTCAGATGAGGAAGGCATTAAAATCGCAGGGATTTATTCCTATGATGTATACGTACAGCTATTGAAAGAACTTGTGAAATGCGAGATTGAGCCAGAACCATTACCGCCTTTAGAGGTATTACTAGAAGCAACACAATTTATTTCTTCGAAGGAAATCTCATTTATATATGACTGCTCTCAGCAAGAAATAGAACGCGAACTAAAAAAATTACTACTAAAACGAAAAGTACAAATGATTGAAGTAAAGTGCGAACGTTATTGGAAATGGATTACAAAAGAAAAAGACCTGGTGTAAACACCAGGTCTTTTTCTTTACGGCTTATAAAAATATTAAAGGGGATGGGAGAAATTTTCACGTTCAAACAAAGGGGTATATGTTTGTATGTGAATTCGTTCACGCTTATTATATTACAAGATTCGACGTCAGATGACAACCCCTTTTGTCGAATTTCACACTTTTGTCACATTCTAAACGTTTTCATTCCTGAATAAGCTATAGAAAAAGCAATTTAGGAGGTGTTCTTTATGAAAAAGTCTCATATTTTCCTTATCTTTCTAGGCGTTATTGTTTCTTTTTTCTTGTATATCCTCTCTCTATTACAAGCTTTTCCTAAAATTATTGCCTTACCTCTTTTATTCGGAGTTATCGTCATCGCTCTCTCTTATTTCAACCATAGAAAACGGTTCAAACGATTTTAACTACAAAAACAAGTCACGAAACCTCTTCTAATTTAGAAAAAAACAAGCGAACCTCATCACTTTTTCGACAAATAACGACAAATCCAACACATATCTGAATCAATGTTCAAAACAATAAAAAAGACGAGGAATTTCATCCTCGTCTTTTGTAATTACTTCTCTTCAAATAGTAGCGCTTCTAATTCGTTTAACTTTTCTTCAAATACTTGTAATGCTTCTCTTACAGGTTCTGGCGATGCCATATCTACTCCTGCTTTTTTCAACACTTCAATTGGATAATCAGAGCTTCCCGCTTTTAAGAATTCGTTAATGTAACGTTCTACTGCTGGTTGCCCTTCTTCTAATATTTGTTTTGATAAAGCTGTTGCCGCACTAAATCCTGTTGCGTATTGATATACGTAATAGTTGTAATAGAAGTGCGGAATACGAGACCACTCTAACCCAATTTCTTTATCAATTACTAAAGCATCACCGAAATATTTCTTATTTAAATCGTAGTAAATCTCCGTTAACATATCTGGAGTAACGGCATGTCCTTCTTGTACTTTCTTATGAATGATATGCTCGAACTCTGCAAACATTGTTTGACGGAATACAGTACCGCGGAATCCTTCTAAATAGTGATTTAATAAATATAGACGCTCTTTCTTATCTTCTGTCGTCTTCAATAAGTAATCATTTAAAAGTGCTTCATTACAAGTTGATGCTACTTCTGCTACGAAAATTGAATAATCACCATATACGTGCGGCTGTGTCTTTCTTGTATAGTAACTATGCACAGAATGACCAAACTCATGAGCAAGTGTAAATAAATTATTCACATTATCATGCCAGTTCATTAAAACATACGGATTTGTTCCGTATGCACCAGATGAATATGCACCACTTCGTTTTCCTTTATTCTCATACACATCTACCCAGCGATTTTCATATGCTTCTTTCAAAATTTCAACATATTCATCACCAAGTACATGTAAAGATTTCAATAACATTTCTTGCGCTTCTTCATACTTCACATTCATTTTCACTTCTGGTACAAGTGGTGTATATAAATCATACATATGAAGCTCATCCAGACCTAGAGCACGCTTACGAATATCAATGTAACGGTGCAATAGGTGTAAATTATCATGTACTGATTCAATAAGTTGATCATATACCGCCTCAGGAATATTATTATTACTTAATGCAGCTTGACGTGCAGAATCGTATTTACGAACGCGTGCATTGAAATTATTACGTTTCACTGCACCACTTAACGTACTTGCAAATGTATTTTTATATTTTCCATACGTTTCATAAACAGCTTCGAATGCATCCTGGCGAACACGACGATCATCACTTTCTAAAAACTGAATGTAACGACCATGTGTTATTTCTACTTCTTCTCCATCCTCACCTTTAATAGATGGGAATTTCAAATCCGCATTATTCAACATTCCGAATGTATTACTTGATGCACTCATCACTTCAGATGCTTCTGCTAATAAAGCTTCTTCTGCTTCAGATAATACGTGTGGACGTTGGCGTGTGATTTCTTCTAATGCATGCTCATATACACTTAGTTCTCTATTTTCTTGTAAGAAAGCTTGTAACGTATCTTCTGAAATGGATAAGATTTCAGGCACAATATACGCTGTGCTACTAGATACTTGTGAATATAAATTTGTCGCACGATCATTTAATGCTTGATACACAGAATTTGTTGTATCTTGATCGTAACGCATATGAGCATATGTATATAGCTTACCTAATCGCATTGAAATTTCATCTTCATATTGTAGCGCCTCAAATAAATTGCTTGCAGATTCACCAAGTTTCCCTTTGAATTCAGTTAACTTCGGTAATAGCTCTTTAATAGCCTGAAATTCTTTTTCCCATTCTCCATCTGTTTGGAAAATATCTTCTAATCGCCATGTGTTTGCTTCTTCAATCTCATTGCGATCTGGTAATGATTTTACTGTATTTTGTTCAGCCATTCTTTAAGCCCTCCTTTAAATATCTCTACTTAAGTACAATTCGATTTTTCTTATGTAATTCCTTCACGATCAGTCTTTATTATATCCACTTTTCCCTCTCTCATGTTGTACTTTGTCTCAAATAGAGATAGTGCATGCGCTAAGCAAATTTCATCATATTTCATAATTTCTTCCTCTGTTTTTAACATAACAATATCTCTTATTTTTCGATACTTATAAGTACCTACTTTATTTAACACACCTGCATCACATAAAAATGTCATATACTCTGCAACTGCTACCTTCCATATTTGTTGTGCAAAATACGGAAGTAGACGCCTCCTCGTATATTTTGCTACATAATTACATACGTATTGAAAGGAAATATACTCCCCTACCTTAAGCTTACCTATGCACTTCATATAAAGAGAAGCTTGCCATATAAATGGATTTGTTTGAAAAGCAAATGAGGATGGAAGAGGAACACCAATTTCAGAAGGAAAACTCGCTGGGGTAAATTTAAATTGATATAGAACGCGTAGTAGTGACTTATGATTATAATTCCAAATAGGTAAAGCATTCGTCCGAAAATATTGCTTTTTATGCGTCCATTCTTGTTCTAATCGTTTTTTTTGAAATGGAACTGGCTGAAGAAGATTTTCAAGACTTGTAGTACGAAGAGGTAAATAAATAGTATGTGAGAAATAAATATTTGAAGAAAATGCGGTTATTAATGCACATTTCATAAATGCTTTTTGCTTTGGACAAAAAAAGAAGAGTAATGGCTGAGGATAAGACTGTAGACAAAAGGAATGAAACGAAGATAACGAAAACCAATAAGCGGAATGCCTTTTCAGTTGATTTCCGCCTAATATCCATATTACTTGTATACCTGCTTTCCAATACGATAATGTTCGCTTGAATAATTGCTCCGTGCATAACGCAGCACATTGATATTCAATAGCAATCTTTCTCCCGTCTCTTTCTATAAACAGATCTGGGCGCTGACGAATCTCTGGAAGGTAATACTCAATTTCCACATCCCAACTTTGCGTCTTTAACCATTTATATAACAACTCTTTACCGTGCATATGATACATAGATTCAGCTTCATAAAACGCAAGGCATGAATCTACTTTCTTATGAGCAAAATGCCAGCTCTTCTGTTTTCCTAATTTCATTTGCACTTCCTTTCCGCAAGCTGTACAAAAAAATCTTTCTTGTTTACGCATATCGCGTAAACACTCTTCATCCCGGTTATATAATAGGTGAATTTTTTCTCCGTTTTCTCTCCTTGCAATAAATATCGCAATCACACCCTTTCAGCTTCTTGTATTCTACAAATTACTACAAATTCCCTTCAAAAAAAAGATGTCCTAATTTAGGACATCTTTTTCTATAACAAAGGTGATAATAACCGATACGTTGATTCAACAATTCGTCTATGAAGACGCCTTTTATGAAAGCGATCGACATGAATTTCACTTGATTCTTCTAAATCATCTTTAAAATCTTGAACGAGCTTTCGAATGCTATCTGTATCATATAAAAAGGCATTTACTTCGAAGTTTAAATGAAAACTTCTCATATCCATATTAGCTGTCCCAATTGAAGCTAAATCAGAATCAACGATGACAACTTTACTATGAAGAAAACCTTTTTCATATTCATATATTTTTACTCCTGCATCTAATAACTCCGGAAAGTACGATCTTGATGCATAAAAGACAGTACGCTTATCTGGCTTACTTGGCATTAACAAACGAACATCAATACCAGCAAGTGCAGCTACTTTTAATGCAGATAAAATATCATCATCTGGAATAAAATATGGTGTTGCAATCCAAATCGATTTCCGAGCAGAAGCAATCATTGCAAAATATAAATGTTTAATTGTTTCCCATTTATTATCTGGTCCGCCCGCAACTAGTTGCACTCCGCCCCAATGATCACCCTCAACTGCTTTCGCTTGTAAATATTCAGGCGCTAATACTGCCTCACCAGTCATATAAAACCAATCTTGAAGGAAAATCAGCTGTAAGCTTTGAACTGCTTCACCGCGCAAATATAAATGCGTATCTCGCCAAAAACCGAAATATTTATCCTTCCCTAAATATTCATCGCCAATATTTAATCCACCTACAAATCCTTCATTTCCATCAATAATAACGATTTTCCGGTGGTTTCGATAATTAATTTTATCGTTTAAAATCGGAAAGCGTACAGGGAAAAATGGAATCATTTCTACTCCTGCATCATTCAATTCTTCAATATACGAATTTGATAATTTAAAACTTCCAACCGCATCATATAAAAAACGAACGACAACGCCTTCTTTTGATTTTTTTATTAAAATATCTTTAATTTCTGTACCTAGCTTATCATCACGTACAATGTAATATTCCATATGAATGTGGTGTTTCGCTCGATTTAATCCATCTAAAATTGCCTGAAACGTTTCATCTCCATTTGTTAATGTCCTCGTTTCAGTTTGAAATGAAATATTTAAAGCACCCAGTCGATCTGCTAAGCGAAATAACAATTCTTGATGCTTATGGTTTCTCAAAATCCGTTCTTCGTGATCTTCGTGTCCCTTATATTGTAAAAACGCCTGTTCATCAAGTAATGCCTTCTTTTGGAACATTCTTTTCCTACGAAAGTTTTGTCCAAATAATAAATAAGCAAAGAAACCGAACACTGGAAAAATACCTAGTACGATTAACCATGTAAGTGTTTTAGACGGGTGGCGGTTTTCTAAGAAAATAACACACCCTATTAAAAACGCAGAAACCGTAAATATAATACTAATAATACCTAAAATCGAAATGTTTTCTATCCCAATTACATCCGAATAAAATGCTACATCAATAAACATACGTAACGAAACAAATAATGCGAACAATAATAGAAAAAAGAAAAGTAGTTTTAACGTATTTTTCATCTCTTACCTCCTTACAAAGACAACTTTCCTATGCTTCATAAAAAAAGCCGATTTCATACTATAGAAATCGGCCTACGTCTTAGCAGGAAAATGGTTGCGAATTGTCTCAAGCGCACGCTCTTTCACAACTTGTTTTCCATACTCACTTACACGGTGAATCGTTAAAGTAGATTCTTCTCCATATTCTAAAATAATACTTAAAATACGATCAATTTCTTCCTCATCATGTAGCACTTCATCAAATTCCACATATACATAATAGCGGTCCTCAAATGAATACAGCTCATCTTTTATATCTTCAAAGATTAGACGATGACTTAATGAAATTACATCTTCAAAATCATTAAACTTTATTAAAAAGCCAAACGTGCCATCTTCATTAAAGTTTGTACCAGCTGGTTCTACTTCCTCTTCCTCTAATTCTTGCTGGAATAACGATTCGATTCCTTCATCTAGAGGAATATCTATAATTTTGTCTACACCTATTGGTAGTTCTAGCTTTTGCCCATCCTTTGAAAGCTGTGCTTTCGTTACAAGCACTTCAATCCCTTTGTCAACCGCTTGCACTTGAATCCATAATGGTCCATCAATAAAGAAATCGTCATGATCACGAGCTTCATCCATCATTTCCCAAAAAAGTTCTTCACTTCGTTCGCGGTCATACCAAATTTCTTCACGGTTAAATCCTCTATCCTCTATATCAATGTACGTAATAAAAAATTTCATTGTATGATCATTAATTCTTTCAATATCCAAAATACAACTCTCCCTTCCTGTTTAGAATTGTTATGAAGGGATCCCCCACTCATATGACAAATCAATAGATTCTTGTACTTTCATTTTATGATAAGATTCTCCAGAATGGAAATAAAATCGATTTATTTTACAAAAATAGTTATATGCCTACCTTCATTCAGCTGCTTACATAAAGTAAAACTTTAATCAGTGGGGGGGGTGTTCATCCTCAGATGATTAGCCCCCAGATAGCGGGACAAATATATCATGACGCCAATTCACTGTTCACAAAAAATTTGGACATACATTTCCATATTCGCCCGTACACTGTAATAAAGTGAAACATCTATTAGAGGAGATTATTTAGTCCCCCAAGTACGCGGGAAAAGCTAGACAAACTTTCTTCATCACATACATATATTTCGCTTATTAAAACATCATAAATGGAGGCAGACGAATGGACTTAGAGTTTTTAACATCTGTACTAATGATTGTCGGTATCGATGTTGTACTAGGTGGCGATAACGCAATTGTCATCGCACTAGCTAGCCGAAATTTACCTGAAGAAAAACGAAATAAAGCCATTTTGATTGGTACTATTTTAGCAATCGTGCTACGAATTCTCCTCACAATACTAGCCGTCTATTTACTCGATATCCCATTCTTACAACTCATTGGCGGAATTTTACTCACATTAATCGCGGTAAATTTACTAACTGATAATAACAATGACCTTTCTTCTATCCAAGGAAAAACGACTTTATTCCAAGCTGTACGTACAATTGTATTCGCAGATCTCGTTATGGGGTTTGATAATGTTCTTGCCATTGCAGGAGCAGCTCACGGAAGATTTTTACTCGTGATAATCGGTTTATTCATTTCTATCCCGATTATCATTTGGGGAAGCAAACTTATTTTAATATTCATGGAACGCTTTCCATTTCTTATTTATGGTGGGGCAGCAGTTCTCGCCTATACAGCAGGAAAAATGATTACACACGAAGACAGACTTGCAACGTTTTTCTATCATAATCCTAGTTTTACCACCGGCATCCCTTATTTGTTCATTTTCACCGTTTTATGTATAGGCTTTATCGTTCAACAAGTTCGATTACGAAATGTTAAACAGTAAAAAAAAACCTTCTACTATATAATAGGTAGAAGGTTTTCATATTATTATAATTAATTTACAAGACGTTGTGCTTCACGTAATTGGAACGTTCTTACTGTACGTGGTAAGAAACGACGGATCTCGTCTTCGTTGTAACCTACTTGAAGGCGTTTTTCGTCAATCATAATTGGACGACGTAAAATACCTGGATAGTCACGAATCATCTTATATAAATCTTGAAGTGGTAAAGACTCTAAGTTCACATTCAATTCTTGGAAAACTTTTGAACGAGTAGAAATAATCTCATCCGTTCCGCTTTCTGTCATACGTAAAATTTCTTTAATTTCCTCAATCGTTAATGGATCTGAGAAAATATTACGTTCTATATAAGGAATATGATTTTCCTCTAGCCATAATTTCGCCTTTCTACAAGACGTACAGCTTGGAGAACTATATAATGTTACCATACAAAGCTCACTCTCCTTAAAGAGTACAAATTCTGTACTAATTACAGTTTAAATTTCTAACTTCAGCAATTCTTCACAATAACTTGTCTTATAGCAAAGTAAAAAAATCGCAGTTCATGTAAGCAACAACTTATTACAAACAACAATTACTTTTAATAAGTAACTTCTATAATCATTATACAATAGTTTTTGCAAGAAATATACAGTAAATTTACTGCTAGTTGAGAAAACTCTTCCTTGTATTCCACTGCTATGTAACATGATTACACTCACTTTAACTGTCCTTTAACAACGATCCTCAACCCTTTTGACACTTGCTTTCTACAATAATTTTCACCTGATATACAATTACATTTTCATAATCTTCCCCTATCAAAAAGATAACGTTTTCTTACCTTTTTCCAACAAAACAATTGAGAAATGTAAGACTCTCAAGGTTAAAACAAAAAGGAACACTTGTTCCCATTTTAACAAATCTCTTCACTCATGTCCATACGATTTCTAAAGTAAATTCAATATTTTTCTGACATTTCTTTCTTTTTCATCTTTAATCTCATACAATAAACATATAGACAGGCAAAGGGGGAATTTGCATATGATTGCTTATTTTGTTGATTTTGTCATTGTTGCTGCCCTCATCATCGGAATAACAGCATTGATTGGTGTCATTACAAATAGCATTGGTGAAAAACTCTTTGGTGGGAAAGAAAAAATGAAGTTTGTTAACAAAAGTTTAGATGTACAATCCGGCTGGAACCAAGTTGGTGGAAAAGGTATTTATAAAAAACGTACGTATTAAAAAAAGCAGGTAATCACCTGCTTTTTTTCTTATTTTCCTACTGATGCCCATTTAAAGCTTACTTCGCCGCCATATTTATGGTTGTACATATCTTTAATTGTTTCTCTTTGTAAATATGCTCTACCACGTTGGTATACTGGAACAATCGCTGCGTCATCAAGTAACATTTTTTCTGCTTCAAGTAAGTTTTTCCAGCGAGCATTTACATCGCTTCCATCTTTTTTCGCTTTCATAATAATCTCATCGTACTTCGGATTAGAATACTTCATTTTGTTTTGCGCTCCGTCAGTTACAAACATATCAAGGTATGTAATTGGATCTGGGAAGTCTGCACTCCAGCCAGAGAATGACATTACATAATCGCCCGCATCTTCTAATTTTAATTTTTGCGCGAATGGTTGTTGTTTAATTTTCACTGTTAAACCTGGTAAATTCTTTTCTAACTCACCTTTTAAATATTCACCAGTTTTCTTCGATAATTCAACGTCTTCATTTAATAGCTCTAATTCAATTTCATTTTTACCAAGCTCTTTTTTACCAGCTTCCCAATACTTTTTCGCTTCTTTCACATTCGGTTTTACAATATCTCCATTTTCAGCACGGAAATCTTTTTTATCCGGTCCTTTAATGAAATTGTCAGGAATTAATCCCGTCGCTGGCTTAGAACCGTTATTTAATAACGTATCAACGAATGGTTTACGGTCAAAACCAAGTGAAATTGCTTTACGAATATTTTTATTTGCTAAAGCTGGGTCTTTTTGATTTAAACGAAGGAAGAATACAGATGTATCTTCTACTGTTTTGAAATCTGGTTTTCCTTTATATTTATCGATGAACTCTGCTAATAATGTAGCTCGATCGATTGCGTTTGTTTCATATAAGTTAATTGGTGTAGATGTATCTTTTACAATGTTAAAGTTTACTTCCTCAAGCTTCACTTCTTTATTGTCCCAATAAGATGGGCTCTTTGTCATTTTGAAACTACGTTCATGTTGCCAATCACTTAGTGTAAATGGACCGTTGTAAAGTGTTGTATTTGCTTCTAAGCCAAACTTCGCCCCTTGCTCTTTCACATACTTTTCATTAACAGGATAGAAGATTGGATAGACCATTAAATCAACAAGATATGGGATAGAATTATCTAATTCTACTTCTAATGTATGATCATCAATCGCTTTGACGCCTAATTGATCTGGACTCATCTCTTTTTTATTAATTTTCTCTGCATTTTTTATATCGTACATAATATACGCTGATTTCGCAGCTGTATCTGGATTAATTGCTCTTTGCCATGCATACACGAAATCTTTCGCCGTTACAGGATCACCATTTGACCATTTTGCATCTTCACGTAATTTAAATGTATACTTTTTACCGTCTTCTGACTTTTGGAATTCTTTCGCTACACCTGGAACTAATTTATCATCTTTTCCAAGGCGGTATAGACCTTCCATCGTATTGTTCATTACTTTCGAAGAAACTGCATCAGCTGATAATGCTGGGTCCATCGTTGGAATTTCTTGTGTTTCAACTAAGTTTATAACTTGCTTAGCACCGCTTTTACCGCTATCCCCTTTTGCGCTTGCTTGCGGTTCATCTTTTTGATAGCTACATGCCCCTAAAATCATGCTCATTGCTACTGTTGATGCTACAAAAACTGGTATCTTTTTTTTCATACTTCCACCCTCCAAAAAAATGTTAGCCCTTTCATTTTCAAACAGAAAGAAATATATGTATGTTCTAATAATTCATATTATACACACAAATATATTCTTTGTATATTTATATTTCTATTTCATTAAAATTTTCTGTTAATATTCGGTGTATTTGTAAACGTTTCATACTGCGTTTTTATTGCGCTAATATGTTAAAAGTAATAAGTTTTATAGTTTTTTAAATTATCAGAGAATAACAAAATTTATATCTCATTATATCTTACGTATAATTATTCTTCTTTTTTTGTCATAAAATGAAGATTCGTTCATATTGAAAATATGTAGGCTAAAATGAGTGCAAAGGATATGAAAGTGTGTTACGATACACTTTGCTAAAATTAGATATCGGTAAAGAGGGGACGGACATGACAGCAATTCGCTCAAAAAACGGGCCAACAGAAAAATTAAGTTTATTCTTATTAACATGGCCTATTTTTCTAGAAGTTTTTCTTTTTATGCTGATGGGGATCGCTGATACTTTCATGTTAAGTGCATTATCAGACGATGCTGTATCTGGGGTTGGTGCAGCAAATCAATACCTCCATATCGCTATTTTAGTACTAGAAGTCATCGGGAATGGCGCAGCTATCGTCGTATCTCAATACCTCGGTTCTAAACGCTTTATGGAAGCATCCAAAATATCAGCATTAGCAGTAACATTAAATTTAGGAGTCGGTCTCGTTATAAGCGCCGGTTTTCTTTTATTTTCAAAACATATGATGATGGCAATGAACTTACAAGGTGATGTATTAACGTACGCGCAAAGTTATTTATCCATCGTCGGGGGAGCCATTTTTCTTCAGGCTATTATTAACTCATTAGCTGCAATTATCCGCGTACACGGCTTTACAAAGCAAGCGATGTTTATTTCACTTGGAATGAATATTATTCATATCGCCGGAAACTACGTACTCATTTTTGGGAAATTCGGTTTCCCTGAACTTGGTGTGCAAGGGGCAGCTATTTCTTCCGCCGTCAGCCGGTTAATCGCACTTATTGTATTCTTCTGGTTACTGTATCGCGTTATGGAATACCGCGTGAAATTACAATACTACTTCACTTTATCAAAAGAATACGTTGGCAAAATTTTAAAGATCGGTATTCCATCTGCATTTGAACAAGTAATGTACCAAGCTTGCCAAATCGTCTTCCTATACTACGCAACATACTTAGGAACAGAATCGTTAGCTGCTAGACAATACGCTACTAACATTTCTATGTTCACTTATTTATTCGCCATTGCTATCGGTATGGGAACAGCTATTATCGTTGGGCGCCTAGTTGGCGGAAATGAAAAGGATGAAGCGTACACACGTGTATGGAAAAGTGTACAATGGGCGATTGGTGTAACTTTATTTATGGTCATTCTCGTTATTACATTCCGCACACAATTAATGCGACTATTTACGGATAATCCCCATATTATCTCTCTAGGGGCAAGCGTTCTTTTACTAAGTGTACTACTTGAAACAGGACGGACGATGAACATCGTCATCATTAATTCCCTTCGTGCAGCTGGTGATGCGAAATATCCAGTTTTAATCGGCGCATTCTCCATGGTGTTAATGAGCTTACCGCTCGGCTACTTTTTCGTCTTTCAATTAGATATGGGTCTCGTTGGTATTTGGCTAGCGATTGCTATCGACGAATGGACTCGGGCGATTATTATGTTCTTCCGTTGGAGAAGTAGAGCGTGGGAAAATTATGCACTTGTTAAACCGGATGAACAAGAAGATAGTGCTTCTGTTCAAGCGCAGTAGAAAATATAAAGGTGATATCCTATAAAACGTACGTTTTATAGGATATCACCACAGTAAATGAAATTATATCGGCGGTTTTTCGAATATATCGACCGCAACTCGAAATATATCGGCGATTTCCAAAATATATCGACCGTAACTCAATTTATATCAGCGATTCTTTAAATATATCGATTTACCGACAAATATTGATAATAGAAATGTTTTATATAGTAGAAAAAGAACTCATAGAAAGTTCCTTTTTTAATAGTTTAAATCAAGTTAATTAGTAGTGACAGCAGTACACATCGAAAAATTACTTAATACTTTTTCAACTGGTTTTAAGAACCGATCCATTCCCTCACGAACAAGCCAAACCTTCTGAACATAACTACTATTAACTCATTTCTCTTACTTTTATCCCGCATTAACGGGCAGTAAGACTCCCACCTCAAAATTCGGAGAATGCGAGGAAGTTAGGTGGGAGATCAACTGCCCGTAAACGCCCGATTGGTTCAACTAATAATCAGTGGGGATGAACAAAACCCCCACTGATTAAAGTTTCACTTTATTACAAAAAATAGAGCCATCCTCCCGTAACAGAAGAATGGCTCTACTTTTTTATTGATAGATTTCTTTATATTTCTTATACTCTGCTTCAGAACATAGTACGAAATGTCCTGGGCGAATTTCACGCATTGTTGGTACTTCGCTACCGTATTCATGCTGAGATGGATCGTATACGATACGTTTACGATTGCGCTCATAATCTGGATCTGGAAGCGGAATTGCTGATAATAGTGATTTTGTATATGGATGAATTGGATTCGCATATAACTCATCACTTGTTGTTAGCTCAACGATTTGACCACGATACATTACGCCGATGCGATCACTAATGTATTTTACCATTGATAAATCATGGGCAATGAATAAATATGTTAAACCTTTTTCTTTTTGTAACTGTTTCAGTAAGTTTACAACTTGCGCCTGGATCGATACGTCAAGTGCTGAGATTGGCTCATCGGCAATGATAAATTCAGGTTCTACAGCAAGTGCACGAGCGATACCGATACGTTGACGTTGTCCACCTGAGAATTCATGCGGGAAACGGTTTGCGTGCTCTTTATTTAAACCAACTGTATTTAACAGCTCGTGAACACGGTCCATACGCTCTTTTTTGCTTTTCGCTAATCCGTGAATATCAATACCTTCTGCGATAATATCCCCTACTGTCATACGAGGATTTAATGATGCATATGGATCTTGGAAAATCATTTGCATTTTACGGTTGAATTTCTTCAATTCTGCGCGTGATTTTTTACCATGTACATTTTCACCATCGAACAACACTTCACCAGCAGTTGCATCATATAAACGAATAATCGTTCTTCCAGTTGTCGATTTACCACAACCCGATTCTCCTACAAGACCAAATGTTTCTCCGCGGTAAATATCAAATGAAATATCATTAACCGCTTTGACAACACCACCACTCACGTCAAAGTGCTGCTTTACATTTTTCACTTCAATTAATTTCTCACGTTGTTTAGTCATGTTGTTCACCTGCTTTCATTTGAAGAATGCGTTTCTCAACGACTGCCGGCGGTTTTACTTCTGGAGCTTGCTCATGAAGTAACCAAGTTGCCGCATAGTGTGTATCACTTACTTTAAATAAAGGTGGTTCCATTTCAAAATCAATTTTCAGTGCCTGCGGGTTACGTGGTGCAAAAGCATCACCCTTTGGCGGTTTTAATAAGTCAGGAGGCGTTCCTGGAATCGCATATAGCTCTTCCTCTGATCCATCTAAGCTTGGCATAGATGCGATTAAGCCCCATGTGTACGGATGTTTTGGGTTGTAGAAAATTTCATCTACAGTTCCAATTTCAACAACTTTACCAGCATACATAACCGCAACTCGGTCAGCAACGTTTGCTACTACACCTAAGTCATGTGTAATGAAAATGATTGCTGCTTCTGTCTTTTGCTGAATGTCTTTCATAAGCTCTAAAATTTGCGCCTGAATTGTAACGTCTAGTGCTGTTGTCGGCTCATCGGCAATTAATAATTTCGGATTACAAGCTAACGCCATCGCAATAACTACACGCTGTCTCATACCACCTGAGAATTGGTGAGGATATTGTTTTAAACGCGCTTCTGGATTTGGAATACCTACAAGGTCGATTAATTCTAACGCAACTTTACGTGCGTCTCCTCTACTCATCCCTTGGTGTTTAATAAGACCTTCCATAATTTGATTCCCAATTGTCATCGTTGGATTTAATGATGTCATTGGATCTTGGAAAATCATTGCAATATCTTTACCACGAACTTGCTGCATTTCTTTTTCCGTTAATTTCGTTAAATCACGACCGTCAAATACAATCTCTCCATTTTTAATACGGCCTGGAGGATTTGGGATTAAACCCATTAGCGCTTTAGAAGTAACTGATTTCCCAGAACCAGACTCTCCTACAATCGCTAATGTTTCCCCTTTTTTTAAATCAAAAGTAACTCCGCGCACTGCTTGTACTTCACCTGCATGTGTATCAAAGGAGACTTGTAAATCTTTTACCTCTAACAATGTTTTCATTTTTGCCTCTCCCCTCTTTTACTTACGCATTTTTGGATCTAACGCATCGCGTAATCCATCTGCCATTAAGTTGAATGCTAGAATTAACATACTGATGACAACCGCAGGGATGAACATCATGTGTGGATACGTTTGAATAGATTTATACCCATCATTTACAAGAGAACCAAGTGACGCAAATGGTGGCTGAATTCCTAAACCGATGAAACTTAAGAACGCTTCACCAAATACCGCTGATGGAATTGTAAACATTGTCATTACGATGATAGGTCCCATTACGTTTGGAATTAAATGTTTCACAATTAATTGTGTATTTGTTGCACCTAATGTACGAGATGCTAATACATATTCTTGGTTTTTTAACTTTAAGATTTGTCCACGAACAATCCGCGACATTCCTATCCAACCTGTAATCGCCATCGCGAGTGTGATTGACCAAATACCAGATCCCATAATGATTACCATTAAAATAACGATGATTAAGTATGGAATACCGTTGATAATCTCCATAATACGTTGCATAATATTATCTACTCTACCGCCGTAGAATGCTGAAATACCTCCGTATGCAACCCCAATTACTAAGTCAATTGCTGCTGCTAAAAGAGCGATATATAATGATACGCGTGTACCTTCCCATGTTCTTGTCCATAAGTCACGGCCAAGATCATCTGTACCAAACCAGAAGTACTCTTTAATATCACGTTTTGCATATTGGTCAACACCATATTGATCTGTACCGTCAAATGGTAACCAATGAACATTTTCAATAACAGGAATTTTTGGTGGTAATTTCGCACGACCTAAATCTTGCTCTTTATACGAGTGTTTACTTACCATCGGTCCAAAAATCGCTAATAGTGCAATGAGTACTAATAATACAAGGCCAAGCATCGCACCTTTATGTTGGAACAAACGTCTTCTTACATCTTGCCAAAACGTTAAGCTTGGACGGGCAATGACTTCATTATCAACATTATTTTGATTGGCTTGTTGAAATAAATCTGGAGATAATTTTTGTACATCTTTCATCATTTTTTCCCTCCCGCTAAACGAATACGAGGATCAATAATTCCGTATAAAATATCGACAATGAAAATAACTAAAATGAAGATTGCACTATAGAAAATCGTAGTTCCCATAATAACTGTATAGTCATTTAAAGTAATCGATTTAACGAATTGTTCCCCAAGTCCAGGTACAGCATAAATTTGCTCGATAACAAGTGTTCCTGTAATTAATGCCGCAACCATTGGTCCTAAAATTGTTACAACTGGAATTAACGCGTTACGAAGTGCGTGTTTTACAATGATAACGCCTTGACTAATCCCTTTTGCTTTCGCTGTTAAAATATAGTCAGACTGCATAACTTCAATTAATTCTGCACGAGAGAAACGTGCGATTGTTGCGATAACTGACATCGATAATGCAATTGTAGGCATTACAGTAAACTCTGGTCCTTTCCAGAATGCTACTGGGAACCAACCAAGTTTTACCCCTACGAAATATTGTAGTAATGCGGCGAATACGAATGATGGTACCGACATTCCGAGTACCGAAATAACTGTTGCACCATAATCGACCCACGTATTGTTACGAAGTGCCGCAACGATTCCTAAAATTAACCCGATAAATGATCCTAATATAATCGCTTGTAAACCAAGTTGTGCCGATGGTCCAATACGATCCACAATCATATCTGTTACTGGGCGGTTATCATATTGGAATGATACCCCTAAATCACCTTTTACTAAGTTACCTAAATAACGTGCATATTGAACTGGCACTGGATCATTTAAACCATATTTTTCAAGAATGATTTCCTTTTGTGCTGGTGATAGCTTCTCCTGGTTTTTAAGCGGAGAACCCGGAAGCAATTTCATCAAGAAGAAAGTCAGTGTAGTAATTAAAAATAATGTCAAAGCCATGTACACGAAACGTTTTAATACATAACGTCCCATAGTCAAGCACCTCCCCGTTTTTCTCAAAAGCAATAAGATAGTTTTAAATATTCTTACTTTTATTTTTTTAAAATAAGAGCATATGCCCATCACAGGCATATACCCTTGTAAACGATGGAAAAAAAGATTATTTTTGTTCAACAGATGCCCATTTGTAAGTTAATTTACCACCATAGTTAATTGGGATAATATCTTTTACAGCACCTTTTACTACATACGCTGAACCTTTTTGGTAGATCGGAGCGATTACCGCATCCTCTTTAACTAGCATTTTTTCTACTTCTAAAAGGTTATTCCAGCGAGCTTGTAAATCTTTTGTATCTGTTTTAGCTTTTAGAATTAACTCATCATATTTCGGATTAGAATACCCTGTTTTATTTTGAGACCCATTTGTAACAAACATATCTAAATATGAGATTGGATCTGGGAAGTCTGGACCCCAAACGCCAAACGCCATATCATATTGCTGAGAGTCTTCTAACTTATTTTTTTGCGCGAATGGCTGCTGTTTAATTTTAATCGTTAAACCAGGTAAGTTCTTTTCCATCTCACCTTTTAAGAATTCGCCAATTTTTTTAGCATCTTCATTATCAAAGCTTAAGAATTCTAGTTCGATTTTATCAGTGCCAAGCTCTTTCTTCGCTGTTTCCCAAAGTTTTTTCGCTTCTTTTGAATCCGTTTCAACTAGATTTCCATTTTCAGCACGGAAGTCTTTTTTATTCGGACCTTCAGCGAAATCTTTTCCAACAAATCCGTAAGCACCGATTGCACCGTTGTTTAAAATAACTTTTGCAATGTTATCACGGTCAAAGGACATCGAAATTGCTTTTCTTAAGTTTTTATTACTTAAATACTTATTATTTTGATTAAATCTTAAATAGGCAACTCCAGCTTCTTTTCGTGTTTGGAACTCTGGATTTTGTCTAAACTTATCAACAAATTCCGATGTTAGAACCGCACGATCAATCGCATTTGTCTCATATAAATTTACATCAGTTGATGTGTTTTTTACAATATTGAAATTAATTTCTTCAATTTTAACCGTTTTGTTATCCCAATATGATGGGTTCTTCTTAAATTGGAAG
Source organism: Bacillus sp. LK2 (assembly GCF_001043575.1). NCBI lineage: Bacteria > Bacillati > Bacillota > Bacilli > Caryophanales > Bacillaceae > Bacillus > Bacillus sp. LK2. The sequence goes on from NZ_LDUK01000001.1 coordinate 164,893, forward strand.
CTTTGTTCATGTTTCCAATCACTCATAACGAATGGCCCGTTATATAATGTTGTATTTGCCTCTAAACCAAACTTATCACCTTGTGATTTCACAAAATTTTCATTTAGTGGGTAAAATACTGGATAAACTGTTAAATCAATAAAGTAAGGAACAGGATTGTCTAATTCCACTTCTAATGTATAATCATCAATCGCTTTTACACCTAATTGGTCAGCTGGTAATTCTCTTTTATGAATTTTTTCTGCATTTTTAATATCAAACATAATGTACGAATACGTCGCTTTTGTATCTGGATTTACTGCTCTTTTCCATGAATACACAAAATCTTTCGCTGTTACAGGTTCCCCATTCGACCATTTCGCATCTTTTCTTAATTTGAATATGTATTTTTTACCATCGTCCAACTTTTGTACATCTTCAGCAACCCCAGGCATTCTCTTTTGATCTTTGCCAGTACGATATAAACCTTCCATCGTATTATTTAATGCTGTTGAAGACGCAGAATCTGACGCTAATGATGCATCCATTGATGGAATTTCAGATAACTCTGTTAAATTAAGAATCTGTTTTCCGTTACTACTACTAGTAGCGGTTTCTTTTCCTTTTGCTTTAGCGTCCTCTTTCTGATAGCTACACGCGCCAAGCAACATACTTGCAGTTAAAGTTGATGCAAGTAATAACGGTATCTTTTTCTTCATGTTGTGTTGCCTCCCCTAATTGCACTTCCTGTACCCTCACTTGTAAAAAAGTAGAATTGAAAGAATAATCTCCAAGTTTCTACAATTTTCATTATACATATAATATGACGATTGTGAATATAGTTTTTTGTTTTTTTGTTAAAATTTTTAATAAAATGCTAATATTTTTATTTTTTTGTAAAGGAATACGTTAACATTGATACCATCATCTTGAAATTAGAACTCCAATTGCGTATAATTTTCAAAAAATTATTTATATTACTTATTATAACTTTTATAGTATAATAATTCTAGTAATATTTTGACGGAGGGGAATATTTTGAATAAAGTTTTTTTTCATACTTGTATACTATTTTTTGTAGCGATAATCGCTTCTAGTGTTGGCGCATTCCTCGTTTCTTCTCAGTTTTTGTTGAATTTTGTCAACATTTCATTCTATATCGCATTGTTTTTTATTCTTATAGGTGGTTTTTTATTCATATTTCAAAATGGATTTTTTAACGTAACAATTTACGCATTCCAAAGAGTATTTGGTACGAATAAAAAAATTGACTCTTTAATTGAAGAAGCAGAGGAACCTATCGATAAGAAAGAACGTATTTATAAAACATATTCATTCAAATGGACGTATCCGATTTGTATTACTGGCATCGTGCTTGGGTTGTTCTCGACTCTCATTAGCTTTACTATTTTGATGTAGTTTGCAAACACTATTCCATATGATATAATAATCAGCAAAACATTTTGTTATAAAACTTTAGTTCTTTCATATTAAAAGGGCTCAGTTAAAAATAAATAAATTTATATGTATGCGATGATAAAGAAGAGTACATATTGAAGCAATTTCAGAGAGCTTGTGGCTGGTGTGAACAAGTAATTGCACAATATGGAATGGGCTTTTGAGCACCAAACCGAACCGAGAGTAGTAGGCTTTGGCGTTATATCCAGACGTTATTATGGATCTGAGAGATTTCACAGCTGTGAAATAATTAGGGTGGTACCGCGGTCCATTCGTCCCTATGTAATTTGGGATGAATGGGCTTTTTTGTATGCCTTCTCTTCCCCATCACACATTCAATTTTAGGAGGAATTACTTATGTCAGTTATCTTTTCTGGTATTCAGCCAAGCGGAACGATTACACTTGGAAACTATTTAGGGGCTATGAAGCAATTTACAGAGCTTCAAAACGAACACGACTGCTATTTCTGTATCGTAAACCAACATGCAATTACAGTACCTCAAGACCCTGTACAACTTCGCAAAAACATCCGCAGTCTTGCTGCACTATATGTTGCATGCGGCATCGATCCTGAAAAAGCTACTTTATTTGTACAATCAGAAGTACCAGCACACGCTCAGCTAGGATGGATCATGCAATCTGTTGCTTACGTTGGAGAATTAGAGCGTATGACACAATATAAAGATAAAGCTTCTGGTAGAGATTCAGTTCCAGCTGGATTACTTACGTATCCACCATTAATGGCTGCTGATATTTTACTTTACAACACTGAAATCGTGCCTGTTGGTGATGACCAAAAACAACATATGGAATTAACACGCGATTTAGCAGAGCGTTTCAACAAACGCTTCCGCGAAGTGTTCACAGTTCCTGAAATTCGTATTCCAAAAGTAGGAGCTCGCGTTATGTCATTAACAGAACCTACGAAAAAAATGAGTAAATCTGATCCGAATCCAAAATCAATGATCAGTATGCTTGATGAGCCAAAAACAATCGAAAAGAAAATTAAAAGTGCCGTAACTGACTCGGAAGGTATCGTTAAATTTGATAAAGAAAACAAACCTGGAATTTCTAACTTATTAACAATTTACTCTTCATTCTCTGGCAAAACAGTTGAAGAAATAGAAGCAATGTACGATGGAAAAGGATACGGCGACTTCAAAGGTGACCTAGCACAAGTAGTTGTGGACGCAATTCGCCCAATCCAAGACAAATATAACGAACTAATCAACTCCCCAGAACTAGACGAAATTCTAGACAAAGGTGCCGAAAAAGCAAACCGAGTTGCATTCAAACAACTACGCAAAGTAGAAAACGCAATGGGACTAAGCAGAAAACGTAGATAACATATAAAGCGGAGGCGGCTCGTTCAGAATGTGAGGGGGATGGAGCTCCTGACGTAGAGGTGTTTTTTACCTCGCAGGAAGGCCGCGAAACCACCGAACATTCTTGCCGCCGGAGCTGGATTAACTTATAAAGCGGAGGCGGCTGTTTAGCCCTGACGGATAAGGTTCTTTCCCACAGAAGGTGCTTTTTGCCTTCTCGTGGGAAAGGCTCTTAGACGCGAAGGGTTAGGAGCCGGAGCTGGATTTCATTATAAAGCGGAAGCGGCTCGTTCAGCTCTGATTAGCTAAGGCTCTTTCGCATAAAAGACGCTTTTTGTCTTCTTATGCGGAAGGTTCTTAGACACGAAGAGCTTGCCGACTCCATAAAAAAAACCGCCAATTGGCGGTTTTTTAATTTACCTTCTGCTCATTTTCCATTTCCCATAACTTTTCAAAAAACGGCTGTCCTTTCACTAAGCGCTCACATAATTGCTCGTGCTTCTCGGACCATCCCGCTTTCGCTTCATCATAAAGCTTAGCCCAAACATCTTCAAACTCCATATGTTGGACCATTCCGTACGCCGATGGATCCCACTCTGTGAACCAATAGCGAATTTCAGCTGGATTTTTCGTTGTATGTAATTGATCTAACGCCATAAATAATAATTGTTTTAACTGTCGTTCTTTACGAGTTAGGCCGTTCATGATGAAAGGCGACGGCGATAAAATGTGATGTTCTTTTTCAATCTCTTCCACTTGGAAATCATACTTTTCTGCCTGCACATTTTCTACCATCTCATATACCATCTGTTCTTGACGAGGTATAAGCCTACTTTTTCTAATTGGCACATTATAGCCGATTGAATCAATCGCAATAATTCCTTTTCCATCTGTAACAACAAAACAATACTCTTGTTGCAAACGTTCGTGATTTTTACGAATATAAGCCTTATGATGTACGTCTTCCAATAACTTTTGCGGAAGCTCTAACAATTCGTTCTCGATGTAATGATATAATGTGGAATCTACTTTTAATAATGGCACTTGATCTAATAGCTCAATCGTATCATCTTTCCGCCATTCGTAAAAATGACAAACGTTATACCCATTCTCTTCACCTTCAAACCAATTTACCCATACATCATGCAGATATAACATTCTCTACCCCTCACTTCACTACTGTTTGTACCAATCATTATGTTCATTTTTGCTTAACTTTATTCCACTTTAGGAAATATATTCTAATTATTATTTTTTCTTCTATAATATTAAAAAAACAGGAGATATAGCTCCTGTTTTTTCATGAAACATGAAATGTATTTGCTTTACTCAATATTTCTTTCGCATCTATAGATAATAAAGAAAGTGTATCTTCTCCTTCAAACGCTACACAATCTTTTACAATATAAAATCCAAGTGCATAGCCAAGCATTTTCGGGTAGGAATGAAGTCCATTTAATAAAATGTCATGCTCCTTTGTTCCTCGTTTTATGCTTATTCTTTCTTGTACAACGTTTTGCCAATAATAAATCGCTTCTTCTTTTGAAAGATACGTCGTCCACGGTGCATTATTTTTTTCTGTATATCTTTCCGTTACTGCCTGCTCAGCTAATCCTTCCATAATCATCGTATCAAGTAATGTATATTCCGTTTCTTTCGTCTCAATTTGATGTAACCTGCATATGTGGTGATATTCATGTGTCAATAACACTTTTAATTCTTCCACCGAATTCCGTCCACATACGAATAAGAAAATAACGTGGCGCATAGATAAGCCAGCCTTCCCGTTATACTCTTCTTGTACAGTTCGATTATAGGAATCTGATAACAAAATAAAGATAGGGACATCTGGCCCTTTTAGCCAACTTTTCAATTTTTCATACTCCATGCTAAGTTCTTTCCAAATTTCTTTTTTCTCTAATTCTTTAATTTCCTGTTCTCCCCGCATTACTGGGCGATACATACCTTTAGAAATTAAAAAGCGATACAGCCTCTCTTTTGGCAATGGAATATACTTCGTAAATTTCTCACAAATCTTTTCTGGACGTCCATAATATAGATGTAACCACTCGGCTGTTTCAATAACCCCCATCTTTATCCCTCCTTTTTCTTATGTATATGCAAAAGGAGAAAAAGGCGTAAAAATAAATAAGGTGTTTTTTCGCAATATGTTACGAAAAAACACCTTATTTCATCTATTATTTATACGATTTAAATACTAATACTGCGTTATGACCACCGAATCCTAGTGAGTTACTTAATACTGTGTTTACTTCTTGTTGTCTCGCTTTATTCGGTACGTAATCTAAATCGCAATCTGGATCTGGCGTTTCATAGTTAATCGTCGGAGGAATCACTCCGTCTGTAATTGTTTTAATAGAGAAGATCGCTTCAACAGCACCAGCCGCTCCTAATAAGTGACCTGTCATTGATTTCGTCGAGCTAATTGCTACTTTATATGCATGCTCACCAAAAGTTTCTTTAATTGCCATCGTTTCATACTTTTCATTTGCATCTGTACTTGTACCATGTGCATTAATGTAATCAATATCTTCTGGCTCTAGGCCTGCATCAGCTAAAGCTTGACGCATCGCACGAACTCCACCTTCACCGCCAGGAGCAGGCATTGTAATATGGAACGCATCACCAGTTGCACCGTAACCAGCGATTTCCGCATAAATGTGAGCACCACGTGCTAATGCGTGCTCTAATTCTTCAAGAATAAGAATTCCTGATCCTTCACCCATTACGAAACCGCTACGGTTTTTATCGAACGGACGGCAAGCCGTTGCTGGATCTTCATTAAATGTTAATGCTTTCGCTGAACAAAATCCAGCGAATGCCATACTTGTTAACGGTGCTTCTGCTCCCCCCGTTATCATTGCATCGGCATCACCGCGCTGAATGGCTTTAAATGCATCACCAATTGAGTTTGCCCCAGATGCACAAGCTGTTACAGAGCAAGTATTAATTCCTTTCGCTCCTGTAGCAATTGATACTTGACCTGCTGCCATATCTGGAATCATCATTGGTACGAAGAATGGACTCACACGGCGCGGACCTTTTTCAGTAAAAATCTTAAATTGTTCTTCGTATGTTTCCATACCACCAATACCAGAACCTACCCATACACCAATGCGTGGGGCATTTTCTTCTGTAATTTCAAGCTTCGCATCTGCAACTGCCATTTTCGCTGCTGCTACTGCATATTGCGTAAAACGGTCCATACGGCGAGCTTCTTTTTTATCCATATATTTTTCGACTTCAAAGTCGTTAATTTCTGCTGCTACTTTTGCTGGAAACAGTTCTGGATCTATTCTTGTAAGTCTTCCAATTCCAGATACACCGTTTTTAATATTTTCCCAAGCTGTTTCAACATCTGTTCCGATTGGTGTAACAGCACCTAATCCTGTAATTACGACCCTCTTTTTTTCCATACAAAATACACTCCTTTTTTTCTCTCAGTCCTTATTTACCCCAACGAAGAGCTACTGCTCCCCATGTTAAGCCGCCGCCAAAACCGACTAGTATAATTAAATCACCATCTTGAATACGTCCATTTTGCAATTCCTCTACCATTGCAATTGGAATTGAAGAAGCCGATGTATTACCGAACTTTTCAATTGTCATACTCATTTTTTCTTTCGGTAAATTTAATCTCTCTCTTGCAGATTCCATAATACGAATATTCGCTTGATGCGGTACTAAAAAGTCCACATCCTCTTTCGTAAGTCCTGCTTTTTCTAACACGCGCAGACAAGAATCACCAAGTTGACGAACAGCAAATTTAAAGACTTCTCGTCCGTTCATCATAACATACTCGTCTTGATAAAGATGCTTACCGCCACTTCCGTCCGCTCCTAATTCGAATGAAAGTATACCTTTTCCTTCCGAAACAGCTCCCATTACGATAGCGCCTGCTCCGTCCCCAAATAGTACTGCTGTATTTCGGTCGTTCCAGTCTACAATTTTAGATAGTTTGTCACTGCCAACTACTAATATATTTTTATAAGTTCCAGTTTGAATAAATTGCTGTGCTGTAATCATTCCGTACATAAAGCCCGCACACGCTGCGCTTAAATCCATTGCAGCTGCATGTTTTGCGCCAATCGCTTCTTGGATTACACAAGCAACTGCTGGGAATGAGCGATCCGGCGTTACTGTTGCCACTAAAATAAGATCGATATCCTCTCCGCTAACCCCTGCATCTTCAAGTGCTTTTTTTGAAGCCTCTACCGCCATATATGACGTATCTATTGTATCATCGGCAATGCGTCTTTCTGCAATTCCCGTTCTCGTACGAATCCATTCATCAGATGTATCTACGATTTTCTCTAAATCGTGATTTGTGACTACTTTTTCTGGCACATATCTTCCGATCCCTAAAATGCCTACGTTCACATCGCAGCCCTCCGTTTTATATCAATTATTATGACTTGGTACTAATTTTAAAACATAAATGTACTTTTGTCTAGAATATATTTCAGCTAAAAAAATAAAACCAACGTATTATCAACTTTATTTTTCATTAAAAGAAACAGAAAAATCCCTGTCCTTTCAAAAGATAAACTTCCCCATACTTTTGACCTTACTCCGCCCGAGACAAAAAAGGGTCCTAACCACTTCTTCTCACGGCTCGAGCCTCTCTCCCCTCAACTACCTCATCCCTCTGATTTTCCCCGCTCAAGACAAAAAAAGGCCCTAACCGCTTCTTCTCACGGCTCGAGCCTCTCTTCCCTCCAAAAAAGAAGGTTTTGGTTTTATTCTTTATCCGCTTTCCCAAGCTCATATGCTTCGCTCATTACTTTCATCAATAACTCTAACACCGGCTGTGCTTTCTCCATATCAAGTGCAATTCCGTTATCATCTAAAATTGCCTTCGCTTCTGGTAAATGCTTCATCGCGATTTGTAAAAATTGCATGCTTTTTTCATTCATATTATTTCTTCCTCTCTATAAAAAGCTCTCATTCCATTATCCATACAATAGTGTAACACGTGTTTTAGCCCTCGTATAACTCTTTATATTTTTTCATATGTGCCAATTGTTTATTTAAACCGAATTCTAATGGTGTGTTTCTTTTAATAGAAATAATCTCTATAGCTTCATCTCTTACTTCCACATTTTTTTTATTTACTTTATCATCTGCATGCAACAGGGTCATACCTTTTTCCCATAATGCTTCTTTTCCACTAAGTAAATTATATACACCAAGATGCTTTATATTCGTTCCATTTTCCCATAAGTATTCACATACATCTTCAACGTAAAGTAAATCGCTTCCTTTTTCTTCATTCATACAATGGCACTCTTTCTCATCGAGTTCTGATAAGATAAGCTGATGATACATCATAAATGATGGTTGCCACGGTCCATATAATGTAGGAACTCGAAATACACTATATTGCAGTTCTCCTTTCTTCAACCCTTCTTCTACTTTCGAAAATAGACGTTTATTTTCGGATTCTTCAGTGCTCCCTATTTCAATAGAAGAAATTAAATTTAACTTTACTTTATTTTTTTTACACAGCCTTACAATACGCTTTAAATATTGTAATATGACCCTTTCATTCCGAAATCCACTTTGCTGATTCGGCTCATACAAGCAAAAGTAAACCGTATCAAAACTATCTTCTTCTACTACCCGCCATCCGTCTTCATCCCTGATAGAATAGTACGTAAACAACGCATTTCGGCCAATTAAAAATAATTTCTCTTCATTAATTTTCGTCATACCATCTAAATCATCAAAATCAAGCCCATACACTTCCACTTCTTCTGCGATCATTTTATTCACAAGGTGATAACCTACAAACGTAAGTGCACCTATAATAAGCACGCGTTTCATATCACCAGCCCTTTCTCCTTTAAACAAATAGCTCCTCATTTATGTATATGGGAGCTTCACAATTCTTCTTCATATTTTTTAAAGAAATCACACGTTTGCCTAACCATTTTATATTTCACATCCTGTAGATGGAATAAGACAGAGGTATCACATTGTTTTAATTGCCTCATTTGCTCATATTTACGCAATAATTGTTTTCTCCCTCTTTTTTCTTGTGTGGATACGAAAATTTTAACCGGTACACAAGAAGGAAGATATGCAAATGATTTCTTATTTATTTTTGATTCCAACTCTGCTTCTTTTGACTCGTATGCCAAACTTAATTCTTTAACTAATCTTTTATAAAAAAACTTGTGTTCCTTCTCAAATTCCACATATTCTGGTAAATCTAAACAAGGATTTAACATAACGACAGATCGTATACATTCAGGGTATTTGTTCATCATCTCAAGCGCTACAAGCGCCCCCATACCATCTGCCATAATGTGCATTTTCGCATTTAATGTCTCTTTTCTTAGAACGACATCATATAAACGCTTTGCCAGACGAACAGATTGATCGTTTCCCCAATGCCTTCCGTATAAATTAGATGAAAAGACCGTGTAGCCCCTTTCAATAAGGCCATTTAAAAAACAAGCTCTTCCCGCATGCTGTGTCCATAAACTTGTACCATTCTCAATGAAATAGTTATAGTCCCCAAGGAGCATAACAGAAAATCCATTTGGCTTCTCCGGTAAATACATTACACTTGGTTCTTTTTCTAAGTAAAAGAAACGTTCCGTAATACTCATTTTTCTCCCGCCTTATTTTCTAAACGTATAAAACCACTCTTTTATACTGTATGAACAGAATGCAAATTTGCGTTGAAAAATCTACAAATATTTTTCTATATTCTTTTTTCAATTGTGTTACAATAAGGACAGATTGAACGAATAGAGGTGTAAAATATGCGTTTTATTTGGGCATTAATTTGGTCGTTCTTGCTTGTACATATGATGAGCTATGTAATCGGCTCTATGACTGGCGGTGCATACGATTTTAACCAAGCGTCTATTTTCTCAGTTGTTCTTGCGGTATTAGTATTAGCGATTTCAGCTGCAATTCCAAACGAGCCAGTAGAACAACACTAAAAAGAGTCCGGATTTTATCCGAACTCTTTTTTTATTTCACATGAACGACTAATTCGTTATTTTCTACATCAACAACTACGTGACTATTATCAGTAATCGTTCCTGCAATTAATTCTCGTGCTAATTTTGTTTCCACTTGACGTTGTACGTATCTTTTCAATGGACGAGCTCCGTACATCGGATCAAAACCGGCTTCTACAACGAATTCTTTCGCAGAGTCTGTTAATTCTACAGTAATGTGACGGTCAGCTAAACGACCTTGTAATTCTTTTACAATTTTATCAACAATACCTTTAATTTCATTCGTTGTAAGAGGTTTGAATAAAATAATTTCATCGACACGGTTTAAAAACTCTGGTCGGAAATGTCCTCGTAATTGCCCCATAACAAGGTCTCGTGATTCTTCTTTAATAGAACCATCCTCTTCTAACCCTTCTAATAAATGCGCAGATCCAATATTTGAAGTCATAATAATGACCGTGTTTTTAAAGTCTACTGTACGTCCTTGTGAATCTGTAATGCGCCCATCGTCTAGCATTTGTAATAAAATATTAAATACTTCTGGATGTGCTTTTTCGATTTCGTCTAACAAAATAACAGAATACGGTTTACGTCTTACTGCTTCCGTTAATTGACCGCCCTCTTCATATCCAACATATCCAGGAGGCGCACCGATTAAGCGTGACACCGCATGTTTCTCCATATACTCAGACATATCGATACGAATCATTTGCTCTTCGCTATCAAATAACGTTTGTGCTAACGTTTTTGCAAGCTCTGTTTTACCTACACCCGTAGGACCTAAGAAAATGAATGAACCAATTGGACGATTCGGATCTTTAATACCAGCACGAGCACGAAGAACTGCATCTGATACTAAGCTTACTGCTTCTTCTTGTCCGATTACACGCTCTGATAAAATTTGCTCTAAGCGTAGTAATTTCTCGCGTTCGCCTTCAACGAGTTTTGCGACAGGAATACCAGTCCAGCGTGAAACAATATCTGCAATTTCTTCTTCACTTACTTCCTCACGTAATAAACGATTTTCTTGTTTATTATGCGCGCCCATTTCTTCCGCTTCTTTTAACTCTTTTTCGATAGCTGGAATTTTTCCGTGGCGAAGCTCAGCTGCTTTATTTAAATCGTAATTACCTTCTGCTTCTTCTAACTCACGACGCAAACGTTCTAAATGTTCACGTAAGTCACGAACTTTGTGAATGTCTTCTTTTTCTTTCTCCCATTTTGCTCTCATGCCACTTGCAACTTCTTTTAAATCCGATAATTCACGTTGTAATGTTTTTAGACGTTCTTGGCTACCAAGATCCTTTTCTTTCCCAAGGGCAGCTTCTTCAATTTCTAACTGCATAATGCGGCGCGTTACTTCATCTAATTCTGTTGGCATAGAATCAATTTCTGTTCGAATTGTTGCACAAGCTTCATCAACAAGGTCAATTGCTTTATCTGGTAAAAAGCGATCTGAAATATATCGATCTGATAACACTGATGCCGCTACAATTGCACGGTCATGAATATTTACACCGTGATAAATTTCAAAACGCTCTTTTAAACCACGTAAAATTGAAATTGTATCCTCAACAGTTGGCTCTTCTGCTAATACTTGTTGGAAACGTCTTTCTAACGCTGGATCCTTCTCGATATATTTACGATATTCATCTAACGTTGTTGCCCCGATACAATGCAGTTCACCACGAGCAAGCATTGGTTTTAACATATTTCCTGCATCCATTGCTCCTTCTGTTTTACCAGCCCCTACAATTGTATGAAGTTCATCAATGAATAATAAAATGCGGCCTTCGCTCTTTTTAATTTCATTTAATACAGCTTGCAGACGTTCTTCAAACTCACCGCGGAATTTTGCTCCAGCTACGAGCGCACTCATATCTAAAGCGAAAATTGTTCTATCTTTTAACCCTTCTGGTACATCTTTTTTCACGATACGCTGCGCTAATCCTTCAACGATTGCCGTTTTACCAACACCTGGTTCCCCGATTAAAACAGGGTTATTTTTCGTTTTGCGTGAAAGAATGCGGATTACACGGCGAATTTCACTATCTCGGCCAATAACAGGGTCAATTTTCCCCGCTCTTACTTCAGCCACTAAATCACGGCCATATTTTTCTAACGCTTCATAAGTTGCTTCTGGATTTTGACTAGTCACTCTTTGATTCCCCCGAACTGTCATTAAAGACTGTAATAAAGTATCTTTTGTAATGTTACATTTTATAAATAATTGATTTATATCGCCCTTTTCTTCACAAAAGGCAAGTAATACATGTTCTATTGAAATATAATCATCTTGCAATTTTTCCGCTTCAGCCCCTGCCCTAACAAGCAGTTGTTGCAAAGCACCCGTTATATACAATTTCCCTGCTTCTGCCCCGCCTCCAGTTACAGAAGGCTTTTTCTTAATTAAACTTTCTACACCTGTTTTTAATGCTTCTATATCGACATTCATTTTTTGAAAAATACGTACTGCTAATCCATCTTGCTGCTCTAATAATGTAAGCAATAGATGAACAGTATCTACTTCTTGATGATGATGAGATACCGCTAAAGATTGAGCACTCATAATCGCTTCTTGTGTTTTCGTTGTCATTTGATTTAAGTCCATCTTTACAGCCCTCCAAATGTTTGACTTTCTTTGACCTTTGATTTGATTATACGCCAACTTACTTTTTTATACAATAAATTTGCTTATGTATTTCAAACTTATTATCGGAAAAAGAACAAGGTAACATTCATTTTCCAAATCAAAAAAGCCGCAATAACTATTGCGGCTTCTGTTACGGTTTTCTTTTATATGTCCACTGACGGTTATGATTTGTATTCTCTGGAAACCTTTCCCCGACAGTTAATTTCACCATTTGCGGATCCTTTACCATACTTCCCGTTTCACCAATTTCTACATAAATACCATCATTTGGTGCTTTTTGCCCAGAACGAAACCTACGATTTTGTCCCATTTTCATTCTCCTTCCATGACGTCTTGCCTCATTAGTATATCCATTTTAAAAGAAAGCTTTTCTGTCATGTTTAGGAAACAAGTACTACTGTTTATCCACTTACATATATATAATTACACAAGCTTAAGCAGGAATCTCCGTTATATTTGTTGAAAAAAAAGAAACCAACCTATCTTTAGGCTAGTTTCAAAGGAGAGTCAAACATATACGAGAAGATTACATGTTCATTATATGTCTCATCGCCCAAGCAATGTAACCCTTTTCACAAATTGTACATAATGAAAGAAACATTGTTTGAACTTTCTAAAAAGATGTTGACTTTTCCTAATTTCCAGCGAGAAATAGTGGACATCACCGCACTTTGCGACGTAAGATGGATATATAGTGAAACTTCCATCTACGGTGGTTTCACCTAGCCCAACCTCTTATTTCTGCATATTAAAAACGGAAATACAGATAGACACAAAAAAATTATTATAAGAGGTGAAATTATGAACAAACAACATTTAATCGCATTAGACTTAGACGGAACATTATTAACAGACAACAAAATAATTTCTCCAAGAACTAAAAACACAATTGCAAAAGCAAAAGAACAAGGACATATTGTCGTTATTTCAACAGGGCGTCCATTCCGCGCTAGTTACGATTATTATAAAGAGCTTAGTCTTAATACACCAATCGTAAACTTCAATGGAGCTTACGTGCATCACCCTCTTGATTCAAGTTGGGGAACACACCACTCTCCTCTTGAACTTTCAACAGCGCAAGAAATCGTCCGAGCTTGCTTTGATTTTGGCGTGAAAAATGTATATGCCGAAGTCATGGATGATGTGTATGTTCGTGAAATTGATGAAGATAAAAAACATATTTTTGAATTCGGTTCTCCAAAGATTTTCACAGGAGATTTATTAAATATTTTAAACGACCATCCAACTTGCTTATTAATCGACGCACATGACGAGCATTCCGCTGCAATTCGTCAGCATTTAACAGATATGCACGCTGAAGTAATTGACCATCGAAAATGGGGTGCACCTTGGCCAATTATTGAAATTGTAAAAAGCGGACTAAATAAAGCTGTCGGATTACAAAAAATCTCAGGGCATTACAACATTCCAAAAGAGCGAATCATCGCTTTCGGTGATGAGGATAACGACTTTGAAATGATCGAATTTGCTGGTCATGGAATTGCAATGGGAAATGCGATCCCTGAATTAAAATCACTCGCAAACCACACAACGTTAACAAACGAAGAAGATGGTATCGCTCTATATTTAGAAGAGGTTCTTGGATTGTAATCTAAAAATTCCCTGCTTATAGTTTCTCGCAAAACGCTCATACTATTATTAGACGCGAAAAAGCGTGTCAATTGTTTTCAGTTAAATAAAGGGGGTTTTTCGAATGGGTAAAAAGAACAAATCAAAACGTTTTATCCAACAAGGAGCCGATGCTGTTATGAAGCATGCTGCAAGATTCCCGTACAGAGGTACATTAGCTGAGGCAGAAAAAGCAAGAAGTAACTCTTCTCTTGGAGGGGTTTAAATGGGGAACTTACTATTCCAACAAGCTAGAGACGCTGTTGCAAATGCCGTTTCTTGTTCAAGCGGTGCTGAACAACAGGAACTCGTTTATAGGGCAAAAAACGCTTTGCACTCTGCTTATGCAAACTCTTCAACTGCTGAAAAAGTTCAGCTACATGAAATGCAGGAGCAATTGCAAAACATTACGAATTCACATTAAAAAAGAGGACCAGCTTTGGTCCTCTTTAATCTTTTCTAAACAATCCAAACACTCCGACCGTTTGCAGTATATTTGTAAATGCACCTGGGTCCACTTGTTTAATGACCCTCTCTAATTCGTATAGCTCGTAACGAGTAATAACAATCATTAACATTTCTTTATTTTCATTTGTATACGCACCTGTTGCTGGTATAGTTGTAATCCCTCTCACTAAACGAGAATGAATCGCTTTTCGCACATCCGCTCCATTCTTCGTAACAATTAATGCGGTAATCTTCACATGACGAGTATGAATTGCATCAATAATTCGCGTCGATACATACAAAGTGACCAAAGTATATAACGCTTTTTCCCATCCGTATACGTAACCAGCAGCGATAATGATAAGTGCATTAAAGAAGAAAAAATACGTACCGACAGGCTTATCTTTTATCTTTGATAAAATCATGGCGATAATATCTAAGCCACCTGTAGAGGCGCCCCACTTTAAAGCAATTCCTACCCCAATAGCTGAAATAATACCACCAAAAATGGCATTTAATATTATATCGTTCGAAACCGCTCTAACTGGGATAATTTCTAAAAACAAAGTCATAAATATAACGCAAAGAAAACTAAAAAATGTAAAAGCCTTCCCAACCTTTTTCCAAGCCAAAATAACGACAGGAATATTAAATAAACTAAACAATACCCCCGTAGATATATGAATAGACAAAAAGTCACCTAATATTTGTGATAATAACTGAGACAATCCAGCAAATCCACTCGCATATACTTTCGCTGGTGTTAAAAATAAATTCATCCCAATCGCATTTAATAAGCCTGCAATAATTACGACGACTAACTTCTTAATAAGTTCAGTATAATTCAGCTTCAAATCCATTTCTAATCCACCTTTATTATTCATGAATGCACCGCTATACATAGTCTTTACGAAAAAGGAAATGATAAACGTACAACGTTTAGAAATGGAGTTGATACATATGCCACATACGAGCGATAACGACAAAAAAGCACGTGATAATAATGCAAAACGTACTCAAAAAAATGAACAAGAGCAAAAAAATATAGAACAAGGTAAGCGTGCATATTCTAAGAAAACAGATCATCTTTGATTACATCGTACATCAACATTAATGTTGATGTACTTTTTTTACATTTTACAGGGAAAAAACATTGAAAATTCACTTCATGTTCACTTCTATATTCTACAATAGCGATAACATATTCGGATGAGGTGTTAGCATGAGAGGGAAACATATATTCATTATCACTGCACTAATAAGTATATTAACGTTATCTGCTTGCGGACAAAAAAACGACTCGGCCACAATCGCTACAGCAACAGACTCAACGATTACGAAGGGCGATTTCGAAAAGCAATTGAAAGACCGTTACGGAAAAGACATGCTATACGAAATGATAGCACAAGATGTTATCACTAAAAAATATAAAGTATCTGACGATGCCGTGAATAAAGAATTACAAAAAGCGAAAGATCAATACGGAGATCAATTTAAAGCAGTACTAGAAAACAATCGTTTAAAAGATGAAGATGATTTCAAAAAGCAAATCAAATTCAAACTTGCAATGAATGAGGCCATTAAGAAAAGCGTTACCGAAAAAGATGTGAAAGACTACTATAAACCAGAGATTAAAGCTAGTCACATTTTAGTAAGTGACGAAAATGAAGCGAATGAAATAAAGAAAAAGTTAGACGCTGGTGCTTCATTTGAAGAATTAGCAAAACAAGAATCTCAAGATATAGCATCAAAAGATAAGGGTGGAGACCTTGGATACTTCGGGGCAGGCAAAATGACACCTGAATTTGAAAAAGCTGCCTACAAATTAAAGGTTGGGCAAATTAGCAATCCTGTTAAATCACCAAACGGCTATCACATTATTAAACTAACTGACAAAAAAGATTTAAAACCTTACGATGAAGTGAAAGACTCTATACGTAAAAACATAGAAGAAGAACGTCTTGCCGATCCTTCATACAGTCAAAAATTATTACAAGATGAATTAAAAAAGGCAAATATTAAAATAAATGATAGCGACTTAAAAGATACGTTTTCTCATCTTTTGGAGCAAGGGAACTAAAAGAAAGCACGATTTTATCTAAAAAGATAAGATCGTGCTTTTTAATCTTTCATCAATATCTTCAACTTTTTCTTCAAACTTTTATAATGCCAATTAATATGATCTAACTCTACTTCCACTTCAATTAGCGCATCTATTAAATCTTCTTTATCTTGCTGAGATCTTATAATATTTTCAAGCAATTTTTCGAATCTTTCAGTACTCTCATATATATCACTTAAATCAACCGCTGCTATTTCACGTTCTTTTTCGGGGGATAATACTGAAAGGCTCTTTATTAATTGTTCCAGTACATTATCTTGCACTTTCATACCTCCCTTTTAATTCGATGCTTATACCTCTTTCTCTAACAAATTATATGCATTTCACAATTAACCACGGATACCACAATATCTCTTCTGCCTCAATTTCCCCATTATCAATTAGATGGATAATCTGCTTTGCATCTTCATACTTATCAACAAGTGATAAGGCATTTAATTTCTTGCCAAAATCCTCTTGTAGATTGTTATGAATAAAGGAATAAAAATCATTGTTACTAAAGCCACATATATCAAATCCTAATATTTCATCATTTTTAACATCAACAGGTAATGAACTTTCGAGAAAATCATATATAGAAACACTAGGGTCCCTTCCTACCAATTGATTCATCAAAAAATCCGTCCGATATTCTTCTGAAAGATTCACACTAATTATCTCTAAATTTTCTATCCCCTTTAAGTAATTTTGCTTAAAGAATCTTGCATCTTCTAAATTTTTAAAAGCATTCGGCCATGAGAACTTTTCTTCCTCCATTAGTGTATTTAAAAAAGTTTGACCACTTTCATGCTCTTCTTTACTAATCTTTAACCTTCCATTTATCACCTGAGCAATGGGATCATTTTTATTTGAATGACACCAAGGGAAAAACCAATAATCCGGAAATGTAGGCCGAATCTCATTACATATTGTTAAAATCGTTTGTGATAATCCCTCAATAATACAATCTTTATAGATAAGTTCTCTATCGTAGGAAATTATAAGATATCCGGTGTTATAAAATTCCATATGCATATCTCCTTTTCAAAGGGGGATTCCTCACACTTATTTCCATTTGATAATTCAGACATCCCCCCGTATAGCTCCTAAATATCAGAGAAGTAATTCAATCATTCATTTTTTTATAACCTACAAATTCGTTACAGATATTCAAATCATTACTAGCAACTGTTAACAGTGCACCATCATATCGAATGAACGCACACGCCGATGATGGCACTAATTTGATTTGCGGAACCAAACAACCTCCCATTAAACACTCCATGAATTTACTTTGACTTATTTTCTCAAATTTAATGCTAACGCAGTTTCCAAAACAAATAATAGCCATAGCGTTTTCTATGCTTAAGCTATAAAATAAATTGATTATATATGATACTTCTTCCTTTCTTATAGACTCGAATACAAAGAAAATATTGTTTCTTCCCAAATCAAAAATTGTATAGGAAATGTTTTTAGAATTTAATTCTTCTTTTAAACTTTGTTTGTCAGATTTATCTACCTGTACGATAAACTGATTCATTCTTTCTTGAAAAAGTATATTTAAATTCTCAACATTACGATCATCATCATCAAACAAATCCGTTTCATATATATCAATTACATTGCTGACACGATATATATTCTCCTCTTCAATACGTTGAACTTTTTCGAATGTAAAATCCATAATTCTCCTTCTCTTCTCTCAAAATTACAATTATATTATTCTCACTTTTTTCATTTATCCTTCACCTTATTCATTGTCCATCTAGCTGTCTTTTTCCCGTATTTCACTCCATAACGCACTGCTTATGCCATACTTCCGATTAGCTATACAGTTTCTACTTTACGGATGCTCTCTAGTTTCTTGATACTCATCAATAATATACCTTGAATAAACAGTGGCCTGCCTCTCATATCCAATTCTCGTTAGTTTTATATCATTAATCCATTGGAAATAATGGGTCAACTCATGCGCAATAGTAACCAGATATGCTCCCAAAGCGTTATCTTTTCCCATTTTTTCTAGCGTATCATAATAATCCCCTGTCGAAATGCGAATATACGGCTCAACATTTCGATCAAACGGCCCAAAGAAAGTACCATAGACTAACTCTCCATCCATTGCCTTTATTTTATATGAAGTTTTCACATAAATAGGTACTCTAATTGGGAAAAAGTATTCTCGGCGCAACCATTTACAAAATTCCTTAATGGCTCTTCTTACTTCAGGATCAACATCTTTATCAAATTTCAATCGTAATCCAGCACGGTGGCTCTCCTCTTCTAAATTATAATATTCTTCCCAATTCGTCAGCGTCCAAATATGCATATTATCAGCCTCTTTACTTCATATTTCCTAAAGAATGAAGGTTCATTTCAATTATTTGATTAGCTCCCCTAATTTTCCACCATATGACCTTCTTCCATTGGTTATCCTTCTGCGAACAATACCTTAGAGTAATAGCATCATATTCGTAGCTCGCGACTACTTTTCCTTCTCCATCTGCCATTTCTACTACATCACCGCGCGGATTGTAAGAATAAAATATAGAAAAAGAACCATCTCTTCTCTTAAAAATCTAGAGAAAAAATGGTTCTTTTTTCATTCACTTTACTTCTTAAAGTAAGTCCAGCCTTCTTCTTGGTAAATCTTTTCTTCTTTCATCATTTTACCAAGCGCACGCTTAAATGCAGCTTTACTCATGTTGAAACGTTCTTTAATATCTTCTGGGTGGCTCTTATCCCAAAACGGCATTGCTCCGCCTCGTTCTTCCATATATTCATAAATAACCGCTGCATCGTCTTCCATTCCTTCTTCTTTACGAGGAAGAAGTGAAATGTTGATTGTACCGTCATCTTTCACGTCAATAATACGGCCCGTTACACGTTCACCAATGCGAACTTGTTCTTTTCTTTCTGTATGGTGTAAGAAAGCACGGAAATGCTCGTCAGTTAGTATGAATGAACCAACTTGAAGTGAGCGATACACACGTCCATTTACGTTTTTATTACGCATAGATGGCGTTGCATCTACGATAATTTCTTGCATATCTGAATCTCTTGCCGGAAGAGCAATTAAACGATCACGATTCGTTAATTTTAGCGTACAATATAATTCATCGCCTACTTCTGGCCATACTGGCATATAAATCGGGAACTCATCGGCTGGAATTAGTATATCTTTTGATACACCAATATCAACAAAGACACCTAAACTAGGAATAACTTCTACAACCTTTACCCAATTCCAATCATATGTTGTAATAATTGGTTCCTTCATTGTTGCTGAAATACGATTTTGGTGATCAAGGTATAAGAATACATCAATCGTATCGCCTTCTTGAATTTCTCCAGCTACTTCGTTTTTATGTAGGAAGATTTCTTCTTCTTCATTCCCAACCATATATCCGATTTCCGTTTCGCGTAAAACAGTTACCTGTTCAATCGATCCTAATTGCAAATACATATTTTTTAATTCCCTTCTATATATATAAAATTATCTTTTTTATCATTCCAAACAAAAGTTAATTATAACACGATTTTTCCTTTATTTGTCCAACTGCCCAAAATTCACTATAATAAAATGAGGTTACATGAATATAAGTATGAAAACACTTAAGTCTAGACTCGTTTTCAGCTATACTTTAGTATGTACAGTACATAGCCTTTAGGCGCAAGAAAGATTAGAATTTTATTTGGAGGTGCTAACTATGGCAAAAGATAGTTCTTTTGACATCGTTTCGAAAGTAGAATTACCCGAGGTAACTAACGCAATTAACATCGCATTAAAGGAAATCCAAAACCGATATGACTTTAAAGGAAGTAAAAGTGATATTAAATTAGAAAAAGAAGTACTTGTTTTAACTTCTGACGATGAGTTCAAATTAGACCAAGTAAAAGACGTTCTAATTTCTAAACTTGTAAAACGTAACGTTCCAATTAAAAACTTGGACTACGGAAAAGTTGAAGCTGCGACTGGTAACACTGTTCGCCAACGCGCAACACTTCAACAAGGTATCGATAAAGATAACGCTAAAAAAATCAACAACATCATTAAAGAAATGAAATTAAAAGTAAAAACACAAGTTCAAGATGACCAAGTACGCGTAACAGCGAAAAGCCGTGATGACTTGCAAGCAGTAATCGCAGCCGTTCGTAGCGCTGACTTACCAATCGACGTACAGTTCATTAACTACCGCTAAAAAGAAAAACTCCTCTCATTAGAGGAGTTTTTTACTTATTAAGAGTTATCACATTTTAAGTTGTACACATTTTTAAGAGCAACACATTATCGCTTCATTAAATGATTTTTCAGGAATGTATACTTTATCATTTTCTATTTTGTATTTAATGTTATTTCTCTTCAGAATTGCTGTATCAACAGAATGAACACTATCACCCCACTGAACAAACTTTCCATCGTCACCGTTGTCCCAAAAATACAGACTTACAAATACGATAAGAAGACATAAACATAGAACGAACAACTTCTTTTTCCTCAAACGCCACACCTCACCCTACACTATCAATTGAATCTCAAAAGAGAATGTCTCATTATTTACGCTTCTTTTTAACCGCAATTAAGAACGCAATAAATAACACGTTTACACCAACGATTAGAGATATAAATAGCCAATTCATACCCGTTTCTTCTCCAACTTTATACACATTCGCTTCTTCACGCTTTAAAACGAGATAAAACTGCCCGTTTTCTTCTCTTATAATTTCATCTTCTAATAACCCTCTTAACTCTTTCTTTTCTCCGATTGCACTTACAGGTAAGGAAACTTTTTGCGTTTCTTTCGTATTATTAATCGCTACTAGTGTTACTTCATCTTTATATTTTCTCTTTAACACACTCATTCCACTTTTATCATACAGAAGTTCAAACGTACCACGTCGTAAAGATGGTCTAGTTTGTCTAAGCTCACCTAACTTTGTTATGTGCTGCATAAATTTCTCATCTGATTTGAAATCCATTAATCGTCTATTATCCGGAGCATTCCCTCCATCTAATGCGATTTCAGTTCCGTAATAAAAATTCGGTATCCCCGGAGATGTATATAAATAAGTGAGCGCTAGTTTTAAACGAGACGGCGGATAATACATATTTTCTTTTGCAATACGTGCAAATCTCTCTGTTTCCTGATTATCTAAAAACGTAGCGAATTCTCCTTCTTTTTCACTCACATCATATAAAGACTTCACAGACATATCTGCTTTTGAAAATGATTCTACTATTTTTTTATAGTATTCATTATCTTCTTTTGTCATAATGCGAAAATCTTCCTTTATCGCCTGCAAATCTTTTTGCACTTCATCCCAAAAAGCTCGCGGCTTTTTTTCACTATTTATAACATAACTTCCATCTAAATCGGCTTCTTTTATCCACCATTTCATCGAATCAATTAATTGTTGTTCATTTTCTCCATATGGAAATTGAAATACAACTTTCATCCCTTTTCCGTGAGCCTCTTTTACAAGTTCTTTCACATCTGCTTCTGTTCCGAAATGTTCATTTACTTTTTGAAAATCACGCGCATCATATCCATCGTATTTTTGACTTTCAAAAAGTGGAGAAAGCATAACAGTAGTAAAACCCATTTCTTTTATGTAATCCAATCTTTTTATAATCCCTCGTATATCTCCGCCCTGGTACCCTTCTAAATTTCCAACATCCAATTGTTTATCATTTTTCGGCTCTCCGTTATTGAAGCGATCAATCATAATGGAGTATATCACTTCATCCCGCCATTCTCTTTTCTCGTCCGCAAAAGTATGTACTGGTACAAACAAAACGACAGCTAAACAAAAACAAATGAATAGTTCCTTAGTCCATATTTTTTTCACATGCATCCCCCAAATCCCTAATTGTAAGAATATTATACCAATTATTAGAACAAATCGCATACGGCTAATTCCCTTCACCAAAAATAACACATGTGAGATTTTCTCACATAAGATATAAAATTATCTAAAAATTCAGTTGATTTTCATTTTAATTTCTAATATGATATGAAACATAACGAAATAATGTAATGTTTTCTAACATTACAGGAGGAGGAAAAGAATGAATACAGGAGATACGGTTTTTATATTTGTATCTACAGTAATGGTCATGCTGATGACACCAGGATTGGCACTTTTTTATGGAGGCATGGTTCGCAGTAAAAACGTACTCAGCACGACAATGCACAGCTATAGTGCAATGGCTATCGTTTCAATTCAATGGGTTGTTATTGGTTATTCTTTATCATTCGGACCAGATTGGCACGGACTTATAGGTACGCTTGATTGGTTCGGCCTAAACGGAGTTACCTACGCACCAAATCCAGACTACTCATCTACTATTCCTCACAATTTATTTATGATGTTCCAACTCATGTTCGCTATTTTAACTCCCGCTTTAATTTCAGGTGCATTCGCTGAAAGAATGCGATTTTCAGCCTTTCTTATTTTTATCCTTCTCTGGACAACAATCGTTTACAACCCTGTCGCTCATTGGGTATGGGGCGTCGGTGGATGGCTAAAAGAACTCGGCGCGTTAGACTTCGCTGGCGGTAATGTCGTTCATATCACATCTGGTGTTGCCGGTCTTGTATTAGCGATTTTCCTCGGAAAACGAAAAAACATAAGCGGTACCTCCCCTCACCATCTACCATTTACGATGTTAGGAGCGGGCTTACTATGGTTCGGCTGGTTCGGTTTTAACGTCGGTAGTGCATTATCCTTAAATGACGTAGCTTTAACTGCATTTATTAATACAAATATAGCCGCTGCTGCCTCTGCATTAACTTGGATGCTCTCAGAATGGTTCTTCCAATCAAAACCAACCGCAATGGGAGCTGCTTGTGGGGTGATTTCCGGTCTAGTTGCAATTACGCCAGCTTGCGGATTTGTTACACCATTCTCCACCCTTCTTATCGGGGCAATCGGGGGTATATTATGCTTCAACGCTGTCTTCTTCTTAAAAAACAAATTCGGATATGATGACACACTCGATGCATTTGGATGTCACGGCATCGGAGGAACTTGGGGCGGTATTGCAACTGGACTTTTCGCGACAACGTCTGTAAATAGCGATGGCGCTAACGGATTATTTTACGGAAATGCAGCTCTTCTTTTCAAACAACTTATAGCAATTGGGGCAACATATGCATTCACGATCATTATGACGTATGCCATCATTAAAGCCATTAACTTCTTCCTCCCTGTTCGTGTAGATGAGCACGAAGAACAAATGGGGCTTGATATTTCGATGCATGGCGAGAAAGCTTATGAGTATACAGAAAGATCCATGAACTAAAACTTACCAACATACGAAAAAGGTGTACTCCGTTCTAACACGGGGTACACCTTTTTCGTATATTCATAACAACACAAATATTCCAAACTATTGGTATATAAATATCTTTATCTATCTATTCATATAAGCATCTTATCTTTTCAATAACAAATTTAAAACAAGTTGCACAGCAACAGCGTCATCTAAATAACCGATAGGAAAAATGTAATCCGGAATTACATCAACTGATAGAATAAAGTAGATGAGAGCACTTCCCATTAAAGCTAGTTCTACAGGTGTCCCCTTCTTTTTCGTAAATCTCTCATACAATTCTTTCAAATCATTAATAAATGGTCCAATACTACTTACCTTCTGAATCTTCTCAGTAAACCCCTTTTCAATCGTTTCTTTTCCTTCTTCTGTTTGCGAATATTGTTCGTAATTAGCCAATTGTTGCTCTACATTCGCGATACTAAACTTTTGATCATATAACTGTGAAGATTCAAGTAAATGTTCAATGTTATTAATGGATACTTGAATATCAGATTGTTCTTCCTGCTTTGTTTCAATAGAATAACCTGCCGCCACAAATAAATCTGCAATCGGAATACCAAGGCAATCTGCAAACTTTTGCAAATGCTTCGGATTTGCTTTTCGCTTACCATTTATAATCATTGAAATAGTAGCAGTATCAATTCCAGTAAGCACACTCAGTTTTCGCATTGACAAAGACTTTTCCTTCAGTAATTCTTTTAATAACAACCCAAGATTACTTCTTTCAGTTCCTTCAGACATATTCCATTCCCCTCTATTCATGAGAATAATCATAGTTGACACACGCAAGATAACTACAACTTCTATACAATTATATTAACAAATTTTTTTGCCAAGTTACAAGGCGGGAATTCGTAATATATGTTTACATTTTGTAAACATATATTACAATTCATAAAATAAAGCCACCTCAAAAAATCGAAATTTTTCAAGACAGCTTCTTCTGCAAAGTTTAATAGTGCAACTTATTGCAACCATTTTCTCAATAAAAAAAATATGCAACTACAAGCAATATAAGAACTAATAAAAATGAAAAATGCAACTAGAAATGAATGGTGCAAGGAAAAAGTTAACACTGTTAATAACGAAGACAAAAAGAATATATCTAATAAAATAAAATATCCTGAACTTAAAACACTTTCTACTAATTGTAATTCAGCCTCAAGTTCAGAGTACTTCAACCTTTTATAAAGCAATCTCACTTTCTCTCACCTTCTATTCATCTGATGTTAAAACTATCATCCCTTTCTCTTTCTATAAAGTGGGACTTTAATCAGTAGGGGTTTTGTTCACCCCACTGATTATCAGCCCGAAAATAGCGGGATAAATCAATCAAAAAAAGGCAGCAAATGCAATAATTAATAGTAACGTTCCGCTGATCAATGTTCCAAATTGCCCTAAAGTAAATTTTCCAATACGAACGTGAGCTATCTTTCTCCCTAATGCAACTCCGCCCCAAACTGTTATGAAACTACCAATTGCCGCAGTAACACATATTGCTATCGGATTCAAACCGAATAAACCAGCACCTAATCCGTTCGTTAATGCATTAGCAGACAGACCAATGCCAAGAAAGATAGATTCTACAAACCCGATTCCTCCAGATTCACCTATATTTTTCGTTAAACCATTTATTTCCGTAGATGCTACTTCACCTTCCGCTCCTTCAGCTACCACCTTACGCGGAATTGCTAATAATACAATTCGAAGACCAATGACAACTAATAAGAAAGAACCGATGACTACTGGCATAATCCCAGGCAAAATTTTTGAAAGCCATAATCCAAAATAAATCCCGGCCACACTAAACAAAAAGCAAATAACCGAAATGATAAGATTAGAAAAATGGCTAATTCGTATGTTGCGAATCCCATAAGAAATTCCTACCCCTAAGTTATCGATACTTGATGAAAACGTTAATGCTAATATCATCATCCATGCCGCCATTTAATTCTTTCACCCCTTGATAAAATTTATAATTCCGAACATTCCGAAAATTAATGCGACATACATAGTATGGAATATGAATAAGGGAGGTAAAAGCCCCCTATATTCTTTCCATTTCGTACTCCGCCCTTAAAAGCGAGGAAGAGTGAACCATTTCATAATATTCATGCGGTTTTCTTTTCCTTTTTCACGAACCGAGTGGAAAATGTCACCAGTGAATGAACCCATTTTCGTAGCAATTTCTTTTTGCATCGCTTTATTTTCCGATGCTGCTTTTACACTTAAATCTAATGCCTGTTCAAAGTGCTCTAACGCTTTTTCCAAATGGTGATCCACATCTTTTTCTACAGCTTTATGCATCATGTTTAATCTCCTCCACTTCATCTTGCGCTTGTTCAGCTGCCGCTTCTATCACTTCTTGCTCATCAGTAATGTCATCTTCCACATAAGAAAGTTCTTTCTCAAATTGCTTTTGCATTCTATCCATTTTCGCTTCCACAATAATATCTTCTACTTCCTCTTTAATTGTTTCAAAAGTAGACTTCACACCTCTTGCCCCCGATTCAACAAGTGGACGAAGTGTATTTCTTACGACAGGTAATAAAGCGGCACTTGCTAGCGCTAAAGTAGATCCAATAAAAACTTTTCGTATCATTTTCATTGCTCCTTTACACTGTTTTTAATAATGCAGATTCAGAAACTACTGGTTTTACTAAATCAGTATTCTTATATGAAACTAAATTAATAATAGGTTTCGCGATTTGAGACACTGTGCCCGCTACGAGAAGAACAGGTATCCATTGTGTGAGCGTTAACGGAACGGTATGGAATATACGAGCTAGCGGAGGTACATATATAGCTGATAATAATACAAGCCAAGACGTTCCTAACGCTGTAATAAAGAACCGGTCTTTTGACCAATCGCGAATTGTTTCTTCTGATCCCTCTTGTCTCCAAGAGAAAGTTTGAATGAGCTGCCCGGCAACTAAAGCTGCAAATGCTGATGTTTGTGCTACTGGAAGTGGTACTCCAGCCGCTAAACTAATACCAAATACAGCGAGCGAACCTACCCCAAGTAATACTCCTCTTGTAATAACTTTTTTGTACAAATCTTTATCAACAATATCTTGGCGTTTCGTTTGCTTCGTTTTGTTTCCAGGGTTTACAGCTAAAATCATCGCTGGTAAAGCATCGGTAATAAGATTCATTAATAAAATTTGAATTGGCACTAACGGAATCGGCATTCCCGCTATAACAGCAGCACTAGTCACTAACACTTCCGCTAAATTCCCCGTCAATAAACAACCAACTGCTTTACGAATATTTCCGATGATCGTTCTACCTTCTTTTACCCCTTCAACAATTGAACCGAAATGATCCTTTTTCAAAATCAAATCAGCGGCTTCTTTCGTAACTTCTGTTCCGGTTTGCCCCATCGCAATACCGATATTCGCTTTTTTTATAGCCGGTGTATCATTTACACCATCTCCAGTCATCGCGACGATTTGACCGTCGGATTGGAAGGCCGTTACAATTCGTAATTTATGAGCCGGAGTCACACGAGCAAAAACAGATGTACTTTTCACAACTTCTTTTAATTCCTCATCTGTCATGTTATCAATTTCTAATCCCGTTAAAACACGATCTTCACGATTCCAAATTCCAGTTTGTTTCGCAATAGAAATCGCTGTAGTCGGATGATCCCCCGTAATCATTACTGGCTTCACACCTAACTCAATCGCTTCACGAATACTCTCTTCCACTTCAGGTTTTGGCGGATCGATCATACCGACTAATCCAACAAAAGTAAGATCATCACTTTCGCCGTTGCTGTACGCAAAACCTAATACTCGTAAGGCCTGTTTTGCAAACTCTTCATTTTGTTGTAAAATAACTTCTTTTTGCTTATCACATAACGGATATATTTGACCGTTATCTTGATACCATTTACAACGAGTAAGAATCGCCTCTACAGAACCTTTTGAAAACTTATATAACTCTTCAGCGTTACTCTCTTTACAAACAACACTCATAATTTTCGTCTCTGAATCAAATGGTTCTTCATGATGGCGTTCAAACGACGCCATACCTTCCTGTAATGCCCCTGCTTTAGAAGCCAAACTTAATAAAGCTCCTTCAGTCGGATCACCTTTTACAACCCACAAATCATCTTCCTGCTCTAATTTACTATTGTTACAAAGAACACCAATTTGAAGAATACGAGCTAAATCCGGATTTTCTAGCGGCACATTTTCCGTTTTATGATAAATAGCCTCTTCTATCTCCGTATCGACAGCAGCAGCGACTTTAGATGAAGTTACATCAGCAATCGTCCCTACTGGCTCATACCCATCACCGGTTACACTCCATAAACGATTCGGCGTAGCAATTACTTTAACCGTCATTTCATTTTTCGTAAGAGTTCCCGTTTTATCAGAACAAATAACCGTCGTTCTACCGAGTGTTTCTAAACTCGAAAGCTTTCGAACGAGCGCATTTTGCTTTTGCATACGGAATATACCCGCACTTAAAGCAATCGTAATCATAATTGGTAATCCTTCTGGAACAGCAGAAGCAGTAAGAGCAACCGATGTTGTAATCATTTGCGTAATTGGCAGTCCCCTTAGTAGCCCCGCCACAAGTACAAGACCGCCAGCCACAAACGCTCCTTTAATAAATGTTTTACTAATAGATGTCACCTTTTGCTGCAATGGCGTAGGCTCTGTTTCTTCCCCTTTCATTAAGGAGATCATATAGCCCATCTCTGTATGCATACCTGTTTCTACTACAATTGCTACCGCTTTACCTCGTGTTACAGACGTCCCCATAAAGAGCATAT
Source organism: Bacillus sp. LK2 (assembly GCF_001043575.1). Taxonomy (NCBI): domain Bacteria; kingdom Bacillati; phylum Bacillota; class Bacilli; order Caryophanales; family Bacillaceae; genus Bacillus; species Bacillus sp. LK2. The sequence goes on from NZ_LDUK01000001.1 coordinate 193,612, forward strand.
TGTTTCGCTCTGCTAACGAACACTCTTCTAACACAGCGTCCGCTTTCTTTTCAACTGGAAGTGATTCTCCCGTTAACATCGCTTCGTTAATTTCTAAGTTCCAAGAGTTAACAACGCGAAGATCAGCAGGTACACGGTCTCCCGCTTCAAGGCAGACAATATCTCCAGGAACGAGTTCACTACTTGATATTTCTATTTCCGCTTCTTCTCGTATTACTTTACAAATAGGGGCTCGGAATTGATTTAAAGCCTCAACTACCTTTTCCGCCTTCCGCTCTTGAAGCGTCCCAATTATTGCATTTACAACGAGAATTGTCCCCATCGCTAATCCATCGAACCAGCCACCAGATATAACAGATAATCCAGCTGCTCCGAGTAAAATAAGCGATGTAAATTCTTTAAATTGGCCCATAAACGATACAATCCAAGGAACTGACGGTTTCGGTTCAATTTGGTTCATTCCGTATTCTTCTTTTCGCATATTCACTTGTGCATTACTTAATCCATATTGCTTCTCAACTTGTAATCTATTCATTACTTTTTCTTGATTAAATGTATACCACGGAATTTGATCTTGTTTGGCAGGAACCACTTTTGGCTGAGAAGAATCCATTTTCGACAATTCTCCATAAGAAAATATCTTCTCGCTCATTCTTTTCGCCCTAGATAAAAACGTTAACGATAAAGCATTTGCAAATAAGGCGATTACAGGTGCTGTGAATATAGACCAAACCGCTAACATCTCTCCCACCACATTCCACACTTTCGCTGCGCGGAAATGCTCATTCACCAACATATTGATTCGGTTTGCATACGCTGTAGATTGAGAGATATTTTTTATTTCTTCAAATGATATAGACGGAAAATCGGTATTTTGATCAGTTGCAAATAATACCTCTTCTCCATTTGAACGAAGCAATTTTACCCGTTCGACAGCATCCCCCTGCTGCCAGCTATCATCCACACCATAATGAGAAAGAATGCTACGGTTTACATGTAAATTATTTTGCAAAACGCCTATACTCCATTTGTTTTCATGTAACCCATTCACTACTTCTTTGAATTCAGGAATAATAGTAACCTTTGATCCAACTAGTAGACCGAGGCATTCTTTATTTTTAGCGACGTACTGAACTTGGAATCCTTCTTTTTCAAGCCTCTTCGCTTCCAGCTCATACGCACTTATATCTACACCATTTCGCTCGGCAAAATCTTTACTTCCGAAAAAGGAAGTTATTCCTTGAATTTCACCTTTTATTCCTTCATTCTCTACGTGAACTTCAAACGCTTTTCTTAATGTTCTTCCAGTTTGCGCAGCCCGTTGCACGACTTCCTCTTTCCATACATGCTCACTTTTCTCAATAAGAGAAGCCACCGTGCACCAAACTTGCCCTTCATTTTCATCTTGCGAAATACAACTCATCCCCTCTGCTGAGGCCTGGAATATACGAGATGTATCATCTAATACTATCGTTTTTGTTCGAGACAATTGCGATAACGACCCACCGCTTGGAATGACATATCCTCTTTCTCTCGCGACGAGGTCACCTTGTCGCCACGCATATTCTGCCGATGAGACAGCTGGTTTCGGATTAGCCGCTAACAACACTGCCATTCCACGCAAAGGATTTCTAGTGAAAGCCCAAGTTGCTCCTCCAAAAATCATTCCCCACTTTGATTGTTTTTCACTATACGCTTTAATCTCTGGAGAGAGGAGATTTTCTTTATACGCCTCATTTTCTTCGTTTATGTTTGCTTGACTACGCTTCCAATTTAAGTAGTTTAATAGACTAAGACCGGCAAGTACGACAATATTCTCCCGCGCAAGCGCAAGTGCAAGAGTCCCTACACCAAGCACAAGATCAGAATTCACCTTTTTGCTAGCAACCATTTTTTTGAATCCTCGTTTCAGGAACGGATAACCCGTCACAACGGATAAAGCTCCGGATACATAAAAAAGACCAGGACTTCTAGCTAAGGCAGATCTACCCATAAATAATTGTTTTATGCCGAAAGCACCTAACCCAACAACCGAAAGTGCTAGCGGTAACGGCACACCTTCATCCTTTTTTCTATGAACAGTGTCATTATTACAAGAAACTACACTAGATGAACAATCTATTAATTCCTTCTTTTCGTCACCGTTATCTGTACTACTTTTCTTTCGCTTCGTCACTTGTTCTTCTATAAGCTGAATTATTTTGCAAATGTTATGTAGAGATGTCTTGTTGATATCGTAAGTAATAAGGGCTCTTCCTGTAGAAATTGAGGGACTTACTTGATAAATACCTTCCGCTTGACTAAATCGGTCTAATATCAAGTTCGCCATATTCTTGTTGTATTTTAACTTATAAATTTCAATTCGAATTCTTCCAGGTAACGATCGTATAAATCTCGTTTTTAATGTTTTACTTTGCATCATCATCCTCCTTATCGTCTTGAAGGAAGTAAAAAGATTTATTACTCATGTAGTACTTAAGGACTGACGGGCAAATTTTCATAATCTATATTTTGCTCAGAATGATACGCATTTACACGAGAAACCCATTTTTCCTGGAATTTAGAAATTGTATTTGGAACAGCTTCTACCGCTCCGATAATTGGTGATACCGTTTTCACAGCCACTTTACGTGCCGCTTCTTTCACTTTTGGCAAAGCTTCTTCCATTTCTGAACCAGCACTTTGCATTTGTTCTTTTGCACCAAGAAAAGCCGATACTGTTTTTACTGCAAGTTTTCGTAATCCCTTTCTCGCTTTTGGTGATGCCAATATTACTGCTGCTACCCCAACCGCTATACCGATTGGAGATTTCATAAATCGAAACATATTCATTTCTCCTCACTTAATTTTTTTCGAATCTGTAAAATGAATCAATCATATATCCCTAAGTAAAAGTGTAAATCACCCTATCACATCCTTTTTTTGTAAAAAGTATATAACGAGTATATATTTTTGTTTGTATTATTTCAACAATTTATTTGTTTTTTGTAAATTTTATGTTAATTCTAAAAATTTTTTCTGTAAATACTCCTATTTCTATGTAATGGAACAGGTAATATATTCCATGTTCTTTTCTTACTCAATTGTTGAGATTTTGTTGAGAATTTATTTTGTATTTTTACAAATTACAAACTAGGACATGCACTTTTACGAAACAATTTTTATATACTATAAAAAACGCTATAAGGAGGGATCTTCATGAGCTTATCCTACTGGAAATACGCTATCCTCAATCACATTACTGTAAATTTCCGTACTTTCTTATTCAATATCATTGTCGCTATTTTAGGTGAAATCGCACTCTTTCTTGTCTTAAGCTTTATTCCGAAACGATTTCATAAATTTTTCGCATAAAAAAGCCTGAGTTCCTATCAATGTAGAACTCAGGCTGCTTAACCCTATTAAATAAAGGAGGGATTGTTATGATTATCGTTTTTGCTTTATATCGGGATTGATACATATTGTTTTTTTAAGCCCGTGCATATCCCATCTAGCATTATGGTAAATATATCAACGACTTTTCGGATATATTGACGATTTTTCAATTATACCGATTGCTTCTTTAGTTATATCGACGTTTCGATACAACATATCGATTTACCAACAAATTCCGACATAACTGAAATGAACAATACCCCCGCATAAATTACGAATCACCGTACTTCCTTTTATTTGCGCTTAATATAATAAGAAACGCCACCGCTATTACAGCTAAAAAGCGAACTGGATTAAACGGCGTTCCTACTGTTTCATTAAATCGATGATAAATAAACGGCATCATCTCAAGTGCCATTAATCCCATAGCAATTTGGAATGTCTCAGCCATCGCTTTATTTTTTATAAACGTAGCACGTTCATCACCTTGTTTCCCGATTGCTATAAACATTTTTACAATAGCAAACACTACAAATAAAAAGACACATAACGCAATAATAAAAATAGCGACATTCATGAAATACACCTCTTATACGTAAAATTTATTCGACAAGATTACAACATATTTTACATAAAAAAAGACGCCCGAGAATCGGACGTCTTTTCCTATTTATTTTGGAGCATTCCCTACATACTGCGTAATATCAACATTTAACGCTTGAGCTAAACGCATTCCGTAATCATGATCTGCACGGAAGAAGTTGCAAATAGCGAGTAGTTTTGTGCGTTCATTTACGTCTTTTAAGTCATTTGTTAAGTTTGCAATTAAATTGTCTTGCTCTTCTTTAGAGAATGAACGGTAACGCTCACCCGCTTGTTTGAAGTCATTTGGTTTCTCAATTTTTTCACGAGATACGTAGCCTTCTACTTTCATAGTTGAATCACGGTAAGCTGGGTCCTCAACTGGATTTTCAGTATGACGGCTCGGTTCGTAGTTTATTGTAGATGGGTTTTGATTAATTTGCATCGCACCATCACGTTGTTGATTACGAACAGCTGCGTATGGACAGTTTACAGGAATTTGTAGATAGTTTGCACCAAGGCGATAACGCTGTGTATCTGGATAAGAGAATAAACGACCTTGTAATAATTTATCTTCAGATGGTTCAATACCATTTACAGTTGCACTCGGAGTAAACGCCGCTTGTTCTACTTCCGCAAAGAAGTTTTTCGGGTTACGATTTAACGTCATTGTCCCTACTTCTATTAATGGGAAGCGATCTTCTGGCCATACTTTCGTTGGATCTAGTGGATCGAAATCTAAAGAATCCGTTTCATCTAGTTGCATTACTTGTACGTGTAAATCCCATTTTGGATAGTTTCCTTTTTCGATTGCATCGAATAAGTCACGAGTAGCATGATTGAAATCTTTCCCTTGTACTTGCTCCACTTCTTTCGCACTCAAGTTACGTACGCCTTGCTGTGGTTTCCAATGATATTTAATGTATACAATTTTACCTTCTGCATTAATCCATTTAAATGAATGTACGCCGAAACCTTCCATTTCACGGTAGTTTGCCGGTGTACCATAATCAGAAAATACCCATGTCATCATATGTGTAGATTCTGGAGTTAACGTCATAAAATCCCAATAACGATTTGGTGTTTGAACGTTTGTATCAGGTGCTGGTTTTAAAGAATGCACCATGTCAGGGAATTTAATTGCATCACGAATGAAGAAAACAGGCAAATGGTTACCTACGATATCGTAGTTTCCTTCTTCTGTATAAAATTTAACAGCGAACCCACGTGGATCACGAGCTGTTTCCGGAGAACCTTGACCATGAATAACCGTTGAGAAACGAACGAATACAGGTGTCTCAGTTCCTTCATTTTGTAAAAATGCTGCTTTTGTATATTGCTTCATGCTGTTTTTCGTTACGAATACACCATGAGCACCTGCACCGCGTGCATGCACAACGCGCTCTGGAATACGTTCACGATCAAAATGCGCAAGTTTTTCTACTAAATGATAGTCTTCTAACAATACCGGTCCACGTCGACCAGCTGTACGAGAATTTTGGTTATCTCCAACTGGAGCACCTTGGTTTGTTGTTAAGCGATTATTTGGATTCATCAAGGGAGATCCTCCTCTTTCTTTCATAGTAATTATTATTTATTTAAAATTATTATAAACTAATTATTATTGAAAACTAAATTCTTGTCAACTATTTCCTTCATTTTTTCGGAAACAATTTCAGTTAAACAATCGATAAATGTGGGTTGAGCGTTCGGCATATTTGGTCTAAAGTATGCAACATTTAATTCATCAGTTACAACTTTACATTCATAATCGTTATCATATAAAACTTCTAAATGCTCTGCCACAAAGCCAACCGGACAATATACGAAAGATTCATAGCCATGCTCTTCATATAAATCTCTCGTTAAATCTTGCACATCTGGCCCAATCCATGGATCTAGTGTATTTCCAGCGCTTTGCCAACCAATCGTATAATGCTTTATATCTGCTTCTGCCGCAATTAAGTCCGCTGTATGCTGTAATTGCTCTACATAAGGGTCTCCCGCTGCAATAATTTTCTCCGGTAAACTATGTGCGGAGAAAATAACAACTGCCTTCTCTTTATCTATGATTTTAGTAAACGTTTCTTTAATTTGATCTGCCCAACAGGAAATAAATTTTGGTTCATCGTACCATTGTTCAATTGGTTCAATAACAGGACCACCTATTTCTTCTGAAAGACGAATGGCACGGTCATTATACGCTTTAATGCTAAATGTAGAATAGTGCGGTGCTAATACGATACTAATCGCCTGCTCAATTCCATCTCGCTTCATCTCTTCTACTGCATCTTCAATAAATGGAGCAATATGTTTTAACCCTAAGTAACAAACAAATTCATACTCTGTATACATTTTATTCAATGAATCTGTTAATTTATGTGCCTGCTCTTTCGTAATTTTTGCAAGTGGCGAAATTCCTCCAATTGCTGTATAACGCTCAATTAAATCTTGAAGCGCTTCTTCAGACGGCTTACGCCCGTGGCGAATGTGAGTGTAATATCCCTCTACATCATCTAATGATTCTGGCGTTCCATACGCCATTACAAGCAAACCTATTTTCTTTTTCGTCATCTATATAACACCTCAATTTTGGAAATGAGAATCTTTTTCAAGAACGTTTGTTTCAAATTATAACAAGTAATAATAAATACGTCAAAATAATAATTCTAATTAAGTATTATTTATAATATAATTTTAAATTTTATATGACAATTTATTTAATATTAATTGTCATATTCTCGTATTATTCTTAATCAGTGTGGAACTTCACAACAGCTTAAAAAAATCTCAATATTCCGGTTATTATTTCTCAAAATTTGTACTTTACTATTTATCTTAGAAAAGGAAACAGAATTCCGTTGAATTCTAATTAAAGGAACCTATAAGGAGGATTTAAAATGACACAGCCTTTTATTAAAAAAGCAGTACTGATTTCTACACTTACCATGAGTACAATCCTATCCACAACAATTCCATTTAACGTTTTAGCAGCACCTAATCCAGCAATACAAATGCAACAAGAAAATCTCACTGACGAAATTATGAAGCTATCGTTCGAGGGAAATCTAAATGATAGCTCCGCATCCAATCACATAATTTCATATGAAAATGGTAATCCTTCATTTACAGACGGACGCATAAATAAAGCTCTCAAGTTTAAATCAACCTCACAGAAAAATGCTTCCTATATCGACTTAGGAGATACTTCACAATTAAAATTTGGAGAACATACAGACTTCACAATATCCTTTTGGGTAAAATCTTCCGGAGTAAATGCTGATCCAGCCATCATTTCAAATAAAGATTGGAATAGCGGTGGAAACTTAGGGTGGTTTATCGGTTTATCGGTTTAAAGGATAAGGCTCTCCTTTGGAATTTCAAAACATCCGGTAGCTCCCGCCTGGATGCCTCTATTCCAAATATCGCTGATAACGTTTGGCATCATATTGTGATTTCTCATGACCGCGATGGATATGCAACTATTTATAAAGACGGAAAGCTAGAACAACAAATTGATATTAGTAAAATGAAAGGTACAATCGATACAAATTACACAACAAAAATTGGAGTTGATGGGAAAGGAACTTTATTTGGAAACAACTTTGACGCAACACTAGATGAAGTATCTATCCTAAGAAAAGCAGTAACGGCTACAGATGTTCAAAAAATGTATCAATCCGCTCCTCCGATTGCTGTTACTGACATTTCCATTGACCAACCAACTATTCATTTAAATGTTGATGGTTACACCTATTTACAAACCAATATCCAGCCTTTAGACGCAACAAATAAAAAGGTAACTTGGACAAGCAGTAATAAAAACATCGCAGACGTTGAAGCGATAGATGGAAAAGTCAAAGTAATTGGAAAAGGCGTTGGGAAAACAACAATTCAAGCCATTTCTGAAGACGGAAAAAAAGCCGCTACAGCAGAACTAACTGTTGGAAATTCTTTAGATATAACACGTGATGGTTTACTTGAACAAAATGATTTAAACTTTGTAAAACAATACATCGGATCAGATGTAAATAGTCAAAACTGGAATGAAATTAAGCGGGCTGATTTAAATGAAGATGGAAAAATTGATGAAAAGGACATACTCCCTCTTCAAGAACAGCTAAAACAATCTACAAACTATCCATACAAACATGTCTTTATTATCGGGTTAGATGGAGCTGGTATTGCTGTTAAAGATGCTAATGCCCCTAATATTAAAAATTTTATCGCTAATGGTGCCAGCACTTATAATGCGCAAGCTCTTTCACCAACGATTAGCGCTCAAAACTGGGGCGGAATCTTACATGGTGTAACACCTGATAAAACAAAACTGGATAATACAATCGCAGGGTCAATAGCATTCCCTGAAAATTCACCTTATCCATCCTTTATGAAAGTACTAAAACAAGAACGACCTTACGCAAAAATGGCTTCATTTGCTGGATGGAGTCCAATTAATAAAGGGATTATCGAACAATCCGTAGGCGCTCACTTAGAGTCTGTCCCGGATGACCAATTGGCACCAAAAATCTCAAATTATATTAAAACGGAAGGCAAAGATACTGCGGTCACATTCATTCATTTTGATGATATTGATGGAGCTGGTCATTCTAAAGGCTACGGCAGCCCCGCATATATGCAACAAATTGAAAAAACAGATAAAAATGTAGGGATTGTATTAGATGCAATTCGTGACGCTGGTTTATTAGAAGATAGCCTTGTTATTATGACAACGGATCATGGAGGAAAAGACTACGGACATGGAGGAGAATCTCCTGAAGAAAAGACAATTTTCTGGGCGGCGAACGGCCCTGGAATTCTAGCAAAATCATCTATTACAACTCCTATGACGAATATGGATACAGCGGCAGTTGTAGCACAAGCACTACGCTCGAATAAACCTATGACTTGGGATGCAAAAACACCTGAGAATTTACTAGAAACATTCCCTACTAGCCTTACACTTAACAAATCAGAACACTCTTTAAGAGAAAGAGAAACCTTTGAACTCGTTGCGAAGATCACTCCAAACGTTACAAATAAAAAGTTAATTTGGAAAAGTGACAATCTAACTGTTGCAACAATACAAGCAACGGATGAAAAAGCAATTGTCCATGCTGTACAAGCTGGTACTGCAACACTTACTGCAACAACTGCTACTGGCGAATATGTAGCAACATGTCAAGTAACTGTTGAGCCAAATCATGTACCTGTTACAGGCATCAAAGTAGACGAACGATCTTTTGAGATCAAGCAAGGAGATGAAAAACTTGTATCTGCCTCCGTTCTTCCAGAAAATGCAACAAATAAAAATATAGTTTGGAAAAGTAGTGACACAAGCATCATTGCACTGGAAAACAAAAATAATACGACTCATGTGAAAGCTTTAAAAACTGGACGCGTTGTTTTAACCGCAACAACAGATGATGGAAAATACAATAGATATATTTATATTCAAGTGAAATAGAAGAAAAGGCGGCTTACACAACATGCAAGCCGCCCTTTCCCTACTCTTTAATATTTACCCCATACTCTTTAAACCAAACATGAATTTGCGCTAAATGAGCTAAAAGTTGTGGCCCTGTCATTAATTGACCGAACCATGGCGTTTGAAATGCACTTCCGCCAGACTCGATCAATCCACTAAGCTGCTCTTTATCGAACAGTTCATGTAAAATTGATCCTTTATCCGTTAATAAATCTTGGAGCCATACTGTTACTGCTTTCGTATAGTGCGGATTATGCGTTTTCGGATACGGGCTTTTCTTTCTATACAATATATCATTTGGAAGTAATCCCTCTAACACTTTACGCAATAGACCTTTTTCGCGGTTTTTATACATTTTCATTTCCCAAGGAATATTCCAAGCATATTCGACAAGTCGGTGGTCCGCAAACGGAACGCGTACTTCTAAGCTTGCCCCCATACTCATACGGTCTTTTCTGTCTAATAGTGTTGTCATAAACCAAACCATGTTTAAATAAAATAACTGTCGTCTCTTCGCTTCTAGCGCACTTTCTCCTTCTAAAATCGGTACTTCTTGAATGGATTCTTCATAGCGACGCTGTACATATTGTTGCAAATTTAGTTTACTTCTCCACTCCTTCTTTAGAAGTTGTTCACGCGCTTCTGTAGAGCGCATCCATGGGAATGCACTTGACTGTAAATCATCTTCTCTATAAAACCATGGATAACCACCGAATATTTCATCTGCACATTCTCCGGATAAACCAACGACAAAATCTTGTTTTATTTCACGGCAAAACCATAATAATGAAGAATCAATATCTGCCATACCAGGCAAATCGCGAACGAGCACTGCTTCTGTTAAATACTGTGCTAGTTGTTCATTTGAAATGACGCAACGATGATGGGTCGTTCGAAACGTTTCCGTCATTAAATTGATAAAAGGTGCGTCTGAATTTGGCTGAAATGCATTCGCCTTAAAATATTTTTCGTTATCTTCATAGTCAATAGAATACGTGTGCAATTGCCCTTTCCCTGATCTTTCATATTCTTTTGCGGCAATTGCTGTTATAGCACTTGAATCTACACCACCCGATAAAAATGTACATAGCGGTACGTCAGAAACTAATTGTCTCGTTATCGCATCCTGTAATAAAAAACGTGTTTTCTCTACTGTTTCTTCAAATGAATCTTCATGTTTTTTACTTTCCACATTCCAATATCTCCATATACATAAACCGTCTTTTGAGAACGTCATTGCATGGCCCGGGCGCAGTTCTTGAATACCAGCATATATACCGTGACCAGGAGTTCGAGATGGCCCTAAACCGAATATTTCTGACAACCCTTCTAACGTTACTTCAGTCTTTACATCTGGATGTGCCAATATCGCTTTTAACTCTGAACCAAATAATAATCGGCCGCTATCATATTTATAAAATAGTGGCTTTACACCTAATCGATCTCTGGCAATAAAGACTCTTTCATTTTTCTCATCCCATACTGCAAACGCATATATACCGTTTAAATGATCGACACATTCTTCCTTCCATTCAATATAAGATGCCAATAGTACTTCTGTATCAGAATGCCCTTTAAATGTATAACCTCTTCTTAATAACTCTTTCCGAATATCTTCTGTATTATAGAGCTCTCCGTTATAGCAAATCGCATAACTCGTTTCGTCTTTTAAACAAGTCATTGGCTGTTTACCACCTTCAGGATCTACAACGATTAACCGCTTATGCCCAAATGCGACGTTCCCTTTAATCCAAACTTTGTTATCATCTGGTCCGCGTTTCGCTAGCGTTTCCGCCATCTTCGTCACGACGTCCCTTTCCCCTTCTAATGAGCGTTTATAATCCACCCATCCTGTAATCCCGCACATAAGAATCATCCTTCCTAATCTAATATCAGTTTCTGAACGTGCAGTAATCCCCACCCTATGAGTGCGGATACATAAAAACAACAAACTTGACGATAACTAACTATCCATATATGGAATAGCAGTTTCACTGTGTGTAGCGTGTTTTATTGTATGCCCATCTATCTTTAGGTGTGTCTAGTTATAAAGAACGTACGAACTGTCCATAACAAGAATAACTACTTCTATAAAAGGAGAAATGAACTATGGCACAACGTAAACATATTTTGTATAACCAACCGCGCGCCCATACAATCGGTAATGTGGAATATATAAACAATGAATGGGTATTCTTTGATGATGAAAATGATGAAGCTTTTTTATTAGAAGATATCGCCGATGATGGTTTTGAAATTTTATATAACAACAATTGGCTACCAGCGCGTTTTTATGAACAAAACATATTACAAATTGCAAATGAACAACATCCTCTTCAAAACGGGGAAATGATACGAATTCGAAAAAAATTACTTCTTAGCTATAATGAATGGCTTGAGGAGTTACCCGACTCTGTCTTTACATTGTTAACCGACTCATTGCAATCGCTTAATTACTCTTTATATGATTGCATGTATTGTCATAATTATTTATCATTCTTACCGAAAGATGGACCGTGCGAAGGAGTAAATATTCTTTTGTTCGATAACGAAGAAATGATTTGTACATTGCAACATCATTTCGTGCGCTACTCTTCCTCTAATAAGAATATTTTAAGATTTACGAAAGTAAGCGGAGAAGAGTTGCATCTCGATGCAACATAAAATAAAAAACCACCTTATCTCCCAAATATTTGAGAGCATAAGGTGGTTTTATTTTCTTTATTAGAATACTTGCCAGCCCAATGGTAATTTCAGTCCAAGATAAAATACCGCTACCAGCGCGATAATAAATAAGCCCCAAAACGCCCCTGTTGGTTTGTTTTTGCTCATTTTTACAAGAACCATTTCCATTCCACCAATAACTAAAATACCAGCTAACATTTTTAAACCATACCACATGTGCATGCTACCTGTTGCTGTCTTCACAATGCTCATATATAACATAAAACCTGTCACAATAATGATAATGTACATAAGACGAAGTCCCATATGTACACCTTTACCTTTTCTTCCTGCCGAATAAAGTGAATACGCAACGAAGAATAAAATTAATCCTAACGCCCATGCTGTAATATGCATATGTATCATCGTATCCCTACCTCCTCTTTTCACACTTTTTCACTTTATATGATAACATGTTCATTTATTTTCAGGAAATGTTTCGCTTTTTTATATTTAAATGCTATAATATTTAGAGTATTTACAAACTTCTTGTAATAACAAAAGGGGGAACAATCATGATTCAAACTAAGGATATTATCGAACTTACAGACACATACGGAGCAAATAACTATCATCCACTTCCAATCGTTATTTCTAAAGCAGAAGGTGTTTGGGTAGAAGATCCTGAAGGAAACCGCTATATGGACTTACTAAGTGCATATTCTGCAGTTAACCAAGGTCATCGTCATCCAAAAATTATCAACGCTTTAATCGATCAAGCAAATCGCGTTACGTTAACTTCTCGTGCTTTCCATAGCGATCAATTAGGCCCTTGGTACGAAAAAGTTGCGAAACTAACTAATAAAAATATGGTACTTCCTATGAATACAGGTGCAGAAGCTGTTGAAACTGCAATTAAAACAGCTCGTCGCTGGGCTTACGATGTGAAAAAAGTAGAAGCAAACCGTGCAGAAATCATCGTTTGTGAAGATAACTTCCACGGACGTACGATGGGTGCTGTTTCTATGTCATCAAACGAAGAGTACAAGCGTGGCTTCGGTCCAATGCTTCCTGGCATTATTGTAATTCCTTACGGTGATTTAGAAGCGTTAAAAGCTGCGATTACACCAAATACAGCTGCATTCATTTTAGAGCCAATCCAAGGTGAAGCAGGAATTAACATTCCACCAGCTGGTTTCTTAAAAGGAGCTTTTGAAGTATGTAAAAAAGAAAACGTTTTATTCGTAGCAGATGAAATCCAAACAGGCTTAGGCCGTACTGGTAAAGTATTTGCTTGCGACTGGGACAATGTAACTCCTGACATGTACATACTTGGTAAAGCACTTGGCGGCGGTGTGTTCCCAATCTCTTGTGTTGCAGCAAACCGCGACATTTTAGGCGTATTCGAGCCAGGTTCTCACGGTTCTACATTCGGTGGTAACCCACTTGCATGTGCTGTTTCTATCGCAGCTCTTGAAGTATTAGAAGAAGAAAAATTAACAGAGCGTTCTCTTCAATTAGGAGAAAAATTAGTTGGGCAATTAAAAGAAATTGATAACCCAATGATTACTGAAGTTCGCGGTAAAGGTTTATTCATCGGTATCGAATTAAACGAGCCAGCTCGTCCTTACTGTGAACAACTAAAAGCAGCTGGTCTATTATGTAAAGAAACACATGAAAACGTAATTCGTATCGCACCACCTCTAGTAATCTCTGAAGAAGATTTAGAGTGGGCATTCCAAAAAATTAAAGCTGTATTATCTTAATAATAGCGAGGCTGTCCTATATTTTAGGACAGCCTCTTTCCTTTTTCAATAATTTAAAGTAAAATAAAATCGAATATTCTGTTTTTTTATTAAGAGGAGGACAACTGTATGCTGTTGAAATATGGTAAACACATTAACCATTTAGCTACAATTTTTATTTCTATTACATTCATCGGCTTCATATTATCCACAACGTTACTCAGTCACTATTCAACTCCTCATACATTCACACTACTTAAAGCGTCATTTTGGACTGCTGTTTTTCTTACAATTATCGGTTTTGGTCGCGAAAGAAGCGCACTTGCGGTAATGCTAATTGGGATTTGTACTTTAGCACTAATCGGATTGTATATTTTCGCTATTTTAGATTATTCCAATAATCCACGCCCATAATAAAGAGCTATCTTTTCACAAGATAGCTCTTTCCTTCACTTCACTATATTTCTCAGCGTACCAATTCCTTCTATCGTAATAACAACTTCATCACCAGCATGCAAAAACTTCGGTGGCGTAAAACCTTTCCCAACACCGGCTGGTGTCCCCGTCGCAATGACATCGCCTGGCTCTAATGTCATGCCTTTACTTATAGTTGAAATAATTTCTTCTACTGAAAAAATCATTTCTTTCGTATTTGAAGTTTGTCTTACCTCTCCGTTTACTACTGTTTCAATGTGTAATGCATTCGGCGTTTCAATTAATGATTTATGGACTAAATACGGTCCCATCGGACAAAATGTATCGAAACTTTTCCCTAGGAAAAATTGTTTATGTTTCCTTTGAATATCCCGAGCAGTTACATCATTTATAACCGTATATCCAAAAACGTGGTCAAGAGCCTTTTCTTTTTTAATTTGTTTTCCTCGCTTACCAATAATGATCGCTAGTTCTCCTTCGTAATCTAGTTCATTCGTTGCATGAGGGTGACCATTAATTTGCTCATCAATTCCAATAACTGTTGTTGGCGCTTTCGTAAAGATCATTATATTTTCTGGGATAGACTCTACTCCACCCATTTCTACCGCATGCTCACGATAGTTTTTTCCAACACACAAAATATTCTTTCTCGGCCTTGGAATCGGCGCTAAAATTTTCACCTCTGTTAACGGATAATACGCCGCTCCCGCATTTTTCTTCGCCCACTTTACAATATCACACACTTTCTCAAGACATTCGCTTCCTCTTTCAATGCATTCTAACATTGTAATCGGAATTGTGACCTTTTCACCCTTTTGTCTTTGCGCTTCTCTTAAATGTAATACTCTTTCTTCCTCTTCGTCCACAATACCAACAAATACCTTTTCTTCCTTCTTCGCTGTTACAAAACGCAATATTTCCACTCTCCATCCTAAAACTCATACCCTTTAATTGTATTCGCATCCTTAAGAAAAAAACCTTCCCCTGCACGCTAATTTTTACAATATTCCTCCCTTCTTATATTCGTTCCTCATCCGTGATTTGACATAAAATGTAGAAATTATACTTTTTTTAGCGAAGATGTTTCTTTTTTATGGAATTTTTGTATAATATGTACTACATATATACTTAAAATTTATTGAGAGATGGAGCCGATTTCAATGTTTGAGCAAGCAATCGAAAAAAAACGCGAAAAAATGATCTATTTTGCTGAACGCTACGGAATGACTTCTCAAAAAACAGTGGATTGTAGCCAGGAACTGGACAGGCTCTTAAATGTTATTTGGCATACACATACGGATTACATGCACACTCAAATGCTCGAAACACATACGTAATAACGTGTGTGTTTCTTTTATTTAAAAAAAGTACACATTTTATTGAAAACGCCCATACAATAGTAGAAAAGAAAATTTTAAAAATGAAAGGTGTTTTGTATGCCAGCTATGGTCGGACATATTCGTATCGTTAATATTGGATCAAGTGGTATTTTTCATATTGGAGATGTATTTGCGATTAGACCTATTAGTTATTCACGTGCTTTTGCCGGGGCCGGCTCCTTTAATGTTGGTGATAATATCTCTGTCTACAATTATCAAAGTTCAACGACTGTAAATGATTCAGATGTAATCGATCAAGCAATAATCGGTTCTACCTAAAGGAGGCGATTACATTGAATTTCTATGTAAACCAAAGTATCATCATTAACAATATTAAAATCGATAGCATTACGACATCTTCCGTTTTCCAAATCGGAACTGCGGGTAGTATTAAGGCTCTTTCTAAATTCTCAAATACCGGCGGGTTTACAGCACCTCTTCGCCCTTTAACTGCAAAAGGACAAATTATTTCCCTTAAGCCTTTCACTAGTTCTTCTTAGGCCATCCTTATCATAAATATATAGTAGTAATATACCCTCCCTATTGAAAAGGAGGTTTCACAAAATGAATCAAGATATATATACTTATTTACACCAACTTCAGCAAGCTCTTCAAATGCAGCAAGAAACCATTCTCAATCTTGAAAATCAAGTTCGCCTATTACAAGAAGAGCTTAATGAATTAAAAAGTCGCCCCTCCTCTTCTATAGGAAAAGTGGAATATAAATTCGATCAATTAAAAGTAGAAAACTTAAATGGTACTTTAAATATTGGCTTGAATCCATTTGCGAAAAAAGGGCAGCAAATTGAAGATTTTGAAGTGGATACAGAAACGCTGAAAGTAAATCCTGAAACAGAAACAAATCCAGACTTTTATCAAGGTATCCTTCAAGAAATGCATCGCTACTTAGATGAAGAAGCATATAATCGAATTCTCCATTTTGAACACGAAGAGCGAACACCGCTTGATGAGATGTATCGACAAATGATGATTGATGACATAAAAAAACAGATGGAACATAGACTCCCTTATTATTTATCACAAGTTCAGTCATATGAAGGTATTTCAACAGATCCAGAGTATTTGCGCGAAGTCATTATTCAAGCGATGAAACAAGATATTGACAAAGCCTTCCTATCTTTTATTCAACACATACCGGGCAATTTCCGAAAGGAGTGAGTATGGATGAATTTAAATGTTGTAAACCGTGAGTTAAAAGTAGGGCAAATTAAAATGAACGGGGTTTCTTCTTCCGCATTATTTTTAATTGGTGATGCAAACCTTCTCATCCTTACTTCTATTCTTGATACGCCATTCGAATCCGTTACAGAGGGACCGTTTGTACCATTAGTATCAGCTGTCCCTGCGACTCGAGGTTAAGGAGACTCAAAATTATGTTACATCATGTTCCAGTTGTCCAAAATGCTTCTATTATTTCTTTGGGGATTGCTGCAGTATTTCAAGTTGGTGATGCAAATCAAATGGAATTAAAAAGCAGGGCGCTTTTGGTTCATCGGGAAATTCCTTGTTATTTAAAAGGAGAAGGTCGCTTAGAGGATTTTGAAATTTTCACAGATGAACACATTACTATTCCAAAGCGAACAACAGATGTAAAAGTAAATATTATAAATGAGTGTCCTTTTATTGAAGTAAACAACGTTGAAGTGCGAACACTTTTAACTTCTGGTTGCTTTCAAATTGGAAATGTTGATTATGCTTTTAATAACTCTCGGATTATGCAAATCCGCCAATACATTACTGATGAACCTTCCAATAAATAATTCATATAATAATTAAAAAGCTTAGTGAAGTAGGTGAATGGTATGCCTTCAGTTGTGGGGAATCTCGTCGTTCAAAACAGTAATGGCTCTTTCAATTTAGGGGATTTTTATAACGTATCTCCGAAAGAAAATACGAAAGCTTATAACGGGTCTGGGGCTTCCAATGTTGGATTTGTCGTTAATACTTTTAGCGGCGTTAGTGCAACAAATACATTTGATTCGGACGTTGCAGACCAAGATCAAATTGCAACAGCGTAATAAAAGAGGTGTCCCATTAGGTGACACCTCTTTTCACGTAACATAGTAACCGATATTGCTTTTAATAAAGCATTCGCCCTTCTTGGTATACCTTATCATAATCTATATTTTGAACATCTTTATGGAACAATTTCTCTCTAACATTATCAAATAGGTCCTTACATATGTTAGGAAATTCATTTTCCCATCGTTCTCTTTCATCCAACTTCATCAGTGATTCAACAATAGCAAGATAAATATTCGGAAATTGCCTCTTAACCTTAGGAGCGTACTTTAGAAATTCCTTTAAATACATATCAAAGTGATGACAATCGTACTCCTGAGTACCTGTATAAAATGGAAACCCACTTTCATCTTCCCACTCCCAGAGAAGTCCCAAAAATGCTACCAATGAACCTGATCGATATCTCAATTTACCATCATTAAAATGTTCATAATACGGGTACAACAATTTACCGCACCAATCGAGATCGTTTATTCCACCCATCTCTTTTATTTCATTACGCAATACATTTAATTTTTCATGAATAGGTTCTACATTCACGTCTTTTCTTTTAAAACTATTCAATACATCACCTTTTATTTAAATGATAGTCCACTCTCTTCCAACGCTTTTCTAAGCTTTGGCAAAGATGCAGGTCCCATACCGTGCAGTTTCAAAATTTCTTTTTCACTATATTTCGCGAGCTCTTCTACAGTCGTTATTCCATGCTGTTCTAACGCACGTCTCGCTGGTGATGAGAGCAAAGATAGAAAGCCACTTTTTGGATGCTTTTCTTTCTCACAAACCGGGCAAGTTGGACAATCACTACTTTTATAGTATTTGTGTCCCTTTTCACACGTTCTTAATGTTTTCTCAGAAGTTGCCATTTTACAGCCCATTTCTAACGAAATTCTCTATTCATCAATATTTACAAGATGATTCCCATCAAAGAAGTATAAACACTTTTCTTTCACAGGATGTTTCAAGCTTTTCTCTAACGCTTTTGCATATAGTGAAAGCTGCACTTTGTATCGGTCTTCTAAGATTGGTTTCGCTTGATCAAATCCGCCTGGGAACTTTCCTTCAATCGTATCTGTTTTAAAGTCGATTAAAGTAATTCCATCTTCTTCTTCAATCATGCAGTCGATAACCCCTTGGACGAGTATTGTTTCTTCGCTCTTGCCTTGCCAATCTTGATACGCCTCTTCTGCTGAAAGCATCATCGTAAATGGTACTTCACGTTCAACACTTTTTGCTGCTAATACCCTTTTACCAAGATTGCTCTCAAAGAATGAAAGCACTTTTTCGATTGCTATTTCTTCAGCTTGTTCGAATGTTAATAGTTCTTTATTTACCATTCCTGCAATTTGTTCCTGAAGAACTTCAATCGTAATCGGTTTCTTCAAATCTACGTGTTGCATAACGGCATGGACTGCTGTTCCTCGCTCGGCATACGTTAATCCTTTTTTCTCCATAAAGCGTGGACGTGTTTTAATTGGTGCACGAAGTTTTTTAATAAAGGCGTTATCGCTGCCTTCTTCAGACTGATAATTTCTCTTTATTTCTGTTACAGATTGTTTCGCACGGTGAGATGTTGCATCCTCATGTCCGTACTCCCACATTAATCTGTCGTACACTTCTTCTTTCCGTTCACTTTCTAACGGAACAGCCTTTTTCTCACGAAGTGCTTCTAACAATTCTTGTTTCTCTTCTTGAACTGGTTCTGGTGCAAGTAAATCTTTTCCTTCAATAAATTCTACTTTCCAGCTAGTATCATATTCATAAATTTCAGCCGGAATATTTCCTTGCCCTAACTCAAGAAGCATCTCACTATCACGGTGCCTGTATAGTGAAGGGGCAATCCAATCTAAATAACATGACGCTCCAGCACGTATGTGGTCTGGTAATAACCATTCTCCATGTTCCCGTGCATCAAGCCATTTTTCCATTTCTTTATTGGCATCTTTAACCGTTCCAATTAAAATTAGCTTCTCTTTCGCACGGGTTAAAGCTACGTATAGTACGCGCATTTCTTCCGCAATTAATTCCATTTTCATTTTACGCTTAATTGCAAGTTGCGATAATGTCGTATATTTAATTCGTTTACGAGGATCGATAAATTGTGAACCGAAACCGAAATCTTTATGAAGTAAGAAGCGCTTCATTAAGTCTTGTGTATTAAAACGACGACCGAGTCCAGCTACAAATACGACTGGGAACTCTAGCCCTTTACTTTTATGAATCGTCATAATTCGTACAACATCTTCTTGTTCACCGAGAGCTCTCGCCGTTCCCATATCATCACCACGTTCTAAAATACGCTCTATAAAACGTAAGAAACGGAATAATCCTCTAAACGATGTTGCTTCATATTGTCTTGCGCGGTCATATAATACTCGCAAGTTCGCCTGTCGTTGCTTTCCAGCTGGTAAGCCTCCAACGAAATCATAATAACCTGTCTCACCGTACACTTTCCAAATTAAATCGGAAAGAGATTGTTGGCGTGCAAATTCACGCCATCCTTGCAGTAAATTATAGAACCATTCTAATTTATCATGTAGTTCTTTCTCTTCTTCAAGTGGTGCTCCTTTTAAGAATGAACTCATCACTTCATAAAACGAGCCTTTCTTTCCATGAGCACGAAGCGTCGCAAGTTCTTCATCATTTAGTCCAACAATTGGCGAACGAAGTACAGCTGCAAGTGGAATATCTTGCATCGGATTATCAATAACGCGGAATACGTTCATCATAATATTTACTTCTGTCGCTTCAAAGTAACCAGTCGCAAGGTCAGCATATACCGGAATTCCTTGTAACTTTAACTCTTCCATGATTTGCGGGGCCCATGGCATTGAGCGAAGTAAAATAACGAAATCACGGTATTGTACTGGGCGCATACTATTATTTTTACGATCATACACTTCATAACCTGAATCGACCATCGCTTTAATACGCTGCGCAATAAGACGAGCTTCAAGCTGCGCTTTTTCTACTTCTGCACCTTCTTCTCCATCTATTACTTCTTCTTCCGTTTGCTGGATGCATAATAGTTCAGCCGCTACATCCTCACCTTCTGGATAGCTAGCACCTAGCTTTAATTCAGCATCAGCGTCGTAATCGATTTCCCCAACTTCTTCGCTCATAATTTGTTTGAAGATAAAGTTCGTACCAGCTAACACTTCATGACGACTACGGAAGTTTTTCGCTAAATCAATCTTCATTCCGCCGTCTAATCCTTCTGATGTAAAACGTTTATATTTCCCTAAGAATAGGCCTGGCTCTGCTAGTCGGAAACGATAGATTGACTGTTTTACGTCACCAACCATAAATAAGTTTCCTTCACTCTCAGAATCTTTCGTTACGAATTTAATAATCGATTCTTGCACAAAGTTCGTATCTTGATATTCATCGACTAATACTTCAGCAAATTTATTACGATATTGAAGCGCTACTGCTGATGGACGCATTTCACCATCTTCATTTTGCTCACTTAAAATTTGTAAACAGAAATGCTCTAAATCTGTGAAATCGACCATTCCTTTATCTCGTTTTATCGCTTGGAAACGACCTGTAAATACTTTTACGAGCTGAACAAGCTTTTCTAATACAGGATGCATATCTTGAAAATCTCGTAAGAAACTTTCTGGTCTGCGGCTAAATAGTTCTTCTTGTAATTTCTTCACTTCATCTTTCGCTTTATTACGAAGAGAATCTACTTGTTTTACAACATCTTCATTATAATCACTTTTCTTAATACGCTTTAACGTTTGCCACGATACATTTTGCATCGCTTCATAAACGCTTGTCCACGACTCGCGAGCTGCGCCTGATAACGTTCCAAGTAAAGCTAAATCTACTTGTAAAGTTTCAGTACGAGGTGCTGGACCGTCAGGAAGCATTGCTAGTTCAGTTGCTTTACGAATATGCTCTTCCGCCGTTTCAAGCTGGAATTTCACATCTTCTAATAAGTAAGAAGCATACACTAAATCTTCAATCGTCTTTCCTTCAACATCGTATGCTTCTACTAATTTATCAAGCCACTTCTCTGGGTTTGGATGCGCTCTTGATTCTGTATGAAGTGCTAAAATCATTCGTTGTAAGTCATCGTCACTACGGTCGCTCGTATAACGATCAACGAGTTCAAAGAAGATATGATTATCTTCGATTCCATACTCTTCTTCTAATATGTCATCTAGCACTTCTTCTTTTAATAACTCATTTTCTGTTTGATTCGCAATACGAAAACGAGGATCGACATCAAGCATGTAATAATATCCTCTAATGACTTGTAAACAAAAGGAGTGAATTGTCGAAATGGAAGCTTTATTTAATAAGCTAAGCTGTTTTCTTATGTGCTGTGAGCTTGGCTCATCAATCAATACTTTTTCTAACGCTTCCCCAACTCGGTTTTTCATTTCTTGCGCTGCTGCATTCGTAAACGTTACAACAAGCAGGCGGTCGACATCTACCGGATTTTCTTCGTTAATAATCTTTTTAATAATACGTTCAACTAATACCGCTGTTTTCCCTGATCCAGCTGCTGCTGCAACTAAAATATCACGTCCATTCGCTACAACCGCTTTCCACTGGTCATCTGTCCATTGACTACCCTCTGGTTTTTTAGGCCAATTTTCTATCATTCTTCGCCGACCTCCTCTCTTATTTTCTCCATCGCTTCGCTATCTTTCATATCTTTTAACGTACGGAATTGATTATCTTCAAGTGATTCATCAAATTGACAAACAGACTTGAAGTTACAGAATGTACATGCCGCTTTATTCCCCATTTTGTACGGAGCAATATCAATAACACCTTCTGTAATGTCCTTACCGATATTTTCAAACGTATGGTGTACATATTTTTGAAGTACGTTAAACTCTTGCTCACTTGCAATGCTAGAACGCGCACTAAAACTACCGTCTTTTTTCAGACCAGCAGAAATAATATCAGAGCTTCCTGTTGAAAGTTTATTATCCATTAAACGAACAACGTCAGCATCTCCTAGTACAAGTCCTTTCATTTTAAATTTCTTTAAAATTTCTTTTTCAATTTCTTCTTCAGATGCATCGCCTTTCATCTCAACGATCGGGTTATGAATATGGAAATACAATACGCCCGCAGGTGATGCAGTACCACCCTTTTTCATCCACGTATGTGCATTTGAAGTAACAACATCCAAATACGTTAACATTTGAAGTGCTAATCCGTAATACACTTCTGTTAAGTCTAACGCCTTTGAACTTGATTTATAGTCAATAATACGAAGGAACGTACCACTCTCATCTTCCGCCTTATCAACACGGTCAATACGGCCAACTACTTCCATCTTCACACCATTTGGCAATGCAAATTCCATTGGCGGAAGTGATCCAGTACCACCCATACCGAATGGAACTTCTAAATCAACTGGTACAAATCCACTCGACTTCGCATGTTCACGAAGAATAAGTGACGTACGGAAAATGATTTGTTGTAGTTTTTGTTTTAAATAAAAATGACGATTCGAACTTAATAAAATTTGTCTTTGTAATAACGGTGCAATTTCTTCTATTACTAAAGCAGAAAGGTGCTCGCACTCTTTTATTGATAAATCCGCCCAAGTACGATTTTCACGTAATAGCTTGTCTGCAATTCTCTTCAGCGCCGCATGGAATAGTTCACCAATATCTGGTGCATCAAGTTTGAAAATATCACGCTCTCTTAGCGATAAACCGTGCTGTGCGAAATGAGCGTACGCACAACGATTAAATAGCTCCATACGAGAGACGCTTCCCTTAATTGTATCTCCATATAAATCTCTACTTACATCTGTACTCAATTTCTGTGCACGATTTCGATAGAATAAGCTTGATAACACACGGCTACTTTTTTGCTTCCATTCATCTGAAGTAACGTAGAAGTTATATACGTCCCACCAAAAATCTAAATTGCCTTCAAATCCGTAGCGCTTCCACGTTTGCAGTTGCTGCATTACGTAAGACAACGTTACTTCTGGCGTGGCTACGTATGAGATTTGTTCCGAACGTGATAAGTCATTTACATCATTTGTTATAAACGCTTCTTTCACATCAGGGAATATTCTTTTTATTTTCTTAATAAAGCTAGAAGCAAGTAACGTCTTGCCTTCTTCATCTGCAAGCGGACAAGATATATATAATTTCTCAGACGCTCTCGTCACCATTTGGTACATAACGAACTGTTCTTCTAATAATGTTTGTCTCGTTGTCGGTGCTAATTCGATACCCGCAGCGGTAAGAACATCTCTTTCTTCATCAGAAAGCATACCTTCATCCATAGGTGCTGCTGGAATCACTCCTTCATTTACGCCAATAACGAATGTCGCTTTAACATTTGATAATCTAGAACGATCAATATTAGCAATTAACACTTGGTCTAGTGACGGTGGAATGTTCGCAAATTGAAGCGCCTCAAGACCTGTCGTCATGACATCAGTAAACATAGAAAGGGACATCTTCTCCTCGCCAAGCATCTCAACGAACGTATCAAGAAGACTCATCACCTCTTCCCACACTTGCTCGTGGTCTGTCGCAAATAAGAAATCTCCGCTTTCTTCTGCACGAATACGTAACTCTTCTAACTTTTTCGGAACTTCAAGCTCCTCTAAAAATAAGTATACTGCTTCGCACATTTGCATAACTGTTCCAGCACGCTTCAGTCTTTTTTGCATACGAATAACTGGCGTTCTTACAATGTCACGAAGGCGATTAATTTTCTCTTCCATTTCACGTTCACTATCTGTTATCATTCCGCTTGCATCATCAAGTGAACGATAACGTCGATACATCCATGGATCTTCAGAAGTCCATCTCTTTCCTTGTATACCGTACGCTAAACAGTAGTTTTCAAATTCATCCATCTCTTCACGCATCGCTTCTTTTCTTACGTCTAATGGATATAAAAGCTCTGTTTTTATGCAGCGAAACACCGCATCATAGCGCCAATTCCCGCTAATGATCTCTAAAGCAGAACGAATGCATTCTACTAGCGGATGATGTGACATCGGGCGTTTTTCATCAATGAAATGCGGGATATTATAATCCATAAATAAAGTTCGCATTACATCGTAATAACTTTCTCCGTTACGAAGAAGTACTGCGATATCTCGGTAACGATAATCTTCATCCGCCACAAGTCTTCGAATTTCACGAGCTACGCCTTCTACTTCAGCTCGTAAATTAGCCGCTGTACTAATCGTTACACTCGCCTCTCCGTGAAACTTTTCATTTGGACGCGCTTCATAATGAGTTTCTAAATGCGCTAATGCTGGCGAATGAAAACGCTGCTTTTCCATAAGTGGAACCGTTTTTTCAATTTCCATTTTCTCTTCACGCGCTACTTGTTTTATTTTTTCATACGTTAACATCGTTTCATAAAATAAATCCAGTTCATTCACTGGCTGTGCTAGCGTTTTTTCATCCAGCGTTAATGTTATTGTTACTCTAGTTCCTAATCTCATTAACCCTCTAACAATTTCTAGCTCTTGAGGAGAAAATGAATGGAATCCATCTATATAAATTTCCGCGTCTTTTACATACTCAGAGTCTGGAAGCTTCTCAACTAATAATTGTAAGTAGTCTTCTGAATCTAAATATCTTCCAATTAAAGCACGTTCAAAGTCATCATATAACAACTGTAAATCATACACTTTATTCGCGAGCAACTTTTGCTCTGCACTACTGCTGTGCGCATCTAATTGTTGCCACATTTCATATACGTTAGACGGCGTCACATTATAACGTTTAAACTCCGCAATCATACTACCAAGGTGTTCAAAGAAACCGTTTTGCTCTGCTGCTTTTTGAAACACAGATAGTCCATCTTTACGGGATTCTACAATTTTACGAAGTAACATATGCACACCAGCTTCATCAATATGAAGACGACTTGCTCCGCCCACTTCTTGTAGCACCTTCCACGCTAATCGCGAAAAACTAAAAACTTGTGCCCGAATCGAACCTCTTACATCCTCGCTCCCAATTAACGCCTGCTGCGTTTGGAATGTCATCTGTTCTGGCACAAGATATAATATTGTTTTCCCTCGTGGACGCTGTTTTAACTCTTCTTGCACTTCACGTAAACAAAGTGCACTTTTTCCACTTCCAGCTCTACCAATCACAAATCGAAGTGACATGTAACCACACCTTTCACTTACATAACGAACGTTAGTTTGCTACTATAATTGTATTATAGGACACGAAAAAAGACAAACCGAGTTGTTTGCCTTTTTTTATACTTCTACTTAGTATATCAACCTTTTGAAAAATTCGTTTGCACCTCTTGAATTGGCCAATATCGTAAATCAACTTTACCGACAACTGTATCAGCTTTCACAAAACCAAAATACCTACTATCCCAGCTACCAAGACGATTATCACCGATTACAAA
The DNA here is from genome assembly GCF_001043575.1 of Bacillus sp. LK2. Taxonomy (NCBI): domain Bacteria; kingdom Bacillati; phylum Bacillota; class Bacilli; order Caryophanales; family Bacillaceae; genus Bacillus; species Bacillus sp. LK2. The sequence goes on from NZ_LDUK01000001.1 coordinate 219,708, forward strand.
AATATATCCGGGTGGCACAAATTTTTCATTCGTTAATTCTTCTAATTTAAAATCACCTGTTAGTTGTCGCCCATTCACTTGCTTTTTATATGTCTCTAAATAAGGTTCATCCACAAATTGTCCGTTTATATATAATTTATCATGCTTATATTCAATATGATCACCAGGCAAACCGATAATTCGCTTTACATAGTCCTCTTTTTTATTCGCATGAAAAACGACAACATCAAATCGATTCAAGTCCCCTACTTGATAACTCACCTTATTCACAACGAGCATATTGCCATCTTGCAATGTCGGCATCATAGACTTCCCCTCTACAACGTACGTTGAAAAGAAAAACGTTCGAAAAAATACAGCTAATAGTACACCTATTAAGATTGTTCTCATCCACTCTAGGCCTTCTTTTTTCAAAGTTTTCTTCATTCGCTTCTCCCCTCGCCCTTTAATAATGAAGCTTGCCTTTACAAGAAGACTATTCTTAATGTAGTTCTAATTTCACTTCAATTTTTTTACCGACATACCATAAAATAAAAATAACAATCCCAACGATAATTGATTTCACCGGATTATGAATAAACGAAGTTAAATCATGACCGATATAAGTTAAAATAAAGATCATAACAAGCTTTCCAAATGCTAATGCTAGTCCAAATTGTTTCACACTAATACGTGATAAACCAGCTACAACATTAATAAGCGCAGACGGTGTAAATGGAAAACAAAATATGACGAAAACTGGTGCGAACCCTTTCCTTTCAATCCACCCCATTGCTTTTCGTACTCTCTCATGTTTATTTACAAAAGAGAAAAAACGACTTCTTCCAAAGCGGCGGATAATGAAAAATACAAGTAACGCTCCTATTACTGATCCAAGCCATGAATAAAGAAATCCATACCAAAAGCCAAATGCAACAGCATTCGCCAACACAAACACAATGAGTGGCAATGCTGGAATGAGCGCCTCTATCATCGGTAAACCAATACCAAGAAGTGGTCCGAACGCTTTATAACTTTCAACAATATGATCCATATTTTCTGGTGAAAAATACTCTTTGATTGTCTGAAAATCCATTCTACACTTTACCCCTTTACTCTAATTACTCCCTCTACTGTATCATTGCTTATAGGAAAGAGGAAATGGTAGATATGACATGTGAAGATGTAATTATTAAGGTTCCATATCTTTCGTTAGAATTCCTTCTTTATTAAACTATAATAATCTTTCAATATTCGACAGGATATGAAGATAATTTAGACACCACGCACAGATTATGAAAAAGAAGAATATATAGAAAGTGATAATCCGTATGTTCCAAAAAAATAACCTTACTACGCGTAAGGTTATTTCTACTGGCTAGTTCTTACAAAAAAAATTTTTAGCAAGCGTATACTATCAATCACGATAAGTATTAATAAATATAAGAAAGATAGTATTAATACTGTACTCTGAATAGGTAACATTCGAAATTTATAAGGAGAGAACTATCATGTATGCCTGGAATATAAAATGATATGCAATCACACTACATTAATTATATATAGGAAAATAACCTTTATATTGTAATTTTACACCATTTAAAATTATTAGAGAACTAATAATTCGGTAATTAAATGGAATATATAAGGAAATCAAAAAAGGATGAGTCCCCCCATCCCTTTCCTTTTACACCTCCTCTTCCCTAACAAAATACACTTTCTCATAAGCTGGCCTTAATGTTGATTCATCCCTTTTATCAATCTCTTTAAAGCAAGGATTTCCTTGTTTTTTCTTACGATCTTCATACTCTGTTCGCAATTTCGCTGTACGATTTTGCTGATTTTCAAAACTACTTTTTGATATTTCTAATTTCACAGCAAAACCATTAATAAATCTAATAATTAGATTTCCATCCTTTAGCTCTTTATTACTTTCAATATGAAAATGAGACAACCACGCACACTCTTTTCTAGAATAAGAATACGTAGGGAAAAAATAAAGTTGATCTGTCGGGCTAATTGCGATAGGAGCTTTATGTGTAATACGAGTTAACTCCTTCGTTCCTTCTTTTCTACCAAAAAAACTAGAACCATGTTTCCGACAACTTCTTTCTATAATATCAAGTGGCTTTTGAAATACGAAAAAAGAATCTTCCATTTCAACAATTCGCGTAACAACCTTTTTTTCACTTAGAACAACAGGAAGTAAGGCCATCGTATTTTTGCTTACAACATAATTTTCGACATAACGCTCTACTTTACTTTCCATAGTCTACTGTCTCCTTTTTCATTTTCCATTTATAGTAGCAGCTGCATAAATAATTGTAGCATCTGTAAAAAGGAAATGGTTTACATTCTAAAATTCTTTACAAATACTTATAATTTATCAAACACACTATAAATTCATTAATAATAATATAAAGATAATAACGAAACAACCTATATAAAAAGAGGATTCTATATGTAAAAAAAAAGAATTCATGCCATTTGTATTATGCAATACATTCCTTTTTTCATATAATTACAGCAGTTCTTTTTGCTATAATTGAAGTATAAACTCGATATGTGGAGGTCTCTCATGGAAGAAAAGCATGATCATCCAACGATCCAAATGAAAAATAGCAGCATTGTTATCGTAAAAAATTCAGCTAGTATTATATTTGGTTTATTTTTTATATTGCTGCTCTTTGCGAAACCTTTTCTTAAATCTAAATGCCCTGAATGTAAGAAACGTGAAAAGAAAAGAGCTGTAAAAGAACACTAAAAGGCCTTCCTTTATGGAAAGCCTTTTTACATACCGATTACCATTTCCTTCACGCTTCTTCATCCTCAAAAAAACTATTATTTTTTCTTCTTCATATTCATATTTTCTTCCGAGATTCTCTGTGTCTCTTTCAACTTGTAATATGATTATATATTGTTCTTCATCTAAAAAATTAGAGTGTGGTTTCTTCAAATCAATTACCGTCACTTTATCCCCCTTCCTTTATTCACCAGAAGGTTCGTCTTTATTACCAATATAATAGTCACGTACATATATCTCAATAAAAAAAAGGATGGCATAAGCCATCCTTTTTTCCATCATAAACTATAAAATTATAGTTTGATTACGTTTTTAGCTTGAGGTCCACGGTTACCTTCTTCGATTTCGAAGCTAACTTTTTGACCTTCTTCTAAAGATTTGAAACCTTCAGTTTCGATTGCAGAGAAATGTACGAATACATCGTTTTCGCCTGGAACTTCGATGAAACCGAAGCCTTTTTCGTTGTTAAACCATTTTACTTGTCCTGTTACTGCCATGATTATTTCCTCCTAAGAAAATACAATTTTTTTAGTCTTCCTGTATAAAAAAAGAATCCACACATTATCAAACACGAAACATAAACTAGTTCTCACATACTTTTTCTCGTTCGTTTTCGGCACTTGATAATATATGGATTGCTTAATTTAACTATTCAACTGAAATTATCATAGCATACTTAAAATAAAATGTACAAGCTTTTTTGAAAATAAAATTTCAAAATTTTAGTATTTCTTATAAAATAGAACCATGCCAATTTCAATATGGAGGAATACATGACATACAAAGTTCCTGAAAAAACATTAAAGAAAATCGAAAACGATATTGAAAATAAAAATCTAGGAAAAGCAAGAGATCGATTACACGGATTAATCGCTACTTATCCTAATGAGTTAGGTTTTCGAAAAAGACTCGGGGATATTTACTATACATTGCAATACCCAGAAATGGCCGGACGATATTGGTATCTTGAAAAAGACAAAACCGATGTTATGCATGAAGCATGTCGACAATTTGAAAAATCGATGGGAAACGATCCTTATCATATTATACGTGCTTTAAAATTCAAAGGAGAACATGACATTATTACAGGATTATACACCGAACATCCCTTACAACCATTGCAGAAAAAAGTGGTAGAAGAACTAATTGATGATTATGAAGAAACATGGAAAGACAAACTATTTGAATGGGGCTGTCTAGCATTATTCGCATTCCTTCTTTTTTCTGCTATTACTGGCATATTCACTATATTAGATTGGATATTTTAAATAGAAATAGGTGCCTATAATCGGCACCTACTTCTATCTTTATTTCGTAAACTGTGCTTCTTCCGTAGATCCTTTTAGAGCTGTCGTTGATGAAGTACCGCCTGTAATGACTTGTGCTACTTCATCAAAGTAACCTGTTCCAACTTCGCGTTGATGGCGCGTTGCAGAGTAACCATGTTTTTCTGCTGCGAACTCTGCTTGCTGTAATTCAGAGTAGGCTGCCATACCACGCTCTTTATAACCGCGCGCTAATTCAAACATGCCGTAGTTTAATGCATGGAATCCAGCAAGCGTTACAAATTGGAATTTATAACCGTATGATGCGATTTCTTTTTGGAAGCTCGCGATTGTTTTTTCATCTAGTTTTTGTTTCCAGTTAAATGAAGGAGAACAGTTGTAAGCGAGTAGCTTCCCTGGATATTTCTTATGAATTGCGTCCGCAAATCGTTTTGCATCTTCTAAATTCGGCTCAGACGTTTCACACCAAACGAGATCTGCATACGGTGCATACGCTAAACCACGCGCGATTGCTTGATCAAGTCCTGCTTTCGTACGATAAAATCCTTCTGGTGTTCTTTCCCCTGTAATAAACTCTTGATCAACAGGATCGATATCGCTCGTAATTAAATCTGCCGCATCTGCATCTGTTCTTGCGACGATAATTGTCGGTACCCCCATTACATCCGCTGCAAGACGTGCCGAAATTAAATTCCGAACCGCCGTTTGCGTCGGTAATAGTACTTTACCGCCTAAATGTCCGCATTTTTTCTCTGAAGATAATTGGTCTTCAAAATGCACGCCTGATGCACCCGCTTCAATCATACCTTTCATTAACTCAAATACGTTTAATTGTCCGCCAAATCCCGCTTCTGCATCAGCCACAATTGGTACGAAATAATCTGTATCACCGCTTCCTTCCATATGTTGAATTTGATCAGCACGTTGAAGTGTTTGGTTAATTCGTTTTACAACAGCTGGTACACTGTTCGCTGGATATAAGCTTTGGTCTGGGTACATATGTCCAGAAAGGTTCGCATCTGCCGCTACTTGCCAACCGCTTAAATAAATTGCTTTCAATCCAGCCTTCACTTGTTGCATTGCTTGGTTTCCCGTTAATGCCCCAAGTGCATTAATATAATCTTCTGTATGAAGTGATTGCCAAAGCTTCTCTGCACCGCGGCATGCTAACGTATGTTCAATATCAATAGATCCGCGCAGACGAATTACATCTTCAGCTGAATACGGGCGCACGATCCCTTTCCAGCGCTCATCTAACTCCCAGCTTTCCTGTAATTTCTCGATTCTTTCGTTTTTCATATGTTCCATCCCCTTTTCTTTTTTTTATAAAATTTCATAACCCGGTAATGTTAAAAATGGTACGAACTCATCGTTACGAACAAGGTTTGTAAACAGCTTTGTAGCTTCTTCAAATCTCCCTTTCTTAAACGCTTCCTTACCAATCTCTCTTTCTATTTTCGCTAATTCTTCTTCTTTTAATTCTTCCATCAATTTAAAAGTAATATTACGGCCATCATTTAGCTTTCCACCCTCATGGCGAATCCACTGCCATACTTGTGCTCTTGAAATCTCCGCTGTTGCCGCATCTTCCATTAAGTTATAAATTGGAGCTGCTCCCCGTTCACTTAACCAAGATGCAATATATTGAATACCGACGCTAATATTCATGCGAAGGCCACCTTCTGTAATCGTTCCCACTGGCACTTCTAATAAATCCTTTTCTGTTATACGTATTTCTTCACGTTTTCTAAAAATTTGATTTGGCGTTTTCATAATGTAATTAAATACTTCCATCGCTACCGGTACAAGTCCCGGGTGGGCAACCCAAGTCCCATCATGACCATCTAAAGCTTCGCGCTCCTTATCAGCACGCACTTTTTCAAAAGCTGCTTCATTTGCCTCCGGATCATTTTTAATTGGGATTTGTGCTGCCATCCCTCCGATTGCTGGTGCATTACGACGATGACACGTTTGAATAACTTTCAAAGAATACGCGCGCATAAATGGCGCTGTCATCGTGACTTGCGCTCTATCCGGAAGTAAAAATTCATTATGATTACGGAAGCTTTTTAAGAAACTAAATATATAATCCCATCGTCCACAGTTTAAACCAGCAGAATGATCTCTTAGTTCATACAAAATTTCATCCATTTCAAATGAAGCGTGAATCGTTTCTATTAATACAGTCGCTTTAATCGTTCCATTCGGAATGCCGATATACTTTTGAGCAAATACGAAAACGTCATTCCATAATCTTGCCTCTAAGTAACTTTCCATTTTCGGTAAGTAAAAGTACGGGCCACTTCCTTTTGCTAAAAGCTCCTTCGCATTATGGAAAAAGTACAGACCAAAATCTACTAAACTGCCAGACATGTTCTTCCCGTCAACTTGCATATGTTTTTCCTCTAAATGCCACCCTCTCGGACGCACAATTAATACAGCTGTTTTACTATTTAAATGATATTCTTTTCCGTTTTCATTTTTATGTGAAATCGTTCCCTTTATAGCATCTCGTAAGTTAATTTGACCTTCGACAGCATTTCTCCAAGTCGGTGAATTCGAATCCTCAAAGTCTGCCATAAAAAGATGTGCTCCTGAATTCAAAGCGTTAATGACCATCTTTCTATCTACCGGTCCAGTAATCTCCACGCGACGATCCTCTAAATCTTTCGGAAGCTGGGCGATTGTCCAATCCCCTTCACGTATATGCTTTGTTTCTTCTAAAAACTTCGGAAACTCTCCTGCATCAATTCTTTTTTGTTTCTCCACACGTTTTTGCAAAAGTTCCGTGCGGCGTTCATTGAAATTTTCATGTAGTTCCTTTAAAAAACTAAGCGCCTCAGGTGTCAATATTTCGTTGTACGCTGGTAATATTTCTCCGACGAGTGTAACCCGTGAAGTTTGCGTCGACATATTAGCATCCCCTTCTTAAACTGTCTTATAACAGATTTGATTTTATGTTTTATATTATATAACAAATCTTCAGAAAAGGAAGTTTTTTTTGAAAATTTAACAGATTTTTTCCGAAATTGTATTTATCCATTATTATTTTAAGCAAAAAAAGAGCCGGTGTTGTATAACACCGGCTCTTTTCATAAATTATTGTTGCTGATCATTTAAAATTGCTTTGTATAGGAACTGTGCATATTGTTCACGTGTCACTTTCATACCTGGTGCAAAGTTACCTGAACCGTCACCTGCTGAAATACCATTTGAACCTACTGCATTAATTGCCTTAGCTGCCCAATGTCCTGCTGGTACATCTTTAAATCCTGGTGTACCTTTTACTTGTAATTCAAATGTTTCCGTTAAAATTTGTGCCATTTCTGCACGTGTTAACGTATCTTTTGGTCTGAAATTTCCACTATCATCGCCTTTAAAGATTTCTAGTTCTGTTAATGCTAAAATTTCAGTTGGGAACATTGTTGAGTTATCATCAACGATATCGTTATATGTACTTACAAACTCATGATCTTCATCAAAGTATTGGTCCCCATCAATCGTACGGTAAATTAACGCCGCTACTTGCTCACGTGTTACATTATCACCAAAACCAAACTTTCCATCTCCATAACCAGCAATGATTCCCCAATCTGCTAGATTTTGGATTGCTTCATAAGACCAATGCCCTTTCGGTACATCTTTAAATGTAACAGATGAAGCTTGTTGTTGTTTCACAGCTACTTCAGCATTTGCTGTAGTACCTTCTGCACTTAATCCAATTCCACCCATAATTGTTAAAGCTGTTGCTACTTTTAAAATCTTTTTCTTCACTGTATTCTCTCCCTAAAAAAAACATATTTTTTTCTAATATAAAGAATTCACGAAAAAGTAACAATACACTTATCTATATAATATTTGTCTAATCTGTGAACTATATTTCACATACTTCCCTTTAAACTTCATTAATAATAAAGTTACTAAACCGTATATTTTTCTTATGAAAAGTAACTTTATACGCCTTATTTTTAACCTTATTTTTCCATGAATCAAATTATAATCAATCGAATAAATATACAAATTAACGATTTAAAATAAGAAAAAAGCGCGGGATTTCCGCACTTTTTTCTAAAAAAATAGTATATCAATATAATTATAACGTTAATTTTTTAAAAGTTTCGCTTAATTTTCCTCATCTTAGTCATCCACCTTTTTCTTTTTTCACCTCTTTTTGATTGTATTGAAAACTCCAAAACCTTACAATATTATTCAATTATCAAAATAAATCATGCTTCTGAGTACACTTTCACTCTTTCATCCCTCGGCTTCCAGAAAGTAAGCGCCATTCCTACAAATATAAGAACAATCCCTACAATTTGCATACTAGTCGGTTTGAATCCAGTAAAGACGGTATCTAATAAAATTGCGACGCCAGGATCTAAAAATACTAATACAGAAATAAGTCTCGTCGGTAACTCTCTTAAACTGTCAAAAAATAAGTAATACACGAACCCTGTATGTATAAGTCCTGTTGCGAGAATCATTGTCCAGTTAGTTTGTGTTAGTCCTTGAAACGCCCCGAAATCTATAAATGGTAATAATAAAAATATGCCTAAAAATGTTTGTAAAAATGTCATCGCATATGCACTCGTATGCTTAATTCCTTTTCCTAGCAACGTTGTAAAAGCATAAAATAACGCCGCAAGAAGTGCCCACACCATTCCAGATGACATTAGCTTTTCTAACGATACATTCCCATCTACACCAGCTACTAACACTGTACCGATAAAACAAATAACGATCGACATAACCGCAAATACTGTTAGCCTCTCTTTAAATACGATACTGCCAATCATTAATACGATGATTGGGGCAAGATGATAGACAGAAATCGCAATTGTAATCGACATTACTTCAAATGCTTTAAATAAAAATACCCAGTTAAAAACGAGAAATACACCACAAGCTAATATTTGTATAATTTCTTTTTTGTTCCATTTCTCACTTTTATATTGCCCCGTTACGAACCAACATAATGTTAAAAATAAAGTCGCACAAATACAGCGAATAAACACTAATTCAAAGGAAGGTAAACCTGTTTGTACTGAAAAAAATCCAATCGATCCGAAAATAGACATCGAAAGGATCATTTTTATAGCCGGCATTGATTTTTTATTAAACAACCTTCTCCTCCTCCAATTGCTTTTTATAAACTAAAAATTCTAAAAACATTACATATTATTATATATTACAATTAAAAAACTGTAAAAAAAGAGAATGTCAAAGGTAGGATCTATAAAAAAATCATCCTTTTTTTCTTACAAAGGATGATCTTTTATTATTTATTGAGAGGAGTTTCACCAATATATATACTTAAATACATTACTACTTTTGAAGAGTAAATTGGGAAACAATCTGTTTTAATCCCCCTGCTACGCTGTGCAGATGTTCAATTGAAACCGAGATTTCTTGAACAGATTTTTCTTGTTGTTGAATAGACTCTTTTACCCTATCAGTTCGATCAGATGATCTTTGAGAAATTCGAGTCATTTCTTCTGCAGAAGCAGAAATCTCCTCACTACTCGCTGCAATTTCATCTGTAGACATAGATACCGTTTGAATTTGTTCAGATACTTGTTGCACTTTTTCTGTGATTTTTCCAAATACTTTTTCTGTGTGCATTACTACTTGTGTACCTGCTTGTACCTCATTATCTACTTTTCCCATCATGTCTACCGTATGATTCGTTGTTCCCATAACTTGAGTAATAAGCTTCTCAATTTGTTTTGCAGAATCACTAGATTGTTCTGCTAATTTTCGTACTTCATCCGCTACAATCGCAAACCCTCTTCCACTTTCCCCAGCACGTGCAGCCTCAATTGCGGCGTTTAATGCTAATAAATTAATTTGAGATGTAATCCCTTGCATAACATCAATGATTTTGACAATTTCTTCTGATTGTTCCTTCATAGCCTCTACTTGCTTAACACCACTATATACTGAAACTTGAATTGTATCCATTTGTTGAATCATTTGCTTCATTAACTTATTGCCACTCTCTGCGTCTAATGCTGATTGTGCAGATAATTCATTTACAGAGGAGGATGTATTCACTATATTTTGCATTCCTTGTGTCAATTCTTCCATTGCACCCGCCGTTTGTTCCATTGCTTGTTTTTGGCTCTCTGCCCCATTTGCAACTTCTTCAATATCTATAGTAATTTTCTTTGCTGCACTGCTAGATACTTCTGATGCAGATACTACTCCATCTGCATGTTGGAATAAAAGCTGAATATTACTTTCTACTTCTTGCATATTTGCTCTTAGCCCTGCAATCATCTCGTTAAAATCACTTACTAATACACCTAATTCATCTTTAGCATTATAATCACCATATACAGTTAAATCTCCTTCTTTTGCTCTTTCCATCATACGACTAACTGTTTGTAAAGGAGCAACTATAAGCTTGCTAATAATATAGCTTACTATACATATAACGATTGTGATAACTACTACAAGAATTATAAAAGTAATCATGGACCGATCTATCATTTTTTGAGAATCTTTAAATACTTGGTCAGCTAAATTTGAAACATACGCTTCTAAATCTACAGCATAACCAGCTAGCTCTACTCCCTTTGGTTTTAATTCCTTTTGAAATTCGTTTACCATTTGAGATTCGTTTGTTACCTTCGCTTTTTCAAACAACTTTTTATATGTATCCATATAACTTGGTAAAGACTTCTTCATCTTTTGGAACAGCTCATCCTCTTGCTTACTTAAATTGAAGCCATCATCATATTCTTTTAATAAAGAATCATATTTTTTAAGATCCTTTTCAATATTACCAATAATCCCTTCTTTATTCGCCCCCTCATTTTGTGACACTGTAATTAATTCTAGTAAGTTATATTCTAAAGAATTTTGTGTACGAAGCATTCCTTCTAATAAAATTGCAGAATATTGATAATCATCTACTACAACCTCTGTGTCCTGCTTAATCTTATTAATAGAATTAATTGCTACACAACTCATAACTACCATGCCCAAAACAGCTAATGAGATAAGCGAGAATAATTTATACTTCACTTTTAAATTTTGTAAAAAATACATATTTCCACCTTTATTCCTTTATATACAGATTTTTAGAATTTTATAGCTTATTATTTACAAAATCACAATAAAAAGCAATGATAAATATTCCCAATATCAAACTTATATTTCTATAAAAAAGAAGTAGCATAATCGCTACTTCTTTTTGTTTTGTTTCTCATATTGTTCAAACGTATGAATTCTTTCAAAAATCGGCGGATGCGTGTATAAGAAAAACTTCACTAATGCCGGCGGATTTACTTGGCTTAAACTTGTTTTTGATAAGTATTGAAAAGTTTTCACCCCTGATTTACCATCTTTCGTCATGTCTAAAGCATATTGATCTGCCGCTCGTTCTTCTATACGAGATACGTAATTTGATGCAGGGCTTACCGCAAAAGATAATATAGAAGAAATTAAGAAAAATAAAGGTAAAATTGAGAAACACGCCAATTTTGAAATTTGCAATGTATCTCCCCATTTTCGAATACACATATTTAAAATACGACTAATTAAATACATACCTATAAACGATATCAAGACATAACTCGCAACGCCCCAATATATATGTTTCATCACATAATGTCCCATTTCATGGGCCATTATAAATAAAATCTCTTTATCTTTTAATTGCTGAAGTGTTGTATCCCACATTACAATGCGAGCATTAGGGCCAATTCCTGTTACATATGCATTTAACGCATTCGTTTTTTCCGACATATTTACTTCATATACGTGTTTAGCTGGAATGTCTGCTTTGTCTGCTATAGCTAAAATTTTCGTTTCCAATTCTTTATTTTTCAGCGTCGAGAAGTCGTTATAAAGTGGATCAATAATAACAGGCTGTATGAATGTTAAAAAGATTGTAAACGGTACAGAGAGTGCCCATCCTGCTAACCACCATCTCTTCGGGAATTTACGGATGAGCCATAAAAGAACAGAAACAATGAGTAACATCGTAGCATAATTCACCCAAAAATCGATGACATGATCTTTTATCCAGCTTTGTGTACTTTGCGTTGAAATTCCGTAATCAACAGATACTTTACGCCCGATCCATTGTACTGGTAATGATAGTGCTGTTGTAAGTAACGATAAATAAAAGAAATAAATCGCGACTTGCAAGACGCTTATTTTAGTCGTTTCCTTCGACCATTTCTCAAATCGTCTTGAAATACCGAGCACGAGCACAAACAGTAAAATAATCCATTCAAGAGGTGTTGCTAAAAAGAAAAGCAAATTTTTCACGCGCGAATAATCTTGGCTTAGCGTAAGTTCTCTTGCATTCATAAATGTTTGTGGATCTGCACTCGTTCCTTTATACATATCCGGAATAATTTCATGATTCCATCCAAATAAATACCAGTATATAAATAGCGCAAAACCAACGTACAAAAAAAGCGACCACCTAATAACTTTCCTCACGTTATTCCCTCCCCTATGCTGCCTGTCTATTATTATTGTAAGTTCGTACTTTCTAAATTAGAACAAGCTAATCGTTAGAATTGTTCTAGCTCCTTCTATTTACATAAAAAAACTCTTCTATTACAAGAAGAGTTTCACCTATTTTTAGACACTTTCTTCGGTTCATAATCTGGTATAAGAAACGCACTTACAAACCAGCACCTTTTACATAGCGTACATATTCATAGTCTTGGAAAAATAACGTCGTTATAATAATCGTAATAAAACCGACTAAAACAAATATATAGCCTATTTGCTACTTCGATAACATAGATAATTATCCTCCTTAAGGAAGCACATCTATTAATAAACTAAAATCTTGCAAAGAAAAAGAACTATATTTCATAATACCTTGTACAGCTAAAAGTAAAATAAGACCGGTCACACACATGTAGTTAACACTTTCTTCTTGCTTTTTCTGAGCAACTATTCCACCACTTATACATAATATTCCTAATAAATGGAGCGCTAAATACATGAAAAAGTAAGCTTCCTCCCAGCGAAGAACAACATTTACTGTCGTAATCAGCACTAAACTAAGTAGAATCAAATAAAAAAACTTATTTGACGATATCGTTTCATTCATATAATTTTATACATCCCTTTCAAATTTCGAATTAATGATGCTTTAGTTTTCATAAAATAAAACAAAATGAAATGAAAGCCCCCATTACTTTTCAAAAATTTTATGAACCCTAACATACTTCTCTTCATTTTTCACATACTGTCTGAAGATGCGCTTCATCATTTCTTCTACAATAAAATTGACTATTATTAATGTCCCTAAAATAAGACTCCTGGAAGACGATTGTATCTACTACAGGATCTCTTCACAAAAGCTTTTACATTTCCTTCAATATTTTCTCAAACGTCTTCTTCATCTTATTTATCTCCCACTACGTTTGAAAAACTTCTTGCCTTCTCCGCATATATAGCCGGAACTTCTTTACTCCAATATTTGCGATTAACAAATAAAAAGATAAGTACTAAATTCAATCCCGCTATAAAAATAATTAGTCCCGGAAAGAATGTCGTATAGTTCGAAAAATCTGCAAAACTCATTATATTTTCTCTGCTTACTAGAAAAGAAGCACCGAGCACAAACGCATTGTTTAACATATGAATAACAATTGGCATGAGTAAGCTTTTCGTACGAATATATACAATTGATAGTACGATACTAAACACGACTGCACCGAGGAAATCAACATGTAAACAAGCAAATAAAAGTGCTACAGCAATCATCGCTATGCTAGTTCCCCATTTTGCTGCAAAACGCTGAAGTAAAAATCCTCGAAAAACAAATTCACCAATAATAGGTGCAATAAATACAACCATAATAACTTGGTATAAATATCCCCTTGTACTATCTATAATTGGTTCATGTAGTGCATTCATAATAAAATCTGGTGTAATCCATGCAAAGCTGTACATGTACAAAATAAGATAGCCGTAACTAAAAACACATAGCATAATCGCGATATACAAAACTTGCATCAGGTTAAATGCTTCGTTTTTATTAATAAAGTGTACAAATGAAACACGGTGCTTTCTATACTCATAAAAGAGCCACATTATCGGAAGGATATAAAATATAAGAATACTTATAAAAGAAGAATTCTGTATATGAAATGTACTTTCTAGCAATTCATTACTACTTCGTGCTACCAAAATTAATAGTGCAAATACAATTAAAAAATATCTAGCTCGCATCGTTTGAAACGGATTCACACTCATCTCCTCCCCATGTTACTTTTATCATATCATTTGAATCTTAATTTTTTGTGAAAGAAAACCTTAAATTTTCCTTAAAAATTCCATAAGTTACAAAAAGATGATATGATATTCGAGGAAATTAGGAGGGATTCATATGTATCATGCAAACATTTTACTTGTTGATGATGAAACAGCAATTTTACAATTACTAACTACCATTCTTGAAAAAGAAGGGTTTTCTCATATTACAACTGCAACATCTGCGGAAATAGCTTTATCTCTCATTGAACAAAATGAATATGATTTAATTATTTTAGATGTAATGCTTCCTGGGCAGTCCGGCTTCGATATTTGTCCTATCATTCGCCAAAAGACAGATTGTCCTATCTTCTTCCTAACAGCGAAAACATCTGATTTAGATAAAATATCTGGATTTTCATACGGTGCGGATGATTACATTACGAAGCCATTTAATCCGCTAGAAGTAGTGGCTCGTATGAAAGCTCAACTTAGAAGACATATGAAACAAAGCATACAAGAACAAAAAACACACTCCATTTCATTTGGGAGGTTTGAAATCGATCAACATTCTGCGGAACTAACAGTAGATGGTAGCATTGTCGAATGCTCCGCTCAACTCTTTCAACTACTACTCTTCTTTTGTGAGAATCCGAACTACGTATTTTCGAAAGAAGAAATATATGAAAAAGTTTGGGGAGCGCCTGCCTATAATGGCGATGATAATACCGTTATGGTCCACATTCGAAAACTACGCGAAAAAATTGAACAAGATCCAAGTAAACCAGAATACATAAAAACAGTTCGTGGACTTGGCTATAAGTTCATTACAAAGTAGGTTAACGATATGAATTTTAATAAGCGACTTATAATCCAGTTTATCTTACAACACGTTTTCGTTTTATTTACGCTCCTTATCGCTGTAGTTGCTTCTCTTTCTTATTTAATTTTCCTTCTTACTAGCACTTTATATGCACCTAACATTTCTGATTCTGATAGCTTTACAATTTCCGAATATATTTCTTCCAAAAATAATGACATAACCTTAAAATCTGAGGTGAAAGATTTAATAGTAGAAAAAAATGATTGGCTTCAAATTGTAGGTGAGGATGGAAAGGTCCTTTACAACTTCAATACACCTAGTGATGTTCCGACCTCTTATACAAAGACATCCTTAATTGCATATTTACAAAATAGTATAGAGAATCCTTATAAATTTACTTATTGGGAAATTAAATTAGAAGAGAAACCAGTACTCATTATTTACGGTGCCAAACTAAAAAGTAATACATTACTAAAAACGATACAACAAAGACATCCTTCTTTATCATTAAATGAATTTGCATTAACTGAACAAGAAAAACAATTACTTTCTAAAGAAAAAGCAACACTGAAAATATTTAATAACAATGGCGAAGAAGTTTTTTCCTATCCAGCCGGAAAGAAAAAAACATTTTCAGCGATAAAGACTGTCCTTAATGAAAAAGAACCGTGGAATCATAAAGAAAACACATCTAGTTTTTACGATTCAAATAGCGGTCATCTCGCCGTTGTATCAGCAAAAAATGAGCACTACTACCCAGATGATGAAATAGATGATGTATTTACTAAGAAATTTCTAATCGGATGCAGCTTAATCCTCCTTATTGTGTTTGTTTATTTAGTCATTCTTTCAATTTGGTATGGAAATAAGTTTGGAAAGCCTTTATTACACACGATGCGCTGGCTTAAAAACATAGCCGGAGGAAAATATGAAGAGCCTGTTAGTAAAAAAGGAAAACCTATTCGATTCCGGCGCTCAGGTAAAGAGAAATGGTCATTCCGCATATTTAAAGATGTTACAAACTCGCTAGAGCACCTTTCTATTACTTTGAAAAAGAACGATGCAATGAGAGAAGTACTGCAACAAACACGTGAAGAATGGATTACTGGTTTGACGCATGATTTAAAAACACCGCTTAGCTCTATATACGGCTATGCATTATTACTAGAATCGAAGCAATACAATTGGACTGATCAAGACATTCAACAATTTGGTCATGTAATGAAAGAAAAATCTCAATATATGACTACATTAATTGACGACTTAAGCTTAACGTATCAACTAAAAAATGATACTCTTCCTGCGCAACACGCAAATGTTGAAATTAATCAGTTCGTCCAAAAAGTACTATTACAATTTATTAATAACCCGACACTACAAAATCAAAACATTGAATTTGTGCCAAGTTCAAGCAAAATCCAATATTTTATTGAAGAAAAATGGTTCCAGCGTATTATCGAAAACTTATTAGCAAACGCTGTAAAACATAATAATGAAACGACAAACGTAATCGTAAAACTTTCGCAAAATGCAAATTCATTTACACTATCTATTTCAGATAACGGAAAAGGAATGGATGATAAAACGAAAGAACTTTTATTCGAAAGATATTACAGAGGAACAAATACAGAAGAAAGTAACATCGGAACTGGACTCGGCCTAGCCATTACAAAGCAGCTCGTTCATGCTCATAACGGAACGATTTCCATTGATAGTGAACTTGGGAAAGGAACGGCGATTATTATTGTGTTTCCGTTTATTTCATAAGAAAAGGTGCTTTTATATAGCACCTTTTTATATTTTCTCTTTTCAGAGCGGTATGTCGGTAAGTGAAATTATATTGACCGTAACTCTAAATATATCAGCGATTCTCAAGATATATCGATTTATCGACAAAAACTATCAATAGTAGCCTTCTCCCACACAATAAAAAAGCGAACCATCTCTCAATGATTCGCTCTTCTCCTATTATTTTTTCTTCACCGGTATCCAAAGCTCTACTTGAGCAAACTCACTCTTATCTTCGTGGCAACGCTCATCGTATAGTTCAAACTCTGTAACTCCGCAATGTTCATATCCTGAGTGCGGGAACCATTCTGAGAATACTGCATTCCATGTTTGATGGATAGAAGATACCATTTCTTCATGAGGAACTTTTGGTGTTGTAAATACTGCATATGTTGCTGCCGGGAAAGTACGCTGTGCAATTGTACTCGGTACATTCTCAAAATCTGTAACTTCCATTCCGATAATATATGTGAAGTCCCCTGTTTCTAAATTAAAATCTGTACATAGTCCAAGCTCTACCCATTGGCTCGTATCTTTACGATTCGGAATCGTCGTTCCAAGATCCTTTTGTAAATATTCCTGCCAAAAGACCGGGATATCTTGATGATTTTTCCCTTCTTTACTCGTTGTCTTCAATTCATATCCAGCAACTAAAAATTCCGGTTTATTTACAATACGATATTCCATTTGTATGCCCCCTAAATATGGATTTAATTTTCGTTGTTTTACATTGACTCTATAATACATCGGTGTTTCAATTTCTTGTTTTCGATACTCACTTGGTGTCATTTGAAATAATTTTTTAAAGGCTCTCGTGAACGTTTCATGAGATTGGAAGCCATGTTCAAATGCGATATCAATAACTTTTTCGTCCGTATGAGAAAGTTGATAAGCTGCCCGGGCTAACCTCCTCTTCCGAACATACTCCATTACTGTATCACCTACTAACGCCTGGAATACACGATGAAAATGCGATTCAGAAAAACCTGCAATACGTGCTAAATTACGCAGCGTTTGTTTTTCCATTACATCTTCTTCAATATAATCAATTGACCTTTGAATTTGTGTTTCATAGCTTTCCATCTCTGTTCACCCGCCTTATATGTATTATGATAAAAGAGAACTCTATCCAATTCTTGACGTTTTTTACTATAATTCCATAAAAAATTGTAACTTTTTTATATGTATTTCGTTGTTATTTATGAAGGGAGGGAAATGTAGTGAAACAAAGTCAAACACTAGAAGAAATTTACTCACAACATATGCACGATTTATTTCGCTATCTTCTCTCCCTAACCGGAGATTTCTACTGTGCAGAAGATCTCATGCAGGAAACATTTTACCGAATGCTCGTCCACATTGACTATTATAAAGGAGAAGAAATTAGGCCGTGGTTGTTTACAATCGCCTATAACGCCTTTATCGATTGGCACCGAAAAGAAAAGAAATATAAAACAACTACAGTTGAAGAATTCCATTTACCAAACGTGCCAAGTACAGAGCATGCATATTTCGTAAAACATGAGATTACTAGTTGGTTACAAAGTTTATCCTCTCTTCCGCTCGAAAGACGAAATGTGTTACTACTACGAGATTACTACGGATTCTCCTATAAGGAAATAGCAGACATGATCGGTCTCTCGTTAGCAAAGGTGAAAATTGAATTACACCGAGGACGAAAAGAAACGAGAAGCATAAAGGAGTGATACTGATGGGTTGTGCAGAGTTTAAAAAACTGTGGGAGAAATATGAAAAAGGAACGCTCACACATGATGAACAAGAACAGTTAGAAAGTCATATTGAAACGTGCGAAGAATGTGAAGCTCATTTGGATGAATTGTTAGCAAAAACAGAACTAGTTAAGAAAAAGTTACCACCAAAAGATCTTAAAGTTCCTTTTTGGAAAATTAAGTGGAAACACCGTTTACAAACGCTTGGTTTTATACTAGCAATTTGTATCGTTATATATATGATCGGCGGGGTATTATCCGCCTTTTATTTTCAAGCTGATAATGATAAAAGACTAAAAGAAATAAGAGATGTTCCTTCTCTTGCACTTGAAGCGACTATCCCAAATAGCCGTGTTATGGGGGGCGGAACAAGTGTAGAAGCTTTTTTCCGCACGAACAGCCACTTTGATTTAGTGAAAACCGTCGGTAAAAAAGAAATGTCACTCGGGACAGTAGAAACAAAAAGCTTCTTGTCATCTGTAGAGGTCACGAACAAATCTTGGATGAATACATTCTATCAGCCAAAACTTTTCTTTGTTCATCCAAAAACAAAACAGGGCGATTATTTAAAAGAAGCTTCAAAAAAAGTATGGGATACACTCGCAAAAGTACACGATGGAACCGTTGCCGAAGTAGCAATATCCTTCGATAAACCCTACACTTTACAAGAATTAGAACCACTTTTATATAGTGTATTTGAAGCACAAGAACTCCCTCCAACTCCTGTATGGTACGCTTTAGATACGGGCCAAGAAAAAACAAATGTAGAAGACTACATCCTACATGGCGGGGAAGCTATAGGGTTTCCAGAACATGTAAGATTCCTTGATAATGAAACAGACAGGCAGAAAACGCCAGAAGATAAAGTAATAGAAATGATGCGCATTCTTTCTACACATAAAAAAACGGTAAGCAAAGTCTCTATGCTTCATGAGAGCGAACTAAACTTAGATAAACGCTATGAATATGTAAAGGATAACGGAGTAAAAGTATATGGTATTGTCATTACTGGACCGTCGAAAGAGTTATTAAAATTACAAAATTCACCGCACGTACGTTATGCGACTCTTGGAGATATTGAGATTTGGAATTGGTTTGACAATTAATAAAAGAAGTAGCGCATTAGAAACGGTGCACTACTTCTTTTTTAATTCGAAATCACTTTCACATACATCCCTCTCACCGCTTTTTCATAAGCGATATCACTCATCTGCCTTATTTTTTCTGATACGACAGACGCCTGAACGATTTTCCCTTCACAAAGTAATGGAGGATCAATGAGACGTACTTTATTTTTCTGTTGTAAATCATAATCAGTTCTATCTTCTTTTACGTCTATACTTGGATGAACTTTGCTTAATAAAGTATCTACTTCTTGATCTTTGCATTGCTGTAATTTCGATATAAGCTCATGATCTTCAAGAAGGAAATCATCTGGATGGATTATCTTTTTATGAAGAGCTAATTTTAACGTTTTAGCTAACATATCATTTCCATAAATATTAATTGGCTTCATAAAGAAATCGATTACTTCTTTGTAATACGTCTTCGTAAACCATTCTGCAATTTCAATGTTTTGAAGAACCATTTTCCCATTTACTGCGATTAAGTCCTCTAAAAAATTTTGAGCTTCTTCTAAAGAAATATATCCGTATGTATACATATCCCTCAATGTGTAATCAACTCGGTCAGCACATAACTCTGGTGCTGATCTTTCAAGTAATGTCCACTTCGAATCGTCTAACAAAATATCTTCATAGCGATAGCCATGTTTTGAAAGAATCGCCGGAATTTCTGAGTTTTTAACGACAGAGCTAAATATCTCTTCATGATAACTTTCATTTTCGTTATCAAAAACGTAATCAATCACATGAGAAAAAGCAGTATGCGATACATCATGCAGTAAACCGGCAATCTGTTCTTCTACTGAACCACCAAGCTTTTTAATTAACAACATAACACCAACTGAATGATCAAAACGCGTTACATTCCATTTCTCGTTCATTAAGTAACTCGCTCCGGCCTGATGAATCCCTTTCAGCCTTTGTACAGGTTTACTTAAAATTAATTCTTCTAACACTTGATCTGCTTTAAACTCACCGTATATTACATCTGATATGACCACTTATAATCCCCCTTTTTCAAGCAGAGTCTTCTTATAGTATCTCTTTTTCCAGGGAGAGTAAATATACCATTTTGCAATCCAAATACAAACGTTCTGTTTTAAAAAAATAGAGAGCCATTAGCTCTCTATTAAATACACTTATTCGAACGTAACTTCCACCTGCACAATCTCAGATCTACTTCCAAGTCTGAGCGGTGGTCCCCAAAATCCGAATCCAGAAGAAACAATGGCGTGGAATGCACCTTTTTGTGCGTATCCCCAGTCTAGTTCGTACATTCTTCTCGTTACAATATGATTCGGCGCCATTTGTCCGCGGTGCGTGTGACCGGATAATAGTATATCAACGCCGGCATCCGCTGCCTGCTTTAATTCAAATGGCTGGTGATCCATCGCAATAACAGGAAGCGATAAATCCACAGTACTCATTAAACTTTCAAAGCTTTGACGATCTCGCTCTGTTTTATCTCTTCTTCCAACGAGATAAAAATGATCTTCAATTGTAATGACTTCATCTAAAAGAATACGAATATCAATCTTATCCATTTCTTGCAAAAATTCCGGAACCGCTCGTCCGTAATATTCGTGGTTCCCTAACACACCATATACGCCCAATGGAGCTTTCATTTGTTTCATAATGTGTCCCATGTTTTTTTGAATGAACACACCTGGATGATCATCAATAATATCACCAGGCAGTAAAATAATATCTGGCTTCATTTCATTTACATGGTGGACTAGTCTCTTTAAATGCGATACACCAGATAATTTACCGAAATGCATATCAGAAGCCATCGCAATGCGTAAACTTTTGCGACCCTCTACTTTTTTCGGTATATGTACATCATACTTTCTTACAACCGGGCTATATGCATTAAATACCCCATATGCGAAGATCAAGACGAACACGAGTAAAACGACCGTTCCTGTCCAAATAATTGCTGTTTCTTTCTCCACTGAAAACTGTAATAATAAGACGGCAATATCGGCTAACGGCAATAACATAAGCGCATATTGTATAACCGCAAACCATATCGAACCAATCGTTCGTAGGAATGGAAGAAACTTAAATACTTGCACGAGAATATACGCATATGAGATAAACCCGACTACAAAAGCGTAATACCCCCAAGACTCCCAGCCGAATACCGTACTGAGCCAAACCCAACCGTTCCAGCCGATGTAAAACATAAGTAGTGTGTAAACAATTAACATAGTAAATATATTGAAATAACGAAGATTCTTCACAGCCAGCCTCCTTATTGATTTCTTCTATTATATCTTGTTATGCACGTTTAACGTAAATATTAAGCACATCAATCTTCACAATAAAAACCCCTAATTGCTAGATGCAAACCTAACAATTAGAGGTGCAATTCAAAACAAAATTACTTTTATAAATTTTCGTTATAGAAACTTGTTAATTTTTCAACTGCTATTTTGACCGGTTCTGGTTGGTCATATAAATCGTAGTGACTCGCACCTTCCACCCATTCATACACACATTTAACAAATGAATCTTTCTAACCACTAACTTTTCTGGTGATATATTAATAGCCTCTAAAAGCAAATTGAATATACAAGTAAGTACCAACACCATAAATACCAAAAGCAATTATAGTAATTAACCAATTTTCATGAGTTTTTTGTACATACTTCGAGAATGCCCAAATAATAAGTAAAATAATTAGTTGAATTGCGGTCAATTTTGAGATGGCAATTATAGTAGTTTCCGTAACAAATATTACCCATGTTCCTAGTAACATACGTATAATTTGAATACTTAATAAAAACCTATTCTTACTCGTACTTTCTTTAATATCAATTAGATAACCGTCTTGAAATAAAATAATTAAGGTTAATACAAGGCTTAAACTCAAAACTATAATAAACTCTAAAAAATCTATCCACACCGCTAATTCCCTCTTTCTTTTCCTATATCATTAGACGCACGCATAAGGTTTGCTTTTGTAGACTTTCAAAATGCCCCTGTCTATTTTCTCTTACCTTAGCAATTAGCCGCGTCCTTGGATCCCTTTGGATATGTCTTCTAGAATTATTCATCAATCATTTTGCATTCACATCATACTAATGTGTAATTTTACGTTGCAGTGCATCTTAGAATACCGTTAACTTATTATCTACATCATACCTAATTGTTTATATAAAATATATGTATAAAAAAGAAGAGCCCACGTCAGCTCTTCTTTTTAGAAATCACTTTTCTATTATTGAATTTAAATATTTAACTGTATATCAATTTGTTCATAAATTCTCTTTTATATAATTTTTAGCTACTTCATTATTTGGGTCATCTTTTAATATTTCTTTTGCCCAATTCATAGCTGATTTTTCTTCAAAAACATTCTCTGAAACACCCGCAAAAAACAATAAAAACTCTCTATATTGCATATTATTAGGCTCCAATTCTATACACTTCTTTGCATGATAAAAAGCAGCTAGATACGCACCCTCCAAATGACATAGTGGATGACATAAAATATCTGATGCTAGTGAATGTAATCTAGCATCACTTCGGCTCTCTAAATAACTAGTCAAGAAAGTGCATACAATGATATTGGGTTCATTAAAAGACCATTCCATTAATAAATCTTCTAGTTCCTCAATACTTATTTTATTTGCATGTGCTATCGCGTTTACAATGTCTCCTCGATAAATTGTATCTTTTAACAAATCATGCATTATTTCACCACCCGTTCGATCTATATCTTTCCTTTCTTTTTAGCATACGCAACCGTTACCTGTTGTCCTTTTACTTTCATGTATTTTTATTAATAATAAGACGCTATTGTGGACAGTAAGACTCCCACCTGAAAATAAACTTAATCTGTTCCTATCCCTTCAGCACATCCGGGTAATCATTTGATTTACCATTAAAAAGGTTCAATCCAATTTGCTCTTTCATTTGTTTTTCTAATAGTAAAAACTCTTCTTCCTTCTTATCATTTAAAACTGTTAGTAATCCCTCATTTAATGGAACGGAGTTAGACCATGAAAGAGATTGAAGTTTCCCCTCTCCTATAACCTCAACAAATAATTTACCAAAATAATTATATGCAAAGATCCCAGGTATTCTATTCTTTATCGTACCTGTTATATGTTGTCTATCTATTATTTTTTCATCACTAATACATCCGTATATAGCATTAAACCTAACTAATAGTTCCTCAAAAACCGTTAATATTTCCTGTTTATATTTAGTAAAACTCTTTTTTGCGAATGATATTGTTAAATAATTGATACTCTTCCCCCTAGGATCTTTCCACCACGCTACACTATACCAAAAGCCGCTTCCTCTCCCAAGCATTCCACCAGCAGTACCGACCATTGCATCTAGCTCATCATCATAACACCCTGGTTCTTCATGCATCCACATCTCAATAGCTTTTTCAGTTTCGAATACTTTATTAATTGGTTCGTAGTGTGCTATTTTTGTAAACTCCAATCCGATTTTTCCGATTGTTTCAAAGAAAAAGCTTGCATATTCATACAAAGAAATATCTTCCTTCGTATAGATATCGAATATTATAGGCATAAAAACTCTCCATTTTTAATTTTTCCCATACACATCATATTAATCATCTAAATAATACTGTGATGCGCTTATAAATAGTTCTAATTTTATAAACCTTCTACCGCATAACAAACAAATACTTGCTTTTCCGAACGTAAAGATACTACATAATATTCATCTGTAAAATGTCCTACTATATAACCCATTTTCCCCGCCAGCTCAATTGTTTCTTTATTAAAATATACTCTTGTCTGATCAAATTTTATATATTTTATGATACTTTCTAACTCTTCTTCGTTTACTTCCTTCTCAGAGAAAAGGAACATAAGACTCCCCTCCATACATACAGGAGAAATCACATCGAAAATATTAGTTGTATTATCATACTGATTCGTTAAAATCGTGCTCTTTACAGTGGATTTTTTCCAGTTTAACTCTTTTAATTCTTTTTCCCACATGTAATTTTGTACCTTTGTTAATTCCTCTTGAACCCCTTCACAATTCACTAAAATATATAAATGAAATCTCGATATCATTGTTTCCATAAATCGTTCCATGCTTGTATCAACATCAACTATATATCTATTAACCGATGATAATAAATTTAATATTTTATCATTTTCAAAGTTATCATTTTCATCTAGCACAAGAAAATATTCATTTTTTTCAGTTGCAGGCTTGTGCATTTCAATATATATATCCATATTTTCTCCTTGAAAGTAATTAAACACTCTTTTTATTTATTCAGTACTTGCCCATCTTCATCTTATGGAAACTTCATTATAATACCCTCTTATATACCATTAAAATCCTTATTTTTATGAGAGTAATGCTTCTTATCTGTAAAGCTAACAAATTCTATTCCCTCACAGAAACTAATATCACCATCTACAACATTACTTCTCACAAAAGAAAAACGTTTTAAATGATCTAATGTTTGTATACAACGTATTGTCGGTATATCCCCACAATTGAAAAGGTACAAAACCTCTAAAGACTCTAAATATTGAATAACAGAAAAATCTTCGATATTTTTACATGCTTCCATCTCTAAAGTAAGTAATTCTCTACTCCCATACTTTAAATGCTCTATCGTTTTTAATGTGCGTAAATAATTTAATTGTAACGACTGCAATTTCTTAAAATTTTCAATACCATTAATTGAATCTATTCTGGATTGTGTAATCCTTATATCTTCTAAATTTCGTAAATGTTTCAATTCAGTCAAATCTCTATTTTTAGGACTGTATTTCCATAAAGAAAGTGATTTTAAATTCGTTAGTTCCTGTAAACCTGTCACCTTTTTATCACAGTACATCGTCAAGCTCTCTAAGTTTGTTAATTTATTTAACTCTAACTTATAATTAGAATCAATTACTGATATACCTTGAAGTTTATTCAAATCATATATACTCGACACATCTTTTAAATACATGTTATGTAACATTAAATGGGTAATATTTTTACACTCATTTAAAAAGTTTATATCTTCTAATTCATAGTACATATCACATATTTGCACTCCAGGAACGTTAAATCTATTTATATATTCTATACACTCTCCTAATTTTTTTGAGATACCAATACAGTTTCCCCATGTACATCTTCTCTTACATAAAAACCATTTTTACTTTTTAAGTTCATAAACTACTCCTCAACTATACTTCACATAACAATAAGATAGCACAGTAAAACAAAAAAGAGGTCATCCAAAAGACATTTTTGGACGACCTACTATTATCGTTTTTTATTATTAATTCATTTTAAGTTTATTTACAATACTACTCTCCTAAATCACAAAATCCTCCGGAATAAACACCTTCACTTCTTTCGGCTGTACGTATACAGACTCACCAGCTTGAATGTTCAATTGTCTAAACTGTTCTTTACTAATTTCTGCTTCTAAATATTCCTCTGTTCCCTCTCGTTTTAATTCTACATATACGACAGGGCCAACTGCATGTGAGTATGTTACTTTCGCCGGGATTGCCTCTACACTTTGCTCCGTACGAGAAATCGATAAATGATGTGGCCTTACATACGCTACTCCGTCTACGTTAGAAACGTGTGTATGCTCTGGTGCTTCTAGTTCTACAGAGCCTAAATCTAGTTTTCCTTTATGAACACGGCCATGAAATAAGTTTACGTTTCCTAAAAAGTCATATACAAACGGGCTTGCTGGATTTTCATACACTGCTTCTGGCGTTCCCATTTGTTCAATTCGTCCTTCATTCATCACAACGATGCGGTCTGCAACGTCTAATGCTTCCTCCTGATCATGCGTTACGAATACGCTCGTAATTTGAAATTCGTCATGTAATTTCCGGAGCCATCTTCGTAATTCTTTCCGTACTTTCGCATCAAGTGCACCAAACGGTTCATCTAGCAATAAAATTTTCGGTTCTACTGCAAGTGCCCGGGCTAATGCAATACGTTGGCGTTGTCCGCCAGATAATTGCGCTGGGTAACGTTTTGCAAAGCCATCCATTTTTACAAGCTTTAATAATTCTGTTACCTTTTCTTCTATTGCTTCTGCTGAAGGCCTTACACTTTTCTTCCTTACTTTTAAACCGAAAGCGACATTTTCAAACACATTCATATGTTTAAAAAGCGCATAGTGCTGGAAGACGAAACCGACTTGCCGGTTTTTCACGTGAATGTCTGTTAAATCTTCCCCATCAAATGAAATAGAGCCTCCATCCGCTTCTTCTAGCCCTGCAATAATTCGTAATAACGTCGTTTTTCCAGAACCTGACGGGCCTAATAAGGCAACAAGTTCTCCTTTTGGAATATCTAAACGGATGTCTTTTAACGCTTGAAATGTACCATATTGTTTTGATACGCCGTGAATTTGAATACTCATCGCAATCCCCCCTTATTGTCGTTTTTCCATTCGCCATTCGATCCAGTTTTTTATAACGAGCGTAAGAACTGCGATGAATGACATTAAAGTTGCCACAGCGAATGCAGCTGAAAATTGATATTCATTGTATAAGATTTCAATATGAAGCGGCATCGTATTTGTAACACCGCGTACGTGACCAGACACAACGGAAACAGCTCCGAACTCACCAATGGCGCGGGCATTACATAAAATCATGCCGTATAAAAGACCCCATTTTATATTCGGAAGCGTAACACGCCAAAACATTTTCCATCCGCTTGCACCAAGTGACAGAGCTGCCTCTTCTTCACTTTTCCCTTGTGCTTGCATAACCGGGATTAATTCACGTGCAACGAACGGGAACGTTACGAATATCGTTGCAATGATAATGCCTGGGACAGAGAAAATAAGTTTCACACCATGTTCCAATAGCCATCCGCCAAATGCGGCTCTCGGTGTGAAAAGTAAAACGAACACTAACCCTGCGATAACTGGTGACACTGCAAACGGCAGTTCAATAAGAGATAATAATAACTGCTTTCCTTTAAATTGAAACTTCGTAATAAGCCATGCTGCTGCTATTCCGAATATCGTATTAAGCGGTACAACGATTAAAGCAACGAGAAGCGTTAATCGAATCGCCGAAAATGCTTCTGGATCTGTTACGGCAGCAATGTATACATCTATTCCCCGTTCAAAAGCTTTCATAAAAATTGTCACGAGCGGTAGTAGTAGAAAGAGAGATAAAAATAAAATTGTTATCGTAATTAATAAAATTGGTACAAATTTAGATTCTTTTTTAGCCGATATGCTTTTTACTATTTTCTTCTCTAGTAATGTTGGTTCCATTTTCTCCCCTCCTATTCATTTCTCAGTTCATGCCTTCTACTCCAATTTTGAAGCATATTAATAAGGAGAAGAAAAAGGAGAGAAATAATAAGCATAACAGCCGCTACGGCTGTTGCTCCGGCGTAATCATATTGTTCTAGTTTCGTCATAATCATAAGTGGTGCGATTTCTGTTTTCATCGGCATATTACCAGCGATGAAAACGACAGATCCATATTCCCCTAACGCCCGCGCAAAAGCGAGTGAAAAACCAGCAAGGAGAGCTGGGAATATTTCTGGTAAAATGATTTTCACAAATATTTGAAGGCGTGAGGCTCCTAAACTAGAAGCTGCTTCTTCTACTTCTTTATCAATACTTTGCAGCACTGGTTGCACCATTCGGACGACAAATGGTAAGCCGATAAACGTAAGTGCAACAATAATTCCGAGCGGTGTAAAAGCTATTTTTATATGAAACACACTAAATATTTTTCCGATCCAACCATTTTCCGCATAAAGCGTCGTCAGTGTAATACCAGCCACAGCAGTCGGAAGAGCGAATGGTAAATCAATTAGTCCGTCTAATAATCGTTTCCCTGGAAAGGTGTAGCGAACGAGCACCCATGCAATTAATAAACCGAAAATAGCATTTACAACCGCCGCTACAAGTGAAGTCGTTAAACTCACTTGATAGGAATGCAACACGCGTTCACTCGTTATAACTTGTGCGAACTTCTTCCAGCCTAGCTGTGAAGTTTGAATAAATACGATAGAAAGTGGTATAAGTACGAATAAACTCATATATAACATTGTAAATCCAAGAGATAATCCAAACCCCGGTAAAACACGCTTCTTCTTCCTCACAATCCTTCACCTCATCCCCCCTTATTTTTTATAAATTTGGTCGAATACGCCTCCATCATTAAAATGCTTTTCTTGCGCTTTTTTCCAGCCTCCAAATAGTTCATCTACTGTAAATAATTGAACTTTCGGAAATTGTGATGCGTACTTTTCCGCTACTTTTTCATTACGAGGGCGATAAAAGTTTTTCGCTGCAATTTCTTGCCCTTTTTCTGAATACAAATATTCAAGATACCCCTCAGCTACTTTTTTCGTTCCTTTTTTATCAACTACTTTATCTACAACAGCTACTGGTGGTTCTGCAAGTATACTAATCGAAGGCGTTACAATTTCGAATTTATCTTTTCCAAGCTCTTTTTGTGATAATAATGCTTCATTTTCCCAAGCAATTAACACATCACCAATTCCTTTTTCAACGAAAGTTGTCGTTGCCCCGCGCGCACCAGAATCAAGTACTTCTACGTTTTTATAAATTTGACCGACAAACTCTTTCGCTTTATCTTCACTATTGTTATACTTCTTCAGCGCATATCCCCACGCCCCCAAATAGTTCCAGCGTGCTCCTCCAGATGTTTTTGGATTCGGTGTAATGACAGACACACCTTTTTTCGTTAAATCATCCCAATCTTTAATCCCTTTTGGATTTCCTTTTCGAACGAGAAATACAATTGTCGATGTGTAAGGAGTTGAATTATCGGCCAGTCTCTTCTGCCAATCTTCTGCTAACTGTTTTTTCTTACTAATTGCGTCAATATCATAAGCGAGTGCTAGCGTTACAACATCTGCTTCTAACCCGTCAATAACAGAACGCGCCTGGCTTCCAGATCCGCCGTGTGATTGTTTTACATTCACTGTTTGCCCATGTTTCTCTTTCCAATACTTCGCAAAGTCTTTATTGAAATCTTGATATAACTCACGCGTTGGATCATATGAAACATTTAAAAGTTCAACTGTCTTCTTATCTGCACTTCCTTCAGAATTGTTAGTGGATGTTGCCGATCCACACCCCGACAAAAGGACAAATGCTGATAATAAAACACCTGTACTTTTCATTAATGATGCCTTACTCCACTGTTTCATATATAAAGCCCCCTTAGTTTGTACAATAGAAAAAGGCACACAATCCATTCACAAAAGTGAACGTTGTGCGCCTTCAGTTTCTCTGATTAGCTTCTATTGTATTCTGTTTGATTTCTTTTCATTTTAATTCCGCAATTCACATGTGTCAACTCGGAATTTAAAATTATTATATAAGAAACGCCATACACGCTAAAAATCAGCGGGAATGGCGTCCCACTGATTTTAGTTTCGATTTATTTCTTTAACTTATCTGTCTTCGCAATAGATTGAGCTGCTTCTGCGCGTCTTACCGATTTATCTGGAGCCCATCCATTATCTGTTCCAACTGAAATATTTTCTTGGATTAAAATATTCGTATACTTCGTGCCCCAATGATCTTTTAAATCAGCAAACTCTTTTATACGAACTTATAGCTTAGCCAATTCTAAAAAACAAAAAGATATCCATCTCTATAACATACAGTCATAGAGATGGATATCTTTATTTTTATACTTGCAATGCTTTCTCTCTCAAAGCTCTTCTTAACAACTTACCAGTTGTATTCTTCGGCAGCTCTGTTAAAAATTCAATACTCTTTGGTACTTTATATTTCGCTAAATGTAACGTACAGTAATGCATAAGTTCCTCTTCTGTTACGTTAGTTTGTTTCAGAACGACGTAAGCTCGCACTGCTTCTCCTAAGTTCTCATCCGGAACACCGATTACGACAACTTCAGCTACCGAATCATGGCCATATAACACTTCCTCAACCTCACGAGGATATACGTTATAACCGCCAACGAGGACGATATCTTTTTTACGATCAACAATATAGAAGTAACCTTCTTCATCCATTTTCGCTAAGTCCCCTGTATAAAGCCAGCCGTCTCTAAGT
This sequence comes from Bacillus sp. LK2, assembly GCF_001043575.1. Taxonomy (NCBI): domain Bacteria; kingdom Bacillati; phylum Bacillota; class Bacilli; order Caryophanales; family Bacillaceae; genus Bacillus; species Bacillus sp. LK2. Next base: position 250,530 of record NZ_LDUK01000001.1, read on the forward strand.
GTCGCCGCTGTATCTTCTGGTGCATTATAATATCCCTTCATAACGTTAGGCCCGCGAACAATTAACTCACCAACTTCACCGACAGGTACTTCTTCACCAAGTTCATTCACAATTTTATTTTCTACATGCCAAATATTTGTACCAATTGATCCTGGTTTACGAGGACGATCTAACGGGTTAAAACAAGTAACAGGTGATGCTTCTGATAAACCGTATCCTTCTGAAACGATAACGTTAAAACGTTTTTCAAAGTTTTTCAGAAGCGCAACAGGCATAGATGCACCACCTGAAATACAAAGACGAAGCGTCTTCACATCTTCTGCACTTGCTTCTTCAAATAAAAATAAGTAATTATACATTGTCGGTACACCCGCAAAAATCGTCGGCCCATACGTACGACAAATGCGAAATACTTCTTTCGGACTAAACTTTGGTAACATTAAAATGGTCGCACCGTTCACAATTGGCGCATTTACCGCAACAGTTAAACAGAACACATGGAACATCGGCAGTGCCGCAACGATGCGATCATCCGCAGTATATTGTAAATATGACGCAACATCGTTAGCGTTACTATATAAATTTTTATGCGTTAACATAGCACCTTTTGGCTTTCCTGTTGTACCTGAAGTGTATAAAATAACGGCAACATCTTCTTCATCTAGTTGAGGGCCTTCGTAAGTTAAATCTCCAGTTCCTATAAATCTAGTAAACGTTTTCATTTTTTCCGTTTCTGTATGAGTAAAATCTGATGAGGTTTCGCATATGATGATATTTTCAAGTGAAGGAAGTCTTGTTGTAAGAGATTGTATAACAGGTAGAAGGACGTCGAGTACGATGATTGTTTTTACATCTCCATTTTGTAAAATATAATGCATTTCATCTGCTGTATAAATTGGATTAATCGGAATGACAGTTGCGCCAGCTTTCATCGTTCCGTATAAGCCTACTAAAAAATGTGGCGAATTGCCGACAGCTAATGCGACATTGTCCCCTTTTCCAATGCCCATTTTTGCTAAATTGCTAGAAAACCTCTTGACCATTTTGTTTAATTGGTCATACGAGACCGACTGATCCATAAATATATAAGCCGGTTTATCCCCCTTCTTTTTTGCCGTTTCAGCCAAAGATTGAACGAGATTCACATAAATCCCACCTTTATAAAATTTAGAATATTTAAAAATTCTAAATTAATTATATTAAAAGAAAATTAAAGTAGCAAGTGATATTCCATTAACTGAATATACAATGACTACTTTTCCCAGAACACTTTGGAAGGATAAGGGAATTATCTATACAAGAAAAGGGTGCAAGCATATAGTTAAGCTATTGCTGAAATCATTTTAGGATAATATGCACTCGCTTTTTCAGATATATCGACCGTAACTCAATTTTTATCAGCGATTTCTTAAATATATCGATTTACCGACAAAAGACGACAATCTATACAAAAAGAAAGAGGCTGTCTTTTATGACAGCCTCTTCTGTTTAGAAGAATAAATGTAAGAAATCTTCTGTTGTTATATTACCGAAATAGCGCGCGATATCTACACCTTCTAAAGCTGCAGTGAATGCGTCTTTATCAAATTGTACGCCTGTTAAACGCTCTTCAATATCATGAACATCTAGTGAGCCAAAGAAATCGCCGTAAATTTTACATTCTGTTACCGTTCCTTTTTTCACTTCAAGACGAACGTCAACTTGTCCAACTGGGAAGCGGTGTGAATGTTGTAAGTTGAACTTTGGAGATTTTCCGTAGTTCCAATCCCAATTGCGGTAGCGCTCTTCAGAAATTTTATGGATTTCTTTCCAATCAGCTTCTGTTAATTCGTACGTTGGAATTTTTGTTTCACCTTCGAAGATCGTTTCTAGAAGAAGTTGTCTAAACTCTTCTGTCGTCATTTTTTCGTTTAAGAACTCTGTAATATTCGCAACGCGGCTACGGATTGATTTAATTCCTTTTGATTGAATCTTATCCATTTTTACTTTTAACGCTGATACGACGTGATCGATTTCAGAGTCAAATAGTAACGTACCGTGACTAAACATACGACCTTTCGTTGAAAACTGTGCGTTACCTGAAATTTTTCTACCTTCAGCTAAAATGTCATTACGACCACTTAGCTCTGCATTTACACCTAATTTACCAAGTGCTTTCGTTACAGGCTCTGTGAATTTTTTGAAGTTGCTGAAACTATCTCCATCATCTTTCGTAATAAAGCTGAAGTTTAAGTTTCCTAAATCGTGATATACTGCACCCCCGCCTGATAGACGACGAACGACGTGAATGCCTTTTTCTTTTACGTAATCAGCATTAATTTCTTCCACCGTATTTTGATTTTTACCAATGATAATGGAAGGTTCGTTAATATAGAACAGTAAATATGTTTCGTTAATATCTAAATTCTTCACACAATATTCTTCAATAGCTAAATTTATAGTAGGATCTGTAATCCCTTTATTATCAATAAATAACATCGTATCACCTCATGAATTCCAAACGTAACCACTATGCGCAAGCGTAGTGTGGTCACTGAAAATTTGTTTTGCTTCTGTTACTAAATCAGATGGATTGCCAGTATGCGGCAAGTGCGTTAATAAAAGTTCTTTTACATTCGCATCTTTTGCAATACTTCCTACTTCTGTACTATTCATATGCCCTGCTTTCGCAGCTTCTTGATGCGCATACATATTACACTCACAAATGAAAAGATCAGCATCTTTTGTGAACGGAATAAATTCAGGAATATAACTTGAATCAGCGCTGTATACAACGACATCATCGCCAGCCGTAATACGCATCGCAAAACATGTAACAGGATGAACAGTTTTTAAGAATGAAATGGAGAATGGTCCAATTTGAAGTGTTTCTTCTGGATTGTATGCGATTCCTTTCGTATGCGGTGCATACGTTAAAGAATTAAATCCATTCTCATCAAATAGATGACCGTAAATTGGTAATTCCGGTAATTGTCCTTTCGTTGCACTCGTAATTAATCTCGCATATTGCAACACCCCAATGTCTGCAACATGATCGTGATGATAGTGCGACAGTACAACTGCATCTATATCAGATGGTGTTATATATTTTTGAAGCTGTGCTAGTACACCACTACCACAGTCTACAAGTAAACGAAAACCATCGTGTTCAAACAAATACCCCGACGTTGCTTCTCCCGCTTCTGGGAAGCCGCCCCAAAAGCCGACAACAGTCATTTTCATATGTATCCATCCTTTCTAAAACCGAGTAGCAATGCAGTTTTTCTCCGTACTTGAGAAAGTTTTTTACTTACATCCTACATTGTTAACTATAATCCATTTCCTAAACTTTTTCATTAATTTTCAATTTTGTTATAAAACAGTTATTGACTTTTATTTTTTGTACTAATACAATGATAGTAAGAAATGGAAATGGAGGGATTGACATGATCGATCAACCAATGGAGTTTTTCAGAAATTTACCGACGAAAACTTGTGCTCATTGCGGGAAGGAAATTGATGAGCAACACGAAGCATACCATAACAAATGTGACGATTGCGTTCACGAAGAATAGTAGTTTGTGAACATAAAAAAACCTAGCAGACATAGTCTACTAGGCTAATAACATCTTTTCCTTCATCGTTGAACCTTTCACCAAGAGCTCCAGTTCAAACTCATACAATTCTTTTTTTCGATAATTTTTCGTATGGATTTTATCCATCATTAAGTCGACAACTTTTCGGGCCATTTCATCAATTGGCTGTTCAATTGTCGTAATACCTGGCTCTGTAATCTGTGATAAAATTTGATTATCAAAACCGATAACAGCGAGATCCTCTGGAATGCTCCAGTTATGGCGTTTCGCCTCTGAGATAATTCCAGCTGCAACCTCGTCGCCTCCTGCCAAAATCGCGGTAGGATTTTTTTTGTCCTTTAATACTTCATGGAATATTCTTTTTCCATCATCCCAAGAGAAAGCGTTTTCAAGAAAATCGATTGCTTCCACTTCTCTACTCTTTTCAGTAATAGCGCGTAAAAAGCCCATTTTTCGCTGTTGGCTCACTACTTTCGTTTCGTTGCCACGGCAAAAAATAAGATTACGATATCCTTGTTCTAACACATGATTGGCAGCTATGTATGCTCCTTGCGCATGATCAAATTTCACTGTTGGAACGTTTGCTTCCTCAATATATTCATTACATAACACGATTGGACCGTGTTGTAAGTATGGCTCTACATCCTCCCACGGATTTTCTAGTGAACATAGAATAATCCCATCTACTTGTTTCGTAGATAATAATTGTAAATACTCCATCTCTTTTTCCGGTAAATATCTTGTTTGACAAATAATCAGTTTATATTTATGTTCAGAAGCAGCAATCTCGATTGCTTCAATAAATCTACTAAAAAAAGGATTTGTAATCCTTGGAACAAGCACCGCAATTGTTTCTGTTTTTTGTTTACGAAGCCTTCTCGCCGCAGAATTAGGAACGAAGCCTAAATGCTTCATCGCTAATTGAACCCTTTTTTTCTTCTCATCTGAAACATATGGATGATTATTAATCACCCTAGAAACCGTTGTCCTTGATAACCCCGCTAATTTCGCCACGTCCTCGATAGTCGACACGAAATTTTCCCCCTTTGCATGAAAACGTTTTCTTATCCTGATTATATAGTATATTATTGGAAACTGCAATACAGGTTCTTATGATTTTACTATATTAATATTATACATAGGAAAAAGTCTGTTAATTACAGAAAGATATATACTACTTTTAGAATTTCACAGTACGAATATTTATAAAATAAAGGATGATATTTCATGAATCGGACGGATCGTTTATTAGCTATATTAATTGAATTACAAAGAAGACAAACTGTTACTGCACATAGCTTAGCCGAAAAATTTGAAACAAGTAAAAGAACAATTTATCGAGATATGAACGCACTCAGTGAATCCGGCGTTCCCATTTTTTCAATGCCTGGTCACGGTTATTCCTTAATGGATGGTTATTTCTTACCACCCATTCAGCTTACGCCCGAAGAAGCCGTTACTCTTTTATTAGGCGGTGATTATATTGAGAAAACTTTCACTTCTTCTTTTTCTGTACATGCGCAATCAGCAAAAGAAAAACTTGAGGTTGTCCTCCCTACTGATCAACAAAAGAAAATTGAAGAGCTGAGAGGAGCTTTCCGTTTCCTTTCTCCTATATTTTCACATCAGCAACCTGAGCGAGAAAAACTAGAAAACCTACTTTTCTTATTGCAAGAATCTATTCAGAAAGAGCAAGCTATCTCTTTTTCGTATCTTAAGCCGCGTGAAACTACGAAAATAAAACGAACTGTTCACCCTTATGGCTTAGTCAACATTTCAGGAATTTGGTACATCGTTGCTCATTGTTTACTTCGAAAACAAATACGTAATTTTCGTTTAGATCGAATGGATGAATTGCAACAAGAACAAGCCTTCTTTACAAAAACTGAAGATTTTTCCTTACAAGACTATCAACCTGAAAACAATCGAACTGTTACGATTCATTTATTATTCCCACCCCATATTGCACATAAAATTATTGAATCACGGTACTTTTTTATAGATTCATACGAACATCAAGATAATAGTTTTCATGTCTTTTTGAAATCAAGAAATATAGATGAAGTCTTTCAATGGGTATTAAGCTGGGGGAGCCAAGTGCAAGTACTAGAGCCAAAAATTCTTTCTGAAAAAATACGTGATGAAGCAAAAAAGATGTTAAAACTTTAATTTTTTTATTTCACTACTGACATAATGTTGTCAGTATCCCCCCTTTATAGTAAGTATCAACAAATACATTTTCATAAAAAGGAGCTAACAATATGAACAAATTTGAGGATTTAGCGACGTATTACATAGGGGAATTAGAAAAGTACTCTCTCGAACAATTTAGAATGAAACCTTCTACAGAAGAATGGTCTCTTGGTCAAATGTATAATCATTTGCTTTCGGCTACATATATGCAGTTAGATGCAATCGCGAAATGTAAAACTGAAACGCCATCTGTAACTAACAAAAAAACGGATATGGGTGAAAAAGTATATATAATGGGTGCTTTCCCTGACATACAAATAAAATTACCAGATCATCCGGGATATACACCCGAAAATCCACCTAACAAAGAGGAAGTACAAGAACGTTTTCTGGAATTAATTACAGTTGTTAAAAACATTGAGCCAACACTTACTTCTATTCCAAATGATTGTAAAGTAGAGCACCCCGGGCTTGGTTACTTAAATGCGGCAGAATGGTTCCAGCTTATTTCTATGCATTTTGCACATCATCTTCGTCAGAAAGAAAGATTGGAGACAAAAGTTTTAGTGTAAAGAATCATAAAAGGTGGTTTGTCCATACCCAAACCACCTTTTTCATATAAGCGTATAGTTATACTTCTCACATATCTTTACAGTTTAGATATTTCCTGCATCAATCCAGCCATGCTCGCTAATAAGCTAGTGAAAACGAAAAGTACAAGAATAAGAAGAATAAGTTTGTCTTTATTTAAATTAGTTATCGTTTTTAAACCTATTCCTCATTACATTTATAACTCTTCCCACTTCGTCCACACTTCTCTCTCATTTACACGATACATATTATCCTCGCGATCCATAAACCCATGCACGATAAACTCTCGTCTAATTGTACAAAAATCTTCATGATATTGTTTAATGAATGTATTCATTTCTTTCTCTGTATATTGATTCTCTGTATTTAATTTGCTAACTAAATGCTCTAATAACACTAACTTTTTCTTTTTTTGACCTGGAATCGATTTTAAACGATCCTCTTTATCAAAAAAGTTACGAATGGTCGTATCTCGAAATTTCATTTCGCTTTCGGTCATTTTGTTACCCTCCATCAGTTTTTATATAATAAAACTTTACTATTTTTCTTTACCGTTTTTCTTTATTCTTTCACTTAAAATATCAATAAGGTAATATCCACTAATTAACACATAGTAGAATGCAAGCATTCCAAATATATCTTTCATACTTGTATATTCTTTTTTATGAAACAAGATCGGAGATAGTGTATAAACTAAGAAGCAGACTAGCGGATATATGATGAAATAGAAGTGAGATTTTTGTCTCATACTATCAACTCACCTGTAATATGATTCTATTCAAATTGTTGTGATTCCTTTCTTTCGTTTAGTCTACACATAAAATATAGTAAAATTAAGGAAAAGATATTCTTTGGAAAGTAATAACAATGTTGAGTAATATTCAAAAGACCATACACCAAATATGCAATGTTGCATATTTGGTGTATGGTCTTTCTTGCTATAATAATATCCATATAGATTGTATTTTAAATAAAAAAGGATTATATGCAATGAATCAAATTTTAGAGGATGCAAAACAACTATTACATCATGAAGAAAACATTTTATCCACTTTAAGATGTTCACTTACTGGCTATATTATTACGCATAATGTCCCTCGTTCCGGATTGTTACTTGCCACTAATAGGAGGGTTATTTTTTATGGACAATCATTCAAATATTGTAAAAATGCATTGATTGCGGAATTTGAATATAAAAAAATCCTATCCATAGAGACGAAAAAAACATTATTTGATAAAAAACTAATATTTTACTATGAAGACGAATATATAATGGTGGGACAAATTTTAAGCTCGAATATTGAAGAGTTTTTAAATGTAATACAGAGAAAAAGAATTCAATAAAGTGAAACTTTAATCGGTGGGGGTTCATTCATCCCCACTGATTATTAACCCACACCAATCGGGCTTTTACGGGATAAAATACTTTTCAGCTAAAAGAGAAGTACAGTTCACCTTTCTTACAACTGTATTTCTTTTTCATTTTTACTCCTCTCATCCACACTTCTCTTAATTTACTTATCACTCTTATGTCTGTAACCTATTATTCAAATTGAAAAATTTCATATGGAAAATTATGTTATGATTAACTTATACATATTTTGGAGGGGAAATAGTGAAAAAAGCTATTATAGTATTAAGCATCCTATATCTTATTTTAACTGTACATACGGGAGCTGTTTTGTTAGGAAAAGAAGATTATAGAGGTGCTATCAATACATTAAAAGAAACGAAGGAAGTCTCTTCCTTTCAATCTGCAAAAGACGGTGTGATTTTATTAAAAGGAACATTAACTACTACACAACCTATTACAGAGGAAAAACTTCAAAATAAAGAATTCGCACTTCTTGAAATTAATACATATAAACGGCGAAAGGCAAATTGGAAAAACATTGATACCGAGCAGCATATTGCAAAGCAGCTCTTACTAAACAATGAAGCTCTTCCTGCATTAAAAGAAATCCGCTTCTCAATGGAACCAATTACACTGTCAGGCAAAGATATTTCCGCCGAAGACTACACACTAAAAAAAGATGATACTCAATTAACAATTAAAGGTAAAGGATACCGATACACAGGAATAGAAAACAAATCAGACACTCTTATTTTTGGTATAAAAAAAGGAGATACACTTGAAGGTTATAGTGGCTCTGAAATTCTAATAGGAAAAACAAAAGAGGACATTGCCAGCAACATGAAACTATATACTTTTGCTGAAAGATATGGCCCATTTATTTGGATTGTAGCTACAATTATTCTTATAAGTATTGTTATATACTTGTTCCGTAAAAATAGAAAAACAAATGAACTTTCTCAACCAATAAAACAAGACAAATAAAAAAGGCACCATTTCGGTGCCTTTTTTTATTTTCCTTATTTAAGCTTCAACCGATTGATTTTCAGCAATATTTCTAAATTGTCGTTTATGCATCCAAGTTAACGAAGCGATTGTACCGAGTGATAATAAAACGATAAAGATCATTAATATCCCTATATTTTGCCACATGAAGTTAAAATCTCCGCTCGATACTACTGCTTTAAAGCCTGATACAGAGTATGTCATCGGTAACCAGGCATTAAAGTGTTGTAAAAACTTCGGAATTAATTCTAGCGGGAATGTTCCAGCACTTGTTGTAAGCTGCATAATTAATGTTAAGATAGCGATGAAACGCCCTGCGTCACCAAACGCTGTTACTAAACATTGAATTAATGAAATAAACCCTAAACTCGTAACAATACTAAAGAGTATGAAGTATGGAATACTTTGTACTTCTACACCTAATCCGAACAATAATATGAAATCTGCTACTATTGCTTGAATAATCCCTACTGATAATAAAACTCCAAACTTACTAATAAACCAGCTAAACCCTGATTTTGGAACGCCTACTGTATCACGTAATGGGTATACGATAGATAATAAAAGTGCCCCAACGAATAAACCGAGCGATAAGAAATACGGTGTAAATCCAGTTCCGTAGTTTGGAACTTCCGCCATTTTCTCCGTCTTCACTTTTACTGGGCTTGCAAACATATCATACGTTTTATCTGTTCCTTTTACTTCACCTGTTTTTTCTGCGCCTTCACCAAGTTTCTCAGCAAGTTCACTAGATCCATCGTTTACTTTTACGAGTCCATCTGTCACTTTTCCTGATCCGTCAGCTAGTTTATTTACTCCGTCGATTAGTTGGGTTGAACCAGTTGACATTGTATTTAGACCACCATTTAGAGTGCCTAAGCCAGTTGTCACTTGATTTGAGCCTTCTGCTAATTGAGTTACTCCACCTGACATTTGGTTTGCTCCTACAGATAACGTTCCTAAACCGCCTGTTACTTGGCTTGAGCCTTCTGCTAATTGAGTTACTCCACCTGACAGTTGATTTGCTCCTACAGATAATTGACCTAATCCTGCTGTTACTTTTCCAGATCCACTTTGTAATTGAGTTACTCCATCAATTAATTGACTTGAGCCATTCTTTAACCTATCTACACCTACTTTAGCATCACTTAACCCTTCACCAAATCCATGAAACTTACTAACAAATTCGTTTTGTGCATCCTTTAATTTCTCAATACCACCCGTTAAAGTTTTAAACTCTTTTGGATTCGGTAGTTTATTTTGCATTCCACTTGTCGTTTGATGTATTTCACCTTTTAATTGTTTTACTTCTTCATTTAATTTATTTGTTCCACCTGCTACTCCAATGGCTTTCTGTTGCACTGTCGCTGTACTTTTTGCCGCACTTGTTATAAATGGTTGTAACTGCTCTTGATATTCTTTTGGTAAACTCTCAATTTGCTTTTGCAAATTAGCTACATCTTGTGCCGCATTTTTTGCATCCCCTGCTGTGGATTGAGTGAGTTCATTTAACTGATTTACATTTTCTCCAGCTCCATCTATTTTCTGATTTACTGTATTTAATATAGAAGGAACTTTCGACTGCATTTCCTCTAGACCTGCAACAGAATTTTGTACTTTATTATTTAACTCCTGCAAACCCTTTTGAATCTCTTGGGACCCTCTCTCTAATTGACTTTGTCCCCCAACAAGTTTTTCCATACCATTTGATAGTTCAGTTGTTCCCGTTTTTAATTCACCTGATTTACTTACCAATGTATTCAAACCGTTGGTTACTTGCTCAGATCCATTTCGCAATTCGCCAATTCCTTTTTGCATCTCACCTGTTTTGCTATTTAACGTATTTAAACCTGCTGTTACTTTTCCAGATCCATCTATTAATTTCCCTATACCTGTCTGCATCTCACCCGTTTTGCTATTTAACGTATTTAAACCTGCTGTTACTTTTCCAGACCCATCTATTAATTTATTAGATCCATCTACTAACCTTCCAACTCCATCCTTCATCTCCCCTGATTTCCCTTGAAGTGTATAGAGTCCATCCGTCACTTTACTTGAACCGTCATGCAATTCACTAGCTCCGTCATGTAATTTATTTGCTCCCTCCGCTCCATCTGCTAATCCTTTTGAAACATCTTTTATGGAATCAAACATTTTCTCTGCATATGTTTTCGTTAACGTACTTGATACTTCACCTTTAATTTTTTCGATTGCTGTCCCGCCAATTTGTGAAGATAAGAAGTTTAAACTTTCATTTGGAATATATTCTAAGTTTAATGGTTTCGGATCGTCCTTTAATAACGTTGTAGCATTGCTAGAGAAGTTATCAGGAATACGTACTAACATGTAATACTTCCTGTTTTCCATTCCTTCTTTCGCTTCTTTTTCACTTACAAATTCCCATTTAAAACTTTTATTATCTTTTAAGTTATCAACGAGCCCTTTCCCAACTTCAATTGGTTTCCCATCAAATACTGCACCTTTATCTAAATTGACTACCGCGACCGGTAAATCTCCTAACTGTTCATACGGATCCCAAAAAGCCCATAAAAACATACCCGCATATAAAATCGGCACAAATAAAACCGCAATAATTGGGATTAATATTTTTTTACTTTTTATAATCTCTGCAAATTCTTTACTAAGCAACTTATACCCTCTCATAATTTCTCCCCCTTTTCAAAATGACCAAAATCTCATTTCGGTCATTTTTACACAAACAAAAAGGCTATATTCTGTTCATACATATGCCTTATCCCCGAATTTATTACTATGCAACTTTTTCTCAATATAATAGTAAATTTTCTATTATCCCCCCTAAATTAAACATATGACCAATTTGTTCAATTGGTCATTTTTTATAATATTAAAAGGATTATCTTAATTTGACAATCCTTTTAGTAAATAAAGTTCAAATAATTCTGCGATTTTTTCTTTTTCTAACGGTTCATGATTCTTTTCCCAATCAAAAATAAGGGATACGTATAAGCGAAGCATAATAAATGCTGTAATTTCTGGATCACATTTGCTAATTTCACCTTTTTCAATCGCAATCTCTAAATAAGATTGAATGACAGAAACGATTTCCACATCTACTTGTTGCATCACTTCTTGTACTTCTTTCGTTCCCATATCACGCTCTTCTTGAATGAGTTTAATCATGAGCTGATGTTCTTTTCTAAATTCTAAAATGCTATATAATGCCTTATGTACATTTTCAAAAAATGAAATATCTGAACGAATTGCGTCTTTTGCAACTTGCTTCATTTCTGTAATTAAATTAGAAATAATTTCGCCAAATAGTTCTTCTTTATTTTTGAAAAAAGTATAAATTGTTCCTTTTCCTACATTCGCTAACTTCGCAACTTGATCCATCGTCGTCGCCTTATAACCGAATGCTGAAAAAGACTTTGTTGCAGCTTCAATAATAGAACGTTTTCGATCTATAGCCACATCGTCACCTCCAAAAATGACCAATTGGATAATATAGTCAACCGGTACATATTTGATATTACCACACGCTTACATTCTATACAAGTTCTCTTTTTTAGTTATTCCCAGTATGAAAAAATTCCAGTCAATTTATATAATACTGTCATAGTGTATCAGAAGAAAAGAGAAAAAGAAAAGGTGATCTTAAGATATAAATCTCAACATCACCGTTTTACTATTTCAACATAGAAAGCCTAATTCTCTCTAACTCTTCTTTATGTATATGATCGAATAGTGCTTTTTCTAGTTTGTCTAAACTAGAATTCAATATGCCCTCTCTTTTCCTTTCACTCTGACAATCCTCTTCTACAGTGAAACCTTACTTAACAGCACATAAATTTCTCTTTTTCTAATAATCAAATAAAAAAACAAGAAAATCTTTACAATTAATAGTAATATAGAACATAGACATATTTATAAAAATAGTGGAGGCTTTTTCAGTCATGGTGCGTGCGCTTCGTTTAAATATAAAGCAAGCTTTTGGTAATCGTGTTTCTTTAATTATTATGTTTAGTGGATTAGCTCTTATTTCTATTTATCATTATTATTATGTTATTCGTTATTTAGGAGACGTAGCGAATGGGTCGATAACAACAGCTGTTAAATGGATTGGATTTAGGGATAATGAAATGGATGTTTATTTATTATTAATGCCAGTTATTGCAAGTTTACCATTTAGTACAAGTTATAATTCCGATAAATCCGATGGTTTCAAAGCTTTTATAAGTAAGGACGTTTCCATCTTCTCGTATTCCTTTACAAAGTATATCGCTACATTTTTCTGTGGGGGATTTCTTTATACTTTACCATTCATTCTTTCTTTATTATTTTGCAAATTAACAATTCCAAATGGAAAACCAGCCACCGGTACTGGCATGATAAACGACAACGGGATGTTCGCAGAGTTATATTATTCTTCTCCCCTTACTTATATTTCTATATATATTGGGATTAATTTTTTATTCGCTGGTTTAATGGCCCTCTTAGGTTTAGCAGCGTCCACATGGTCACAAAAAGATTACATGGCAATTCTGTTTCCATTTGCAGTTACTTCCATTCCTTACGTCCTAATAAATACAATATTCCCTACAATTGGCGGAGCACCTATTCATTTGTATGATCCGAAACAACCATTACAGGGAATGTCACCGTACATTTTAATTATGCAATGTGCATTTTTCTTCCTTATCGGCTTATTCATGTATATAAAAGGTTTACAACGGGACAAAAAAAGGTATATGAGAAGACTTCAAAGGCGAGATCGATGTAGAAAGGCGTTTCAGCCATTATAAAAACCTAGTTTCCTTATGTTACATAGGAAATTAGGTTTTATTATTTTAAAAAAGCTAAATGCGATACTGCACTTTTAAGGTGTACCAGCCAAACTCCACAAAATAACAATAGCTGCATAATAAATTGCTCTAACACCTACTACTAAACATAATAAAATAATTGCGTATTTACTTAATTCCTCTTTAGCGCCTAATACAGTAAAGATAACTGCCAAACCAAAGGTTATATAAGAAATTGCGTTGTTTATTGCAAAATACAACGTATCTAAATGTTGCATAAGCCCTGTTATATCTGCTACAAACTGAAACAGTACAACAAGACTGAAAAAAATACCAAGCTGATTCATTAATCTCCCATTTAATCGAGCTAACATCTTTTGTCCCCTCCTCTCACGAAAATTAAATATTCAATCAATTTTATCATAAAAATTACAAAAAAAGGATTTTCTATATATAATCCTAAAAATTAGTTATATACTATTGCTCGGGCCTCTTTCCACAAAATAAAGAACGCTTAGATACCTAAGCGTTCTCTCACTTTAAGAAGCCTTCTTCAAATCAATTTGAGCAAGTACTGGATCGTGGTCACTTACACGTCCATGTTCTTTCATAATGTTTGAATTTAAGTGTACAGGGTCTATAATTGTGTGCGGTGCAATATTATTCGTTACTAAAATATGATCTAGCACTTGTGCGTTCCCCTCATGAATGTACGTGTAGCGGTTCTCTTTCGGCACTGTGTTTAACATATCTTTTAATATCGTTCCTTGCAGTTCCTTTAGTGGTTTTGAGAATTCGAAATCATTCATATCACCTAGAACAACAACTGGCGCATTCGTGTTCTTTTCTTGAATACCTTTTACAAAACGATTCACTTCTTGTGCTAATTGTACTCGTTTCTCTTCACTCTTTAATACGAGCGGCTGTACTTTTCCAAATGGCGTTGCATCTCCTAATTTTGAATTTAAGTGATTTGCAACTACAACGATGTTTTGTCCTTGGAACGTAAATTCTGCCGCTAATGGTTTACGTGTACTTTCAAATAATGCATTTTCGTCTCCGATGCGAACTACGTTTTTATCTAATAACTTCGGTACTGTCGCTAATTTTACACGTGATGGGTTATAGAAGAAACCGACGCGAATGTTCGCTCCAGGTGCTCCTCCGTCTTGATTGTCTTTCGGCGCAACTTCTACATACTCATACTTCGGTCCACGAATTTCTAATACGGCATCAATGATACGTTTTGCACTTAAAGAAGCATCTGTTGTACCGTCATTTATTGTTCCATTATTATCTTGCATTTCCTCTACACCGATAATATCTGGCATTTTTAAATTGTATTTAATAGAATAAGCTAACGCTTTTACTTTCTCATCTGATGTTTCTTTTTTATTCGCTGAGAAGTTTTCAATATTATATGTAGCAACTGTTAACTTATCAAGACGTGGCTGAATATTTGCCCCTACTTGCTTAAATCCACCGTCCGTTACAGATGGTAATTCCGTTACTGGCGAAATGCGGTATGAACCGTAGTCATATCCTACTACTCCTGTTATATCTCCAGTGAAAGTATCACCTGCTTTCGCTACATAATCACGAGGTACCTTTACAGAAAGACGTTCTGGATTTAATTGGTCTTCATCTAAAAGTGGTGTACCAAATTGTGTTGCCACCTTATTGCCACCATTTTTAACCGTTACGTATAAGTTACCATTTTTCTGAGGAGCGATAATTTTTGGTGTTGGCATCGTAACGCGCATACCTTCTAAACTCTCATAAAAATCAATCGCATCTTCATTCGGATCAAATAAACCAAATCCATCATTATCAATAATTTGATCAGGGATTTTCACACCATTTTCCCCTAGTACAATCGGTGCTGGTAGTTCTTGATTATTTGCAAGTACTGAAATACGACTCGCCTTAATTTCTTTCGTCGTTAAATCTGTTTCAAATCGCTCTGCATATCCAGGTCCAACATATTCTTCTACTACTCCATCAACTTGAATAAGATCTCCTACCGCTACATTTGCATCTTTTTTGTATACATAAATACCTTCTGACGTAGCTGGGTCATTATCCGGTTGATTATCTTCTATATAAAAGCCATTTTTATCAAGCGCTGTGACAACGCCTTCCACATTGTTTACTTTCTTCCCGTTATAAGGAGAAATATGTGATTTCCCTTGAATATCATGAATACGAACTGGTTCATTTTTTACGATAATAAACGAAAATGTCGAAACCGCTGAAGAAGTAAGCCCTTCTTTTTCTGCGATTGCTTTCACTACACTATTTTCATTCACTATAATTTGTCCGTTATAACGAACACTTTTATTTGTAGGATTAGCTCCATCTAACGTATAGTAGATTGTTGCTCCTTCTGTATTCGTTGTTAATGTTACCGCTGTTCCTTTTGCAACTTCCCCGCCGTTTGGTGAAGCCACTACATCGCTAACACGGTTTTGTTCTTCCCCTTGAAACTTATAAGCTGTTACTGATTTTAAACCTGGACTACTAAAATATAATTCAAGAGTCCCTGTTAATTGAACTTTCTTCCCGATATTTTCAGGGTGATCTTTCACATTTACTGCCGATCTCACATCGCCTTTTGGCAATTGAACAGGCATTATCTTGTCTGGATTCGTTTCGTTTGGCGAATCGGCAATTGCCACATTTGTGTCGTCAAACTTAGCCGGATCCTTGGTGTATTTAGAAGGACTTTGCGTATATCCGACAATATATCCTTCCACTATCCCCTTCGTTTTCCCTTGCTGCTTAAATACTTGAATTGCTTTTTCTACCGACATAGAAGTATTTTCTTCTGCTTGCGCTAAAGTTCCAGTAAATGAAAGCAATAGTATCAATGATAAAAAGACACTTAAGAGTTTCTTCACAGCCATTTTCCTCTCCTTAATTCATATTTTCTCAGCATTTCTATCATAACAAATGATTCGTTATATAGAATGATATTTCGACAAGTTTTACAAAAAATTTATTTAATTTACAAGTTATCAAACTATAATACAAAATAATAATTTTACACCTTCTACGAATGCGATTTATAATATTAAAGAGATAAAAAACAGAAAATATCGAAAGTTCATTGGCATGTAAAATGGATTCATTTGAATAGGAGTGATTGGATGCAAGCACAAACCGAAACATACCGCGCAGCTATGAATGGAACATTAGAACGTCATTTTTCAGATATGATTGCTGTTATACCAACTAGAATTACAATTGATCAGTTAAAACAACGGCTAGAAACTATCTCTACTAAAGTTGATGAGTTAAAAATTGTCTATAGTGATGAGACAAGCCTTATTGTAGAGTTACATCTGAATGAAAAAGTCATACCATATGAGCTACACATAGATGAAACGGATGATCCAGAAGAATATAAAATGTACAATAGACAAGATTCCACAATCGTAGATCGTACTTTTGAAGATGCTGCTTTTGGCACTGAGATTTTCACACGTACACTATTTGTAGACGATGTACTCAGCTGTTTTTTCCATCAGTTGCAATTTTTATGGCACCTTGCACCGGACTTGTTATTTGTAATCGATTCTAGTGCAGCCATGAAGGTCATATCTAGAAACTATATTGAATATCACGTTGAGAATGAATTATTGCCTGACATTCCTGACTTATACGTTATTCATTCTGTTTATGAAGACGATACAGAAGGCGAGCCTACGCAATATTGGTTTCATACACACGGCCTTTTAAGAGCAGGCGTAACAGAAATAGAATTAATTATTCCAAATCGTATTTCTTCCTACTACGGCATTGGCGATCTTTTTCAAACATTTGCTAATAATGCCGTTGAGAATGGCCAAGTCCCAATGAATGAGCCTATCGTTATCGCACATAGTCAGCAAGGTTCCATACATACAGTAGCCGTTCCGTGGGAAAAAGGTTTATCTTACATTGGACATAAAACGAGTATGGATCAATTATCTTCAATTGAGGATGAAGAAGTGAAGCTACAGCCAATCGATGCACAAAACGTATTTCTCGGTGGGATGGATGACCGAGATGAATACCATCAATCTCCATCTGTTCTCTTGTTTAAATGTAATACTACCGAAGAATATATCGAAAGCTTTTTCAAAGAACACGAGGAAGCTACAGGACTCATGTTCTATAAAACAAATAGTGAAACGGATCGTATGGCTTATAATGCGAAAAATACTTTCGGGTATTTCAGCAACATTTTTTACATTGAGCAATCGAATGAAGATTTTCGTTTTCTCGCTAAGTTTGGTGTCTCCTACGAAGAGGGAAAAAGTGAACATATGTGGTTTGACATGCAAGACATTACGGAAGATATGATTCAAGGAATACTCATTAATGAACCGTATTTTATTGAAGATATGAACGAAGGTAATTCTTATCATTTAGATTTTGAAAATTTAACTGAGTGGGTTATATATGCTGAAGATGCAGTTATAAAACCAAATAACTTATATATGTTTATTGGCTAACAGGTATTTTATTCAATAAACAAAACGCCTTCAATATAATTGAAGGCGTTTTGTTTGAAATATTTCACTGTGCGACTAATTCAGTCTCCATTACTTTCTCCAAATGAGATAATACATGCTTTGCCGCTAATTCTCCTTGATTAATACACGCAGGAAGACCAGAACCAGCGTAAGAACTTCCGGCTAAGTATACACCTGGTAATTCTTTCTCCATAAATGTTGTGAGCTTTTTCATTCGCTCTTTATGGCCTACTGTATACTGAGGCATCGCTTCTTTCCAGCGGCTCACAATTGTGAATTCTGGATCTGCTGTAATATCCATCGTCTTTTGTAAGTCCTCTAATACGAGCTGCACAATTTCCTCATCCGTTTGTTCGACGATCGCTTCATCACCAGGGCGTCCGACGTAACAGCGAAGGAGTGCTTTTCCTTCTGGCGTTGTATGCGGCCACTTTTTATGAGTCCACGTACACGCTGTAATGGAGAAGTCACTATTACGTGATACGACAAATCCCGTTCCGTTAATATCACGCTGAATTGCAGACTTTGGAAAGGCTAATGCCACATTCGCAACTGATGTAGACGGAATGTTACGGAAGAAACGAAACTGCTTGTACTGCGCAAACATAGACGGCAATACTTTATGCGGAGCTGCGACTATAATCGCATCTGCTTCCATTTCTTTTCCGTTACTAAGAGTAATCGTATAGCCATCACCAAGTTTTGCAACTTTCTCAATACGCGTTCCCTTCATTATCGTACCTTCATGAATCTTCACTTCAAGAGATTCTACTAAAGATTCTAAACCGGTTTTTACAGTTTGGAAGATTCCTTTTTTCAGCTCAGCCTTCTCTTCTTTCGGAGCGAGCGTACGCATACCGAGTGAAATACTACGGTGCTCCTGTTCAATTTGATAAATTTGAGGGAATGTTGACATTAAACTCATTTCATCAATATCCCCTGCATAAATACCAGATAATAATGGCTCAATTAAATTTTCAACCACTTCATTTCCTAGACGGTGTCTGAAAAATTGCCCGAGTGATTGATCAGAAACTGGTTTTGATCTAGGCATTAATAAGTCAAAACCAGCTCTTAATTTACCAATTGGGGAGAACAATCCGGAAAATAGAAACGGAGTAATTTGCGTTGGAATTCCCATCATTGATCCGCTCGGCATTTTATGTAACCGATTGTTTACGAGAACGAACGATTGACCGGTCGCATTATTTACAAGTTCATTGCCTAGTCCTAATTCTTTCGTTAACCTAGCTGCGCTCTCTTTTCTCGCTAAGAAAGAATCCGGTCCACGTTCAATTGTAAATCCATCTTTTCGAACGGTTTGAATTTTCCCGCCAAGTTTACCCGACGCTTCTATAAGCAATGTATCGAACGGCAAGTTTTTTTCGCGAATTTCTTTTTGTAAGTAATACGCTGTCGATAGGCCTGTAATGCCACCGCCGACGATCACAACTTTTTTCCTCAAAATAGTTTCCCCTTCCCTTTTAGTATTACAATACTTCTTCTTTTTTCTTTAATACAACATCTGTTAAGCAATCAATAAATGCTGCTGATGCGTTTGGCATTTCTGGACGATAATATTTCGCGCCAATTTCGTCTGTTACAACTTTACACTCGAAGTCATTGTCATATAAAACTTCTAGATGTTCAGCAACAAATCCAACTGGTGCATATACGAATGAATTGTAGCCGTACTTTTCATTTAGTTCTCTCGTTAAATCTTGTACATCTGGACCAATCCAAGGGTCTGGTGTATTTCCGGCACTTTGCCATCCCACTGCATAATTTGCTATTTCTGCACCACGTGCAATATAGTCAGCTGTTTCATTTAATTGATCTGGATATGGATCGCCGAGTGCGATAATCTTTTCTGGTAAGCTATGTGCAGATACGATTAATACTGCTTTTTCACGTTCTGCTTCTGACATACCGTTATATATACCTTTCACTGCATCGACCCAATACTGAATGAACTTCGGTTCTTTATACCAGCTATCAATGCCGTGAATTGTTAAGTTTCCAAGTTTTTCTGCTTCTTCTTGCGCTCGTCCTACATACGATTTCACGCTAAAGGTAGAATAGTGAGGCGCAAGAACTAATGCGATTGCATCTTCTATTCCATCATTATGCATAGCTTGTACTGCATCTTCAATGAACGGCTCAATATGTTTCAAACCAAGATACATATGGAATTCCACTTCATCCTGCACTTCATTTAAACGCGTCTCTAACTTCTTAGCTTGCTCTAATGTAATAGTAGCTAAAGGAGAAATACCACCAATTGCACGGTAACGCTCTGTTAAATCTTCTAGCATTTCAGGACTTGGCTTTCTTCCTCTACGAATATGTGTATAGTAACGCTCAATATCTTCTTCTTTATATGGCGTTCCGTATGCCATTACAAGCAAACCAATTTTCTTTTTCATACAGCTATTCTCCTTTACTTCGCTAACTGTTCTTTAGAGTATTCATGAATAAATGTAGTTAAACGTTTTAATGTATCTGGATTTACTTCTGGGAATACACCATGACCTAAGTTAAATACGTAACCTGGTTGTTTCATCCCCTGGTCTAAAATACCTTTTACATGTTCTTCAATGACAGACCAAGGTGCTAGTAAGAACGAAGGGTCCATATTTCCTTGTACCGCCTTATGAACACCGCGTGCGCGTGCTTCTTCGATCGGTAAGCGCCAATCTAAACCTACTACATCAAGAGGTAAGTCGTGCCATTCATTCACTAAGTGTCCTGCACCAACACCGTGCATAATCATTGGAACACCCATCGTACGAACTTCCGCAAAAATACGCTCCATCGCTGGTTTAATAAATACGCGATAATCTGCTACATTTACTGTTCCAACCCAAGAATCGAAAATTTGAACAGCTTTTGCTCCTGCGTTAATTTGCGCTTTTAAATATGTAATAACCATATCTGCAAGCTTATCCATTAAAGCGAACCAAGCTTTCGGCTCTGCATACATGAACGCTTTCGTATTATGATAGTTACGTGAAGGACCACCTTCAATCATATAGCTCGCTAACGTAAATGGAGCTCCTGAGAAACCGATTAACGGAACATCTAACATTTCTGTCGTTAATAAACGAATTGTATCTAGTATGTACGGTACGTCATCTTCTGGATTGATTTCCCCTAGTTTTTCTACGTCTTGTAAAGAGCGAATTGGCTTATCGATTACTGGGCCAATACCAGATTTAATTTCAACATCCACACCAATTGCAGGTAGTGGTGACATAATATCTTTATATAGAATTGCTGCGTCTACGTTATATTGATCAACTGGCAATTTTGTAACATAAGCGCACAACTCTGGATTATGTGTAATTTCAAATAAAGAATATTTCTCTTTTATCTTTCTATATTCCGGCTGTGAACGACCTGCTTGACGCATATACCATGCTGGTACATACTTTGTGCGTTCCCCCCTACATGCTTTTAAAAATGTCTCATTTATATTTCTTACCAAGACCCTTGCTCCCTTCCTTACCGATGCTTTTACTTTAAATATGTTCTATTCCGATATTTATCTTTTTTTACTATACAGCTTGTAAAAACAAAATGCATAATATTATGTACGTTGTTCATTAAATTGACACAAACGTTCGTAAAACCGCTTACTATTTTCACAACATTCTTATTATAGCACAGAGAAAAACTACGGTTTAGCTACTTTTGACTTTTCTCCTTCACGATTCGTTTGTGTGTTATATGGCACAACGTAAAAACTCGGTTTTGAGAATATATTAATAAACTTTTCCTCATATTTCCCCGCTCCTTTTACTGTTCCAACATGAGTATGAATTCCTTTTTCCACTTTATAAATTCGATACATAATTCGCTCATCAGGAAGCGGTGTCCAGCTTAGTTTCATCGCAAATAAACCGAAAGGACTAAATGATAATTTTGCTTCCACGTTTTTAATCTTATGTAAGCGAATCGGTAGTCCGATTGTTTCAACGCCTGTTGGCCTTTGAAAACTTGCTGTATCTTGTATGTTGGCTTTCGTTAAAATCTTCTTAAATAAAATCGTTGCAGATGCATTTCCATCTTGTAATTGATGCTCTTTATCAGTGCGATCATAGCCAATCCAAACCGCTCCAACTAAATTCGGCGTATATCCAACAAACCACATATCCCTTGCGCCATGATCGTCATTCGGAAGCGAAGTTGTACCCGTCTTTCCTGCTAGCGCTCCGTTATATACACCTGCTTTCGCTGTACCTTCTTTCACAACTCCTTCAAGCATCTTTGTCATATACCATGCCGTTTGCTTTGAAAAGACTTTCGTTTCAGATTTTGATGATTCACCAATGACTGCACCGTGTCTATTTAGCACTTTATCAATAACGTGCGGTTCGATTATATTCCCATTCGCTAAAAAAGAGCGGTACATTTTAACAAGATCAAATGGAGAAACGCCATTTTTCAATCCACCAAGTGCTGTGCTTAAACCAGAGTCCGCAATATGAACATTCCCTTTCTCTAAATATTGCTTTCCTTCTTCTACCCCTAGCTCATTTAATAAAGATACAGCTGGTACATTGGCCGATTCTAACACTGCATCATACATCGTCATTTCTTTCGTATATTGATGATTATAGTTTCGAGGTTCATAGCCTTCGAAAGAATTTTTTTCATTCGTTAATAAAGAATACGGATTATATTTTTTCGTCTCTAAAGCTGGTCCATATACGATAAGCGGCTTTAAAACAGAACCAGGTTGCCGCTTTGCAAAGACACGATTAAACCCTCTCGGAACATACTCTCTTCCTCCAATCGCCGCTTTAATTCCGCCAGTCCGATTATCCATTAATAAAAATGCACCTTGCGCCCCGTTTTCTTTACCAGGGAAATTGCTTACATCTTGAAACTGGTTATATGCTACCTTTTGAACTTTTTCATCCATCGGTACAACAAATGTATATCCTCCGCGCAGTACTTCTTGATGAGACAAACCATATATACGTGCCGCTTCATCGACAACCATATCGATATACGGCATATATGCAAGTTCGCGTTCATCTACATTTTTATAAAGAGCGATTGTCTTCCCTTGATAACGAACACTATCTTCCGCTGTTAAATAGCCTTGTTTATGCATAAGTGACAAAACAAGATCACGGCGCTCTTTACTCTTTTCCAGAGATAAGTACGGCGAATAGCCATTTGGTGCTTTCGGAAGACCAGCAAGCATCGCCCCTTCTTCTACTGTTAAATCCTCTACATTTTTATTAAAATACAATTTGGCCGCCGCTTGAATACCGTAAGCTCCATGGCCGAAATAAATATGGTTCATATACATTTCAAGAAGTTGCTGTTTCGTATATTTTTGCTCTAACTGAAGAGAAATTGCGACCTCTTTCAATTTGCGCGTAAATGTTTTTTCACGAGTTAAAAAGACATTTTTAGCTAGTTGCTGCGTAATCGTACTACCGCCTTCTACCTTCTCTCCAGCTAACGTGTCTTTATAGAGCGCCCGAAATATAGAAGGATAGTCAATTCCTTGATGCTCATAAAAACGAGAATCTTCCACAGCCACAAATGCTTGCTGCACGTACTTTGGAATTTGTTCAATCGGTACGAGCTCTCTATTCTCTACATATAATTTCGTAATTTCTTTTCCTTTCTGGTCAACGATACGTGATGAAGAGTGGAAAACGAGCTGCTTTTCATCCATCATATAGCCACCAGCTAACACAATAAGTTTATAGAGTACAATTGCTACTACAAACGTTGCTACCCCGCCTAATAAAGTCCACTTTACTTTCTTCATACATCGGCCTTCTTTCCAAATGATGGTACATTTATTATTTGAAAAAGGACTATCTTTATGTATATAATCTTCGAAGTTTTTTAAGGGAATTGATATAATAGAGACAAACTAAAAAGGGGGCATTAAAATGAAGGCTATTATTTCATACGAAACACCTCTAGAACAAGCACATTTCACTGCAAAAAATAATGAAAAAGATATGTTTTATAAAGAAAATACAGAAGAATCTGTAGAAGGTTCACTTAAGTATGACGTATTAGACGCTGTTGGAGAATTTAAAGGACAACCTGGCTTTATCGTTTGTAACAACATTTCTGTAACAGACGAAGGTCGCCCTGTATTTGAAAACCGTTTTAAAAACCGCGCAGGCCTTATCGAAAACGAACCTGGTTTCCAGGCAATCCGCGTTCTTCGCCCATTAAGTAATGATACATATGTCATTTTAACGATGTGGGAAACAGAGCAAAACTTTAAAGACTGGACAGAATCACGTTCATTCGAAAATGCTCATAAAAAACGCCCTGCACAAGCAGAAGCGCAGGCGCATCCACATGCCGAACAGCAAAAAAGCATTTTCTCTCGACCATCATTCGTTACTACTTTTGATGTGTTAGTTTAGGTTTTGAGTACGTGATTTGGGGTACAGAGACCGCGGTACATGAAATTATATTAGCGATTTTTCGAATATATCGACTTATCAACAAATCACGACACACAAAAAGGAAACACCATTACACACCGGTGTTTCCTTTTTCTTTGTACCAATTATATATACGAAGTGCATCTTCTTTTCGCATATGCTTCACTTCATAACCGCGCCCAGCTACCGCTACGGGAGTTGTACATAATTTATCTTCTCTTTGAAAATACGATTGATTATAGCCTACTGCTTGAACATGTCTTCGTCGCATCATTCCTGTATATTTCGAAAAATCACGGTACACGACCGTTAGTTGATTTTCTCTTATTGCATAACCGCCACTTTTATATCTAGCATACGCAAGTAACGAAAACACGATAAACAACGGTAAAAGAACAAATAACGCAATATATTGTTTAAAATATATACTCACGCCGACAATTGGAACAGTGAGCATGATACTTATTAACCAGCCCATAATGACATAACGACGCAACGCTGTTTTTGGTAAATGAACGATCTCCTCTTCAATTTCATAAGGTAACTCTAAATATGTGAGCAGGTGCTGTACATATTTTTTCTTCATAAAAGGATGTAGCATCACTTCGTTACTTGCTGATCCAATACTTTGAATTGCTTCCACTTCAACAGCACAATAACCAAATGGCTGGCGAAGAATACCTTCTTTCACAGTAATCGCTTGAATGCGGTGCAATTTTAAGACAAACTCTTTCTTTTCAAATAACCCTTGAACGATACAAATCTCTTCCCCTTTTCGCTCAATTTTAAAGTTTGCATATTTTAACACATATCCAGCCGTAGAAATAATCCATGAAATCGCCATTAAAATTACTGCAATCAAAATTAGTTTATAGACACCATTCCCCATCACATACGCTTCTATTTTATTTGTGAACCTTTCCGGAAGAACATAATCAAACTTTGTGTAAAGAAGTACTAGTCCAGAAAACACTAGTCCGAACCGACCAGATGTAATCGCTGCTGCTAAAACTTCTTTCGATGTTAACTGATAAACCGTCTTGCTTTCTTCCTCTTCTATTTCTTCATTTACGGTAATTTCTTTCTTATGTAATAAAGAGATTAAATGTTTTGCTTCATCTTCCTTAATACCCGCTAACATCACTTCTGGCTCACTACCGCCGCCCGCTACTTCTATATTTAACTTCGTAAGTCCAAGTATTTGATAAATGATGTTAGAAGACGTACTGATATTTTGCACACGGTCTTTATTTAAGTAGCTTTCCTTCTTTACAAAGACACCGTGCTTTATATGTAAAATATTATTCTCAATCCAGTACACTTTAAAATACCATTTAATTGCTGAAAAAATAGCCATAATGCATAAAATAAACAAAAGGAAAAGATAAAATAAATACCAAGGTTCCACTTGTTCATCAGGTTTAAATAAAACAAGAATAATAAGTGGCAACAAACTCGCAACCCTAATACCTAATAATATCGTGATTGGATGTTGCCTCTTATACATCCTCATCACTCACCTTCGCCAGTTCTCCAATTTGTCTTTTCAACTGTTCTGCTTCTTCTTTCGTTAAACCAGGAATACTATGAGAAGTTGCCGCTGTTGAAATGTGTAATTCTGCTAAATTATACTTTCTCATAATTGGCCCCTGTTCAATCGTAACGTGCTGCACACGAATCATTGGAATAAGTACTCGCTTTACAACGAACATGCCCTTTTGAATTTCAATCTCTTCTTCATTTAACCTATAACTATAATAGCGTTGACGTAAATTTGGAAATACAAAATAATCAAGCGGTATGTATATAAGGGCTCCCGTTACTAGCAATCCAAACAACCAGCCCCACCAATGAAAATTAATCATAAAAAAGAAATATGCAATTACGACTGCTAGTATAACTGCTGCTCCAATTAAAGCGTGAATTCTCCACACTTTAAGCATATTAGAATGAATCTCTCTTTCTAACGGTTGCATGACATCACTCCAACTATATGAATTTATTAATTACATATTAGCAGAAAATAAGTTTTTATATACAGTTTTGTAAATTTATAGTTTTCTACATCGTATCAAGAACTTCTTTAAAATTCCCTTCATTAATTGAATACACTTGAAGCCGGATGTAATCTATAAAGAAAGAAGAGCCGATAGCCGCTCTTCTTTCTACAAATCATTTCTTCTATCACACGCAAATAATGTTTTTTAGGACGTTGTTTTTTCCAATCATAAAACTTTACTTCGAGCACTATAATTCACTCCTTTTAATAAAAAAACACTATAAAAATAGTGTAATCCTACAACATCATAGCTTCACACATCAATTATATAAAAATAAAGCTAGTTTTTTATAAATTTTTTGATATAATTACATACGGGAAACGGGAAGAATTTTGTCTTCCCTTGTGTTTTTTATTTGCATCTAGTTCTTTTGCTAGATGCCTTTTTTATATCATTTTACATAACTTATATAGTAAGAGGATGATCCCATTGAAAAAATTTGCCGTTAGTTATTTAACATGCTTACTAGTTTTCTCTATTGTTGTGAATGTTTTACAGTATACACTAATGCCAAATTATGCAGATTCATGGGGGCCGATTTGGGTATCCATTATTATGTATGTCATTCTTGGAAGTATTCCTGTTCTTATTGGTTGTTTATTAGGGGAGTTTTGTTATAGAAAAGTAAAAAGAAGTCACGAATTAAAAGTTGGAATTCCTGTATTTATACTGTTAGGTATTTCCTACAATCATTTATTCTTTATGTGGTTTAACAACAGAGATTTTCTATCCTTTAATTTAGAAGCCTTTTTGGAAACCGGCCTTCCTATTACTTTATCATCTTTAATGTTTTACCTTATAAGACGGCGGTAATTCTTTATTCACTAAATAAAAAAATGTTATTACTTCTCTTTATTTAAGTAATAACATTTTTATTTATAAACTACTTAACAAATTTTCTTCCAACTAGCATCCTTTATATCTTCACTAGTCGGTTTTCTAACTAATCCAGCACATCGCTTTTCACAAGCACCAAACACAATGAAATTTTTCTGCGCTTGTCTTAACGAAGCTTCATTTGCGCCGCCTTCAAGGTCAGGATCTTTAAACTGAACAGGATCATCTTCCCAATAACATATTTTACAAATTTCATATGTACCTGGTGGTTCTTCTTCTAATGTTTTATATCCGCAGCATGGGCAAGTGTATTTCATTTGGTCACTCCATTATCAACTTATTTTTTCTCCCATATATTCCGACTCACAAAAAATGTAACAGCGCAAATCATAGTTAGCCCCATGAGACACATCACTTGAAAAGTACGAGAATCTTCATATACAGTTGGAATTCCTATCGTTAAGAAACAAAAGATAAAAACAATACTAAAGGCTAAAAGAAGATATACTAGTAAAGATATAATATAGCTTAATTTAAATGGTAAAATGATAAATCTAAACAATAACTCTCCAAGAAGACATCCACCTAAAATAATAGGTGCTCCAAAATACAATGTAAGGACTCCCATTTGCGAAGTAGCTTGAATTAAATTTCCAAGTATGGTCGAAGTCTCCTCATTAAATCTTTCCATTCTATCATATAACTGAAGTACCATTACTGAAACGAATAAACTTAATATAGAAAATGAATACGGAATTAAAAATTTGCTCATTCTCAATCTCATTCACCTCACTTTTTTGCTTCACATATATTATTCATTATTTTCTACCATTTTTACATAGAAAAATAACCCGTCTTCCGCGAAAGACGAGCCATTCAATTAACTCTCACTTATTCTCTTCTTATACCAATCCTGCATTCTCTCCGCATCTTTTACTCTTATATGCTCTAATTTGTAACTCGATGATGCACTAGAAAACTTGTACGTACATAAATGTGCTCGGCGCTGGAAATATGATTGTGTCTTCTCAATTGATTGAACGTGTCTTCTTCTTACAAGCCCTGTATATTTCCCGACACTGCGATACACAATTGTAATTTGCTCTCCGTTGACGCTGTAACCATTTGTTTTAAATGTTGCATATCCAAGTGTAAAGATGAGGATAGCGAGCGGTAATAAAGCCCACATAATGACGTACTTTTCAAAGTATATACTTATTCCCGTAATCGGAATTGCCAGCATGGCGAAGAGTAGAAAACTATCTATTAAATAACGACGCAACGCTGCTTTTGGTAATGATGTAATGTTTGTATTCAGTTCATATGGTAATTGTAAGTGCGCAAGTAAATCTTGCACACGATCTTTTCGAATGATCGGATGCAGCGTAACCTTTTCCTCTTTTCCCTCACTTTGAATTACTTCTACTTGCACAGCACAGTAACCGAACGGTTGGCGTAAAATACCTTCTCTTATTGTAATCCCTTGAATGCGGTGTAGCTTTAGTACAAGTTCTTTCCTTTCAAGCAAACCTTGAGAAATACGGACTTCATCATTTCTTCGATTCACCGTGAAATTCCCATGTTTTAACGCGTAACCGATTGTGGATATAATCCAAGAAACGACAAGGAAAATGGCTACCATGTAAATCCAGCCATATATATCATGATCCATTACATACGACTCTACTCTATTTTTTATCCATTTCGGAATGTACTCATCCACTTGGTTATAAACGAAAAGTATTAAAGAGAATAGTAATCCAAATTGGCCCGATGTAACAGATGCTAACAAAATTTCTTTCCAAGTTAATTTGTATTCTGTCGCTTGTTTTTCCTCTGTAATGATTTCTTTTTCTACTACTTCTTCTGATGTTTCTTCTGTTTCTTCTGCTTTTACTGCCTTAGCTGGCTCATTTAGCATCGCAATGAGCTCTGTTGCCTCTTCTATCGTAATACCAGCTAAACTAACTTCCGGATCATTTCCTCCGCCAGCTGTTTCGATTTTAATTTTCTTTAAACCGAGTATTTGATATAACACGCTCGAACTTGTATTAATCGTTTGAACACGTTCTTTATTTAAGTAACTCTCCTTTTTCACAAAGAGGCCTTGCTTAATGTGCAATACGTTATTTTCGACCCAGTATACTGTGTAATACCATTTTTCAATCACTGAAAAAATCGTAATTAAGGCGAATCCAGCGGGAACTAAATACCAAAATGGGAACTTTCCGTTTAAACTAAACATGAAAATAATTAATGGTAAAAAGTCTGTTACCTTTAATTCTAATAACATCGTGATTGGATGCTGCCTCTTATACATCCTCATCACTCACCTTCGCTAATTCTGCGATTTTCGTTTTTAGCATCTCTGCTTCATACATCGTTAAACCTGGGATGCTGTGAGAAGTTGCCGCCGTTGAAATATGCAGTTCTGCTAATCCATATTGTCTCATAATTGGCCCTTGCTCAATCGTTACGTGCTGTACACGAATCATCGGAACTAATACACGTTTTACAACGAAAAGACCATGTTGAATTTCAAGCTCTTCTTCATTTAATTGATAGCTATAATAACGCTGACGCAATTTCGGAAACGTAAAGTAATCAAACGGCGTATACACGATTGTTAATCCGATGAGCACATAGAAAATCCAAGCCCACCAATTAAACTTAATCATAAGGAAAAGATATGCCAAAATGACTATAATACTAATTCCTAGCTCAATTAAGGAACGCGTTTTCCACACCTTGACCATGTCAGGGTGAATTTCATTTTTCAATGGCTGCATGTAACCACTCCAAATCTAGTAATCTAATATATGAATTCTCTCAAGTTACATTTTACATAATTTCACAGAAAATGAGAATGCTATTATTTCCCTTCTTCCTTGTCTTTTTTCTCAGGAATAAAATATCCGAACCAAAGTAGCCAAATGAAACCAATTAACGAAAACCAACCTTTATCACCTTGAAAAGCATCAATCATACTTGGGATTTTATAAACCCCAATAAATCCAAGAAAACCGAGCCACCAATTTTTTTGCATTCTCATCTCTATTCCTCCTTTATTACATTTTTCACATTTTGAATCCAAATTTCTTTATGCTTTAACTGGAATCCCATTAACACGTAGTTGTTCATATTATCAATAACGAGCGCTAACGTATGAGCGTTTTCTTCTGTTGCATGTTGCGACACAACTCCCAGCTCCACACCTTTTTTCAATAAATCGTGAAATCCATTTAAGAACTCTTCTTGTATTTCAAATAAGCGTTTCTGATACTTTTCATTTCGCGTCGCAGTTACAATAAATTCATTTATAACGCGGAGTATTTCTTGTTCCCCTTCATACTCAGACAACATATGTAAGCCATCTGCGATTAATTTTTCTTTCTTATATTGTTCTTTATCGAAGTAATTGGCGAAATGATACCCAGAAAAAATCTCTTCAAATAAAAAGTCTACTAATGCCTCTTTAGATGAAAAGTGATAATAAATAGCTGGCTTTGATATTCCAACTTCTTTCGCAATCATTGAAAGGCTCATCTTCTCGATGCCGTACTCTGCGATGTTTGTAAATTTTTTGTCATATAATAAAGATACCATTATTGGAGGGTATATATGGAAATAAAAAAGAAGAGTATTGGCATATTTTTATTTTTATTTTTATTTTTCGCTTTAATATTTACTATTTTAGTAGGGTGTACTGTGGAAAATAATAAAGAGGAAGAAATCATTAATAAAGCAAAAGAAGAAACTATTAAATACTTCAAGGAGGAGGAAAACGTAGATGTAACTATTACTAAACATAAATTCACTCCAAATGATCTTCAAACAATTTTTATATCTGGTTATGTAACAGATGACAAAAATAAAGAATTTAGTGTTGCAGTTGAATACTCTAATAACTATCATATCAGTACCATTTCAACCACCAAAAATTTCGAACTAAAACATGATTAGTTAACGGTTCGTTGAAATATCTTTTCTTTATAAAAATCCCAAATAAACCTATACCGTCAAAAACACTCGTAGATTGTATCTACGAGTGTTTTTTTACAATCCTTAAGTACAGTCGAGAAACATACAAGCTATTAAAAACCGTGGGGACACCTATAAATATTTCAAAAGCAATAAAATAATCTCTAAACACGGAAAATATGAATAAATCAGGAAAAGTTTACAGTTCACATAAAAGTAAGGGAATATATGGTATGTTATTATTAAGATCTAAATATATAAGGGGTGAAATAAAGGTGGAAGCTGAAACGAAATCAAAGATTTGGGAATACGTTGGCTGGGGGGCTATTGTTATTGTCGGAGCTATTGCAACTTTTGGCGTTATGATGCTAATATTTGGCGATCCCAAAACTAAATACAAATCTCAAGAAGTTACAACGGAGAGACAAGAAATCACTATTACAAATCAACAATTTACTTCTAAAAAAGCATAAAGTAAAATAACCCCATAAAAAACAAGGGGCGTTAATATCGGATATGGCGGTAAGGGTGGTAGTGGCGGCGGTGAAGATGGTAAAGATGGTAAGAGCGGTGGTAGCGGATTTATATTACTCATTGTGCTCTTTATCGTATTAATCATAATTGGAGCCAGCTATAGCGGACTTGGTTTCTAAGAAAAGACACAATTCAGTTAGTTATAACAACAAAAAAGAAGGCATCCTAAATTACACATTTAAGGTGCCTTCTTTTTGTAAAGCAAATCAATTCCTATTAATCAACCGCATACGATAACAATTCACCGTCACTTCCCCAAGCCTTTGCAATAATTGATAATTTGCATATGCTCCGACTGGGGCACCGATGATTGGGACGAGCTGGAGCATTTTTGCTAAATCAATATAGTCTCGGTACTCTGTTTGGAACCTTTCCCAGTCCATATGATTTTCTTCTTCTGTATCCCACGTTTCAATTGCTTTCCATATTTCTTTTCTATGATCATCACTAGAAAAAGCAAGTTGGAAAACGTGAAGAATAAAAAGGCGTTCTTCTTTTTTACTCGTATCAAATCCGTACAATGTTGCCGCATCAAATAAAAACTTAATTTTAATGCTGAGGAGTAGCGGAAAATCAGCAAGGCCAAGGAGAATACCACCTGCTCCTGTTCCTGCCCCTTCTGCCGCTGCGACTTTTTTATATTCATCTAATTTTTTACGTACTTCATCGTCTCGTCTTTGCAGTGACCAGTTCGTTTCTTTTAGCTTCGGTTTTATAAAGTTTGATCCAGCACTAATCGTTTGCACCATCATCCGAATCGTTTCTGTTAGTACCTTTTGCACTTTCGCGGGCACTAGCTGTTGCACTTTCACCTGCACTTTTTTAGAGAACCGTGTCATCATAGAAGAATCTTTCATGAATGTAGCTTTCCACTGCTCCAATTCTTTTATAACCTTCTCTTCATATGTAATCATAGGTTCATTCCTTTCAGTTTAAACGCTCAATGCGTTTCGCCCCGTACCGGTAAACGAAACCGATACTAAATAATATGCTTACGACAAATAAAATGACTGTCATCATGAAATCTTTCGTCGCAAGTGCAAATGTAATTGTAAATACACCGCTACCAATGACGAGAATCGCATTTAATAAAGTAAGAAAATCTTTCTTCTTCTCCTCTACCCCTACTGGATATAAATCAAGCCAAATTTTCATGCGGTGATGTTTCCAAAGAGTTAATAGCTGGTAACCGATTAAGTATAAGAAAACAAGACTTACGATAAAGCGTCCATATAAAAATGGGATAAAGTAAAGAATGACTCCTCCAAGAACGAGTAAGCGCATATATAATCCGAAATAGTTACCCGATCTTAAAAACGTTCTCGTATATAAGTATAAATATGTACGTTTCTCACCGATCATCGAAAGAATGAAATCAAGCCATTTTCGGCGTGATACTCTCTCTTTTAATGCTGGTACATCAACGAACATATTCGCGATGCGGTATAATAGCATCATTTTTTTACCTTCTTCAGAAATTAAATACTCCCAGTTCAGCGGCTTTCCTTTTACCTTTTGATGCATAACAGCAAGGTATAGCACCATTAAAAAGATGATTACGCCGATAAAAATGATTGAAGTACGTTCTATAAGGAAGTACACGAATAAGCCGTTTAAGATAAAACGAACGAACCAATCTGCTTTTTGAACAGTTTGATCTGTTAAAAATGATTTTTCCCACGCTACGAATAAATTCCACGCTTTTACAATGACAAACGCGATTACAATCCATATGTAAGCCGCTCCTGTTTGCTTCATTTGCTGGAAGTATAACGGGGCAAGCGCAGCTGCTACGATTGCGATTATGTATAACTGAATCATAAACGTAAAGAGAAATGCCTTTGTAAAATAAGGCTTTAACTTTTCTTCAACTGGTAGCAAATATACGAGATCCGCTTCTTTTAATAACGTTTGTATGGAGCCGGCTGTTAATACGAGGCCAAGTAAGACTGCCATAACGATTGCCGTAGGAAACGAAGGTGTTAACGTTTGTAACCATTGCTGGTAATAATACGCTCCTGCACCGATGATAAATACGAAAATAAATTTCAAATGATCGTTAAATACGTATTTACTATATGTACGAACTTCTTTTAGAAAGTGCCGGAATCGTTCTTTCCATAACGCTGTGCTATTCATAATCTTCTTCCTTTGTTAACGCAATGTAAATATCATCTAACGTTGCACCAGGCATGTTAAATTGTGATTGCAGTTCAGATAACGTTCCTTTCGCTCTTACTTCACCTTGATGCAAAATAATGAACGAATCACAATAGCGCTCTGCTGTCGCTAAAATATGTGTACTCATTAATATGCCTGCACCGCTCTTTTTCATTTGATCCATCATTTGAAGAAGTGATTGAATCGCTAAAGGATCAAGCCCAACGAAAGGTTCGTCCACAATGTAAAGAGATGGTTCAACGAGAAATGCACTCATAATCATTACTTTTTGTTTCATCCCTTTTGAGAAATGAGACGGAAACCATTTCAAACGATTTTTCATGCGAAACTCTTGTAATAGTTGTCCTACGCGTTCTTCATATTGTGTTTCATCTACACCGTACGCCATCGCTGTTAATTTCAAATGTTCTTCTAACGTTAACTCATCATATAATACTGGCGTTTCTGGAATGAAGGAGAAACTAGAACGGTACGCTGTCATATCATCACGTATTGTTTTCCCGTTAATTGTGACAGTTCCTTTTTTCGGTTCCATTAAACCGATGATATGTTTAATTGTCGTACTTTTACCAGCTCCATTTAAACCGATTAAGCCAACAAGTTCGCCTTTATTAACAGAGAACGAAACATTTTGCAGTACAGGTCGTTTCGTATATCCTCCTGTAACATTTTCTACACGCAATAACTCGCTCATACGACACCACTTTCTTCATTTATATTCATTCTCTTTTCTAAGAAATGTATATATTCATCTTACCAAAAATCATCGTGCACTACATAGTATCGATGTTTTCAAAAAAAAATTAAATTTCTTGGCATATATTTTTACGAAAGCGGACATCATAATTAGTGAAGAAGGAACACATTGAAAAAGCAACCACCAATTGATGAGTATAACAACATAGTGAAGTCATCATGAAATGGGGTGTCCATGTTGGACAAAGAAATTTACACATAACCAGATCATTTGTTTCATTTTCGAAACGGGGTGTCTCCGAAAGAGCATATACTGTTTTAAAAAATAAACAATTTCATTTTAAAAAAGATTGCAATATCATTTCACTTGAAAATGGGGTGTCTACGGCAGAAACTTTAGCCGATTTACCATGCATTTCTTAAATAAATGAGGTGTCTGCGAACCGTAAATTATAAAAAATGCTTTTTCAATCCCTCTTCAGAAAACAGGAAGCTGAGTCAGCTTCCTGTTTTTCGTGTTTGTTCTCCTATATAATTATGGTAAAATACGGCTAAGGCTATTTGAAAGGATGAGATCGATGAATCATACAGCGGACAATTGTATTTTTTGTAAAATCATTGACGGGCAAATCCCTTGCTCAAAAGTATACGAAGATGAGCATGTACTTGCATTTTTAGATATTAGTCAAGTAACAAAAGGACATACTCTTGTTATTCCAAAAGTACACAAACAAGACATTTTTGCGTTAACGCCAGAAATCGCATCACATATTTTTGCTGTCGTTCCAAAAATCGCAAATGCAATGAAAGCAGAATTTAATCCAGTTGGCTTTAACCTACTTAACAATAACGGTGAAAAAGCTGGACAAACTGTATTCCACTTCCACCTTCATTTAATTCCACGCTACGGTGAAAACGATGGTTTCGGTGCTGTTTGGAAATCACACCAAAATGAATACACAATGGAAAATTTACAAAACATCGCAAGCACAATTGCAAATAGTGTGAAATAGTGCCACTATAAAAAGACGTAAAACATAACTGTACATAACAAGCTAATTCCTCCGAAAGAAATATATTGCATAGCTTGTTTCTTCATCCAAAATGCCGGAGGATATAACCTTTTCTGTTTTACGAAAAAAAGTAAATGCATAGCACGTACAAGGAAGAAAAAAATTACGATAAAAATAAATTATCGCTAATGACCTCCTTGTCTTAAGCATATGCACACTTTTATACATCATGAATACGAACGAAAAATAAGGAGGTTTCCTTTTATGTCAAAAGCTAAATCCTTTATTACAGGTGTAATTTGCGGCGGAGCAGTTGCTGGACTAGCCGTTCTTTTCTCAACTCCTTCTTCTGGTAAAGATATGCGCGGTAAGCTGAAAGAAAAAGGAACTGATATTAAAAAGACTTTAGCTGATATTACAGCTGATACAAAGTTATTAAAGCGTCAAATCGTTGAAACTGCTTCAGAAGGTAAAGTAGTATTTCAAGAGCTAAAAGATGATATGCACGACACTCTTTCTAACTGGAAACAAGATATTTCTCAAAATAAGCGTCATATTGAACAAGAAATTTTAGACATTCAAAAGTCAATTGAGAAACTACAAGATGCTGTTCCAGAAAAAGCGTAAACATATTCACGCTTAGTTTTTTGCATATAACAAATATTTTTCATACGAATTGACCTTAACACGGCATATCACATAGATATGCCGTGTTTTTATGCATTTACAATATATGTTATCCCTTAACATGTACAGACAACACATGTATTCTCGACTCATAAAACGTTTCCATAGATATGCATGATTTGTATAGAATGTCATTTTCCCGAAAAATTTTCACAATTCTCACAAAAAGACTTTATTAATTTTTATTTTACTGGCATAATAGATAGTAATGAAAAAGAATGTTAAAGTGGGTGAGTAAATGAAAAGTGGAGAAAAAGATTACTCGGTAAAAGAAGCAATGATTTTCAGCCAACGCATTGCTCAATTATCGAAAGCGTTATGGAAATGTGTAGAGAAAGATTGGCAACAGTGGATTAAACCTTACGATTTAAACATTAATGAACACCATATTTTATCAATCGCTTATCATTTAAAAGGGGCTTCTATTTCTGAAATTGCTAAGTTTGGAGTTATGCACGTATCAACGGCGTTTAACTTCTCTAAAAAGCTAGAAGAACGCGGCTATCTTGTATTTTCTAAAAAAGAAGATGATAAACGAAATACGTACATTGAAATTACAGACAAAGGGGAAGAATTACTACTTCGCTTAATGGAGGAGTATGAACCTGAAAATAATTCTGTATTTAATGGGGCACTTGCTCTTCGTAATTTTTACGGTAAGTTCCCAGAAAATATCGAACTTATTGCGATCCTGCGCAATATTTACGGACAAGACTTCATCGATATTTTTGAGAAATCATTAGACAATATTGAGGAGAACTTTACGGAGTCCGATCAAAAATTAGTTAAGAAATAATCTATTTATCCTTTCGCAATCATGCCTAAGAATTCATTCATAAGTGGCACAAATAAGCCTTGTTTTGCTAGCGCTTCCGCAGTTTCGTTTACTTCGAGCTGATGTGGAAGCGCTTTTTCAAATTGATCTAACAGCGCATCGAACAATAGAAGGCCTTCTGCTTTCTCCGTTACGTATTGTTCGTTCAGATTTTCACAAAGATTTAGTATACGTTCAATATCTTTTTTACGAGCTTTTTTCTTTATGATTAAAGAATAAAATGGACACTTTTCTTCATCAATCATTTTAAATAGTAGGTCTACGTAATATTCAGCTTGTTCTAGTCTTCTTACAACGTCCATTTTCTCCCTCGCTTTCTAACACAAAGTCTTCTATTTCTGAATTTTGTAACACGAACAAAATATCGTATGATACAATATATAAAGTATATGTATTTTAGCCAAAAGGAGGTCTCGCCTCATGACTCTTATAACCGTTGTTTTTGTCGCATTCGCACTTCTTGTTATATTTTACACGAATTTCATGACGCATACACTGTGCGAGCGAAAACAAATATCTGCGAGCCGCCAGCCCGGTGTCTTTCGAGTTATTAATGTATGTATTACCATTCTATTAATTTCTAGTTATATAGAAATTATATTTCATGGAAAGTGAGGAAGGAAAGCCCCTTCCTCATTTTTTTCCTCTATAAACAAATTATACCTACAATAACTAATAAAATAAACAGTACAAGTAATAAAATAAGTTTTGAATTCATCCCCCATCCCCTCCTCTTTTCTGTATATGCGACATGCGCCCAATATGGTACCCTTTCAAAATCTGACACTAACTGGTTAAAATTTCTTTATCAATAGGAAAACAAGTCGAAATATGGTATATTAAATTTTGTACATATTGCTTATACTATGAAATAAACGACACGCATCTAAACTTTATCTCCAAGCCTCGGTAAGCCCTGTTAAGCGTGCTTTTACATATTAAAAAGCAAAGACATCAGTGAGACTTAATCGGGCTCTTATGAACGAAAATAACCTATCATAAGGCGTTTCTTCATTAGTGCGGGATAAATTAAAAATACATAATAGTAGGAGTGTTTATTGAATGAAGAAAGCTATGCTTGCCTTAGCCGCAACAAGTGTAATCGCATTATCAGCATGTGGAACATCATCATCAGACAAAA
Source organism: Bacillus sp. LK2 (assembly GCF_001043575.1). Classification (NCBI taxonomy): domain Bacteria; kingdom Bacillati; phylum Bacillota; class Bacilli; order Caryophanales; family Bacillaceae; genus Bacillus; species Bacillus sp. LK2. The sequence continues at coordinate 288,951 of NZ_LDUK01000001.1, forward strand.
TTGTTACATCTAAAGCTGGTGACATCACTAAAGACGAGTTTTACAATCAAATGAAGACACAAGCTGGTAAACAAGTACTAAATAACATGGTTATGGAAAAAGTACTTATTAAAAACTACAAAGTTGACGACAAAGAAGTAGATAAAAAGTACGATGAAATGAAAAAACAATACGGTGATCAATTCGATACACTATTAAAACAACAAGGTATTAAAGAAGAAACTTTAAAAAGCGGTGTTCGTGCTTCATTAGCTCAAGAAAAAGCTGTTGAAAAAACAATCACTGATAAAGAAGTAAAAGACAACTACAAGCCTGAAATTAAAGCAAGCCACATTCTTGTAAAAGATGAAGCTACTGCGAAAAAGGTTAAAGACGAGCTTGCACAAGGTAAATCTTTCGAAGAGTTAGCGAAACAATACTCTGAAGATACTGGTTCAAAAGAAAAAGGCGGAGACCTTGGCTACTTTACAGCTGGTAAAATGGTTAAAGAATTCGAAGATGCTGCTTATAAGCTGAAGAAAGATGAAATCAGCGAACCTGTAAAATCACAATTCGGTTACCACATCATTAAAGTAACAGACATTAAAGAACAAAAACCATTTGATGAAGTAAAAGGCGACATCAAAAAAGATCTTGTTCAGAAGAAAATGCAAGATGGACAATTTATGAACGATCTTATGATGAAAGAAATCAAATCTGCTGACGTAAAAGTTGACGATAAAGATTTAAAAAATCTTTTCGAAGAACCAAAAGCTGACGCTAAAAAAGACGAAAAGAAATAATGAAAAGCTCGGGCTAAGCCCGAGCTTTTTTGTATTACCTTTGCGGTAACTGAAATTATATCGGCGATTTTTCGAATATACGATTACAATCCCCTCTTAAAAAACAAAAAACCTCGATTCCATCACATACGGAACCAAGGTTTATCTCATTATCATTGATTAAATTAAAAAACTATGGTAAATTAGTACAGAAACGCATTCATTAAAAATAAAAGAATGTATTTATCCGTATCTTAATTGTACACCAAAACATATCTTCAGTCAACCTCTATTTTTCACTTTTAAAGGAGTGCTTACGTATGAACAAAAAATTAGATCAAGAGCAAAAACGATTGGATAGCGTAATAGAAACTATTACGGAGCAAATTGATAAACTTGAAAACGAAACTGGCAGACGCCGAGCAGAAGTAATCAACATCCGTAAACACTTCTGGGATGATGTGAAAGTTAACACTGATACTTTTGACGATTATCTCGAAACAGTTATCAACTTAAGACAACAAGCTCAGTCACTAGCCGTAACACAAATCACCCATAAACATACCTTCAACCGACTTGCCGCACTACGACGTATGCATAAAGCACCTTACTTCGGGCGAATTGATTTCAAAGAAGAAGGAGAAACAGGCGCAGAGCAAATTTATATTGGCGTTGCTACCCTTACTGATGCAAGCGGAGAAAATTTTCTTATATACGATTGGCGCGCACCTATTTCAAGTGTCTACTACGATTATCCGCCAGGACCGGCTGAGTACAGCACACCAGGAGGCGTAATCCGCGGCAATGTGGAGAAGAAATTACAATATATTATTCAGGGCGGCGTTATCGATTCAATGTTCGATACGAGCTTAACGATTGGAGATGAAATTTTACAACAAGCGCTCGGCAAAGGTACAAACAAACATATGCAAAGTATAGTTGCTACTATCCAGCGCGAGCAAAATGAAATTATCCGTCACGATGAGGGGCGACTACTTATCGTTCAAGGAGCTGCCGGTAGTGGTAAAACATCGGCTGCCTTACAACGAATCGCCTACTTACTATATAAATATCGCGAATGGCTAAAAGCGGATCAAATTATTCTCTTCTCCCCTAACTCCATGTTCAACAGCTACGTTTCTAACGTATTGCCAGAACTCGGTGAAGAAAATATGCAGCAAGTTACATTCCAAGAGTACTTAAACCACAGACTAAGCAAGTCATTTGACGTTGAAGATCCTTATGAGCAATTAGAATATATGCTCACTGAAACGAATAGCTCTATCTATAAAACTCGAAATGCGAGCATTCGATTTAAAGCATCAACTCACTTTTTCGAGACCATTCAAACGTACAGACAATCTCTCGAAACGTCCGGTATGTTATTTAAAGGAATGAAATTTAGAGGAAAACCAATTGTCTCTGCTAAACAAATTGCAGAACAATTTTATAATACTGATACCTCCCTCCGCTTCCATAATAGAATTGAGAAGTTAACGGAGTGGCTAAATAAACAAATAGATGAACTTGAAAAAACAGAACTGAAAAAACCTTGGGTAGAAGAAGAAATTGAATTACTTAGTAAAGATGAATATCAAAAAGCTTATAAGTATTTACAGAAAAAAGGTGAGTTTGACGAAAACTCCTTTACTGATTATGAGAAAGAAACGAAAGTACTCGGACGTATGATTGTCCGTAAAAAATTGAAGCCGTTGCGTAAAGGTGTTCAAACGCTACGCTTCATCAATTTCACAGGAATATATAAACAGCTCTTCACTGATCCATCATGGATTACTGGGGAATCACCTGAAGAATGGGACGATATTTGCTCACTAACGGTGAACATGTTAGATGAAGGAAAACTATATTACGAGGATGCTACTCCCTTTTTACTTTTAAAAGAATTAATTGAAGGGTTCCAAACAAACAGATCAATTAAACATATACTCGTAGATGAAGCACAAGATTATTCTCCGTTTCAGTTCGAGTTTTTAAAACGTCTCTTCCCTGCCGCAAAAATGACGGTACTCGGAGACTTTAACCAAGCGATATTCGCTCACGCTAGTGAAACAGTTGATTTCCATACACTCACTAGCTTATATGGACCTGATGAAACATACGGTATTAACTTAACTCGTAGCTATCGCTCAACAAAACCAATTATTGAATTTACACGTGATCTAGTACCGGAAGGAAAGAATATTAATGCCTTTGAACGAGGCGGCGAGAAACCTACATTGACTAAGGTTTCTGATTACATCGAACTGCATGACCATATCACTTCCAAAGTCGCTGAATTACAAAAACAAAAGCACAATACGATCGCAATTATATGTAAATCCGCAGCTGAAAGCGCCGCTGCGTACGAAGCACTCAGCCATATCGAGAATATTAAACTCGTGAAAAGTAACTCAGCTGAGTACGAACAAGGTATCGTCATCATACCTGCTTACTTAGCGAAGGGTATCGAATTTGACGCCGTCATCATTTACAATGCAAATGATGAAGTATATAGCGATGAGAGCGTTCGTAGATTGTTCTACACTGCTTGTACGCGCGCGATGCATGAATTGCAGCTTTATAGCGTTGGGGATGTGAGTCCTTTTGTACTTGGGGCTGATTCGGAGAGTTTTGAGCTTATAACTAAGACACCTTGATGATTCAAGGTGTCTTTTTACGCAGGACTTACACCTTTAAAGTAGAATATATAATTTTAGAAAAAATTAAGGACTGAAAAGATGAACCAATATTTCATTGCTATTTATGACGGTGAGTTTCCCATTGAAAAATTACATACCATTTTACAGTCTAATCCCACTTTTACCGAACTAAACGTCCGCACCATTTCAATCTCATCACCAAGACCTTTCACCTTATTAGTTGGAGAAGAAAACGATGCACTCACATCTGGACTTACAGACAAATACCACTTATTAACGAAAGAATTACAAGAACTAGAAGAACAAGAGAAGTACTATTACGTATACGATTATAAAATTAGAAAGACCGTCGATAATCCTACCGAAAAATGCTTTCCATTAGCCAAAATCAATATAAGTGTTACGAAATTACATAAGATGATTCAAAAAGTAAAAGACTTAAAACGGCCTGTATTTGCAGGTTATAACATCTCTTCTCATGATTCAGATGTACTTACAATTGATGTACTTCTTTCTTCTCATTCATTGGATCCTAACACTTCCGAAAAAGATGCAGAGGAACACTTATATTTACAACAATTAGCCAAAATACTTTCTCGTTCTGAATTATGTACTTCTATTAAAGCAAGTTCACTTATTTAAACACAACAAGAGGGTTATTTTTCATAACCCTCTACATACTATCTATTATTTACGTTTGTAATTGATCATAATAGTGAATTCTTTTTACATATAACAAAGACACCTTGATAATCATCAAGGTGTCTTTTTCATTCTAAATGAAATATCTTTACGTCGATACACACTTAACACGATCCCCATTAAAAGTGCATGAAATAAAGTTGGCGTTAATCCATAGCTAATAAAAGGTAAGGATATAGAAACGATTGGTAATAAGCCTATGATCATTCCAACGTTATAAATGAACTGGACTACAAAAAGAGTCCCTCCACCAACGAGAAGCAATTTACCGTACCGATCATTTATTTTATAAGATATGGCCATTATCCTTGCTACAAAAAGAGAGAGAATCAAAACAAGGATTAGCGCAAGCACATACCCATAATAGTAAGTCAAACTTGCAAATACAAAATCAGTATCTGGAGCAGGGATGAACTTTGTATCTCCAGATGTACCAAACCAACCTGCTGAAGACATTACCTCTTTTAAACGTATATACATAAATCCTTCGCCCCCTGCATCACGCTCCGGATTTAAATACCCTAAAATTCTATCCAACTGATATTCTGTTACTGCGAATAAACCACCGAGAGTAAATAAACAAATTGTTACAACTGTAATGATCAATGCCTTCTTCTTTCCTAACTTACTCCACCATAGCATAACGAATACCATCATGATATAGATAAAAATTGTTGAAAGAGTTGATACAATTAAAAATAAGTACAAGAAAAATAAATACAAAATCACAAAATGCATAACCTTTAACCTACTGTTATTGAAAAAAGAAGCCCAAGCTAGAAGAAAGAACGGCACCGCCATTAAACAGTCAATTGTAATGGGACCAATTTTTATTAACGCTTCTCCATTCATTGAAGCGTTTGGAAAACAGTATAGCATTAATAGGATGAGTACTCCGATTGTATAAAAAAGCCATCCAAGTCTCTCTAATTTCCGATAATCAAGCAGCATCATCCCTAAAGCTGTTGCAACACCGAGAATAGTAAATATCACCTTATTCATTATTACATCATTCGTATATCCAAAAGCGAGAACTGGCAAAAAGCCTAGCCCCATAGCAGCCGCTAACAAAATAATTAGGAACCAATCAACCTTTGGCTTATGAAGTTTGTTAAGTTCTTGACCAAGTTTAATTGGACTTCCCATTTGTTCAACAGCTTTGTCTTCAGCAACTTCCTCACTTAATCCTCTCTCTATCCACGTGTTCTTCGCCTGTTTCAAGTGAAAATCTAGTTCAGTTGCTACAAAGCTCCTTGCTTCTTTTGATTTAATATGATTGGTAACTTCTTTTAAAAAACGCTCCCCTTTTTTGTTCAATTTTTTCTCACTCCTGTACTAAGCCTTTTAAAATAAATCGTGCTTTTGTAGAATTTTTCTCTGCCTTTCGTAGCATCTTTCTTCCTTTATCATTTAATTGATAATATTTAGCTCCTGAATGATCCCAACTTGATTGGATAAAACGATTCTGTTCCAGCCGATGTAATAAAGTGTATAAAAACCCTTCATTTCCTTCGAATTTTTGAATCCCTCTCCCCCGCAATAGCCCTGCCAGTTCGTACCCTGTTTTTTCATTACTGAGAAGTTGTAAAACCACTAAAGAGATGTCTTCTTCATTTTCTTGTGATTGATTGATTTTTTCGCGCACCTGCTTCCGATGCTGATCAGAAAAACTCAAATGTTTAAAAGTTGTATTCTCCATTGATTTTCGTAGGCCTTTTAATCGCTCTTCCATTTGATTATTCCTCCAATCCTTTCTTCAATAGTTCCTTAGCTTTTTTCAGTCTTGTTTTTATCGTGTTTTCCTTCACTTCTATTACAATAGCAATATCTTTAATTGATAATTCTTCATAATAAAATAGATAAATGACTTCTCGATATTTTATCGGTAAATTCATTACTGCAGAAGCCAGCCTACGGTCTTCTGCATTTTGAATAACAGTTTGTTCAACACTTTCTTTTTGACTCCCAATATACGTAAATTCATCTTCTGTAACGATTACCTTTTTGTTATACCAACTTTTTATGTAGTCCTTACATTGATTAATGGCAATTCTCCACAACCACGTTTTTACATTCGATTTCCCTTTATATGTATGAAGAGATTTATAACATTTCACAAATATATCTTGCGTTAAGTCCTCAGCGACCTCTTTATTATTCACATATGAATAAACAAGCTGTAGGATCTCCTGTCCATACTTGTTCATTATCTCGTCGATAAGGTCCTCCTTATCTTCTATTTCAAGCATCTCTGCTGTTAATTCATCCACATCATTTCCTCCTTCCCATTTATTAGACGACGCACTCTATGGAAAAGTTTTATAAATTCCTAAAAAAAAATAAAAACGGTTGGCAATGTCCATACCGTTTTTTGAAACCTTAATTTTTCTTTACTAATTGTAAATCTTTTATTTTACCAATGTTTTTTGCTCATTGTCCCCTCGCACTTTACACACTAGTGCTCTACTTGAAACCAGGGATTTTTATACATATGTCTTGTCCCCTATTTTAAAACATAATACAATTAAAAAGTAACTTAATAACGCTATAACTAGTAGGTGTGGTAATCATCTCTTCCATTTCGAAAAAAGGGGGAGGTGATATAATGATCGCGATGTTTATAGTCAAATTAGTGTATGGTATCCTAACCGGAGCTGGCGTTGTCATCGGTAGAAGATACGTCGGTCCGTGGCTAATTTCTGTATACAAAAAAGCGAGAACCACCCTGCTTCGTGGAAAAGGTAAGGGCGGTTCTCGGCTAAAACGTTAATGTAATTGTCTCATAACCGCACCTACTACCACCACAATAGCAAGTTAGGTTACACAAGGCAGAAGTTTCTCAGGCTTCTGTCTTCTTTATTTTATGCAAAATTCATACTAAATACTCTATCATCATTGTAACACATTATATTTATTTGTAGTCAAGATAAAAACCACCTAAAGGCTCCCCTTCAGGTGGTTCTCTATTTTATGCTAACGCAGCTGCTTGTTCTTGTTGATCTACAGGAATTACAGCGTCTGTTAATGCTTTTTCTAGTTCTGCTGTGTATTTCATTTGCTCTTCTTTGCTCCAGCCTAGTTTCGCAGCCATGTAATTGATTACTGCTTCTTTCCACTCATATACCCAGTGAATGTTGAAGAATACAGCGCCTCTACGGCGTACGAAGAAGTCAACTGGTTTCGCTGTCATTTCGTAGTCCATCGCGTATACAAGCGGGATTAGAACGTCTAACGGCATGTTGTATTCTTTCGCTTCGTCTTTATGTTTTTTCGCTAAGTCGAATAGTACGTCAACGTTAGAGCCATAGAATTTCGCGAATTCTTCAGCTTGAGCTGTTGTTAAACCGTATTTCGTACCTTCGCCTGCTTTTTTCGCGATAAATGCTGATAATCCGTGTGAACCACCTACATGACCGCCAGAGATTGGCATATGTTTCGTATCGCTCTTCGGATATGCACTATGACCTTCTTTTTGTAATAGATTCGTTACGTAGTCTACTACCATTTCAGCCATTTTGCGGTATCCCGTTAATTTTCCGCCTGCGATTGTAATTAAGCCAGATTCAGAAGTCCAAATTTCATCTTTACGAGAAATTTCAGATGCGTTCTTACCTTCTTCATAAATTAACGGACGCACACCAGCCCAGCTTGACTCGATGTCTTTTTCCGTAATTTTCACGCTTGGGAACATGTAGTTAATCGCATTAATAATATATGTGCGATCTTCTGTTGTCATTTGTGGTACAGCTGCATCTTTATCATAGAACGTATCTGTTGTACCTACGTATGTTTTTCCGCCGCGCGGAATCGCGAACACCATACGTTTATCTGGTGTATCGAAGTAAATTGCTTGCCCTAATGGGAAACGTTTTTGGTCAATTACTAAGTGAACACCTTTTGATAACTGAAGTACTTTTCCTTTTTTCGAGTTATCTTTTTCACGAAGTGTATCTACCCAAGGACCAGCTGCGTTTACAATTTTCTTACCGTAAACTTCGTACACTTCTCCGTCTAGTAAATCGATTACACGAACACCACATACTTTTCCATCTTTATATAAGAAACCGTCTACTTTTGCGTAGTTAACAGCTTTCGCACCGTGTTCAATCGCTTCTTTCATTACTTCAATTGTAAGACGCGCATCGTCTGTACGATATTCTACGTAGTAACCGCCGCCTTTTAATCCTTCTTGTTTTACAAGAGGTTCTTTGTTCAGCGTTTCTTCACGGTTAAACATCTTTCTGCGCTCGCTTCGTTTTACACCTGCTAAGAAGTCGTATACACGAAGACCAATTGATGTACTGAATGATCCGAACGTACCACCTGTATGGAACGGAAGTAACATCCACTCTGGTGTTGTTACATGGGGACCGTTCTCATATACGATCGCACGCTCTTTCCCCACCTCTGCTACCATTTTCACTTCAAGTTGTTTTAAATAACGTAAACCGCCGTGTACAAGTTTCGTTGAACGACTTGATGTACCTGCTGCAAAGTCCTGCATTTCAAACACAATCGTTGATAACCCGCGTGTTGCTCCATCTAATGCAATACCAGAACCAGTAATACCTCCACCAATTACGATCACATCTAACTCTTGTTTATTTACTCCGTTTAATACGTCTTTACGTTGTTTACTTGAAAATTTCATGGTAATTCCTCCCTTTGATAACGAAAAAAGAGACCACAAACTCCGCTATAGATTTCGCCTCTATAGCGCGTTGTGGTCTCTCCAAATCTCCTACCGAATTATTAACTTGTCACCATTATAACACTGTTTATGATTATTTGAAAGCTTTTGTTGCTTCAATTGCTTTTTTCCATCCAGCATATAGCTCTTCGCTTGTTTCCGCTTCCATCGTTGGTTCAAAGCGTTTGTCCATATGCCACTGCGCTTTAATTTCATCTTGGTTTTTCCAATATCCAACCGCAAGACCAGCTAAGTATGCTGCACCTAAAGCTGTCGTTTCATTGATCACCGGACGCTCTACAGGAACGTCTAACATGTCACTTTGGAACTGCATTAAGAAGTTATTCTTAACTGCCCCGCCATCAACGCGTAACGTGTTCAGTTCAATACCTGAATCAGCTTCCATTGCACATAATACATCTTTCGTTTGGTACGCTAAAGATTCTAACGTTGCACGAATGAAGTGCTCTTTCGTCGTACCTCGCGTTACACCAAACATAGCGCCGCGTACTTCACTATCCCAGTACGGTGTACCTAATCCTACGAATGCTGGTACAACGTATACACCTTCAGTTGATTCAACGCGTGAAGCGTACTCTTCACTCTCACTTGCATCTTTAAACATGCGCATTCCGTCACGTAACCACTGAATTGCAGAACCTGCTACGAAAATACTTCCTTCTAATGCGTAGTTTACTTTACCATCTATTCCCCATGCAATTGTTGTTAATAGACCATGCTCAGAAGCTACTGCTTTTTCACCTGTGTTCATTAACATGAAGCAACCAGTTCCGTAAGTATTTTTCGCCATACCTTCACCGAAACAAGCTTGTCCAAATAATGCTGCTTGTTGGTCACCAGCTACACCTGCAATCGGTACATTTTGACCGAAGAAGTGATAATCAATTGTTTCGCCATATATTTCAGATGATGGACGTACTTCTGGAAGCATGCTCTTTGGAACTGTTAACATATCTAGAAGCTCATCATCCCACTGTAAATCATGAATGTTAAACATTAATGTACGTGATGCATTTGAGTAATCTGTTACGTGCGCTTTACCGCCAGATAATTTCCATACAAGCCACGTATCAATTGTTCCGAATAATAGCTCGCCGTTTTCCGCTTTTTCTCTTGCACCTTCAACGTTATCTAAAATCCATTTTACTTTCGTACCAGAGAAGTATGCGTCAATTAAAAGACCTGTTTTTTCGCGAACCATATCGCTATAACCTTTTTCTTTTAACTCATCACAAATTTCAACTGTTTGACGAGATTGCCATACGATTGCGTTATAAACTGGTTTGCCTGTTGTTTTGTCCCATACAACCGCTGTTTCACGTTGGTTCGTAATACCGATACCAGCGATTTGTTCTGGTTTTACATCCGCTTCACTTAAGCAAGTTGCGATAACCGCTAAAATAGATCCCCAAATTTCTTGTGCATTATGCTCTACCCAGCCTGGCTTTGGAAAATGTTGTGTAAACTCTTTTTGAGCTGAATGAACGATTTTTCCTTCTTTATTGAAAAGAATTGCGCGTGAGCTTGTTGTTCCTTGGTCTAATGAAAGAATATATTTTTTCATACCGGTTTCCCCCTATGCTACTTTTCTATTATTTGTAGTAGTTCCGCTTTTTTTACTTGTCATATAAGAGATTGCTAATACAATCACAGTTACAATAATCACATAAATAAGTGCTGAATTTTGCTTTCCTTCAAATACAACTTGATGGAATAATCCTGCAAGTGATCCACCTAGAATTGGACCAACTACTGGAATCCATGCATACTTCCAGTTTGAACCGCCCTTTCCTGCAATCGGAAGGAAGAAGTGTGCAATACGCGGACCTAAATCACGAGCCGGGTTGATTGCGTATCCTGTTGTTCCACCTAATGATAAACCAATACTTACAATTAAGAAACCTACGATAAATGGATTTAATCCATCTGCAAATTTATTTGCTCCAATTGCTAATATACCAAATACTAAAACGAATGTTCCAATCATTTCACTTAAAAGGTTTGCAAATGTGTTCGGAATTGCTGGACCTGTTGCAAATACACCTAACTTTGTTCCTGGATCTTCTGTTTCTTTCCAGTGTGGTAAGTAGTGTAAATATACGATAACTGCCCCGATAATTGCCCCAATCATTTGTGCTGCAATATAACCTGGTACATCACTCCATGGGAACGCTCCCTTAAACGCTAATCCTATCGTTAAAGCTGGATTTAAATGTGCCCCACTAATTGATCCAACCGCATACGCTGCAACTGCTACCGCTAAGCCCCAACCCATTGTAATTACAATCCATCCAGAATCTTTCGCAAACGACTTCTTTAAACTTACACCAGCACAAACGCCGCCACCAAGTACGATTAACAACGCTGTCCCTATTAACTCTCCTAAAAATGCTGACATAGTATCCCTCCACAATCAATTTAAACGCTTTTAAATGTGATAGAGGTAAAATGAATGGCCATTCGTTTTTTTCAAAAGAAAAAGACCCACAGCTTACATGCTTCTATATACTATATATAGAAACAATAAAATGTGGATCTCTTCTTTTCTCCGTCACGTTTATTAACTTGTCTATAATGTTAACCTCTAATGAAAGCGGTGTCAACAGAATTATTTCACATTTTCGTCACTTTTTTTGGTAATGTTTCCATAGTTCGCGTTTTGATGTCGTAATTGCTGTCGCACCAGCGTTTAAAGCTTTCTCCACATCATCGACAGTACGAATGAAACCACCTGCTAAAATTGGTACACCGGTACGCTCTTTCATTTCAGCGATGACATCCGTTAACGCACCAGGAAGCACTTCAATATAATCCGGCTTCGTCTTTTCTAAAAGATTGCAACTCTTTTCCATTGCGCTAGAATCGATTAAAAAGATACGCTGAATTGCCACAACACCTTTTTGTTTCGCCTTCATAATCACGCTCGCCTTTGTCGAAAGTAACCCGTACGGTCTAAACTCCTGACATAAATATTCCGTCGCATGCCCATCACTCTGCAAACCGTGAATTAAATCCACATGTAAAAACACCTTTTTACAATATTGCTTCGCGAGTGATATAACGCTCCTCAATTGACCGACATGAATATCTAAAATAACGATATACTCATACGAACTAGATAATAGTTTTTCCAAATCTTTAATTTGCCTCACTGCCGGCAAAATCTTCTGTTCATGAAATTCCATTCTAACTGTCCCCTTCTTTATTCATCCTACCCTTTATAGTACACAATTTGATTGAAAAGAACAGCCTAGTGTAGGGAATTTCTTTCGATTTACGAATAACAGACAAAAACGCTATTCTTTATTTCAGAGGAAATTCCTCATAAAAATAGTCGATTCATTTTCACCTATCTGTTTTTCGGATTATATGAAAACCCTGGGTACTTCACAACAGGCCATTTCTCCTTACGCAAGGAATCCATCAATTCTGATCCAACATGTAAATTACTTTTAACTATTTCTGCAGGAGTCAATGCCATCCATTGATTTAACGATACATCTTCAAAGCGGTTACTTTTGAATATCTCTAAAAACCATAATGTTTCGGTACCAGTGTTTTGAATATAATGTCCAGTAGCAAAAGGTACATATCCAACATCACCAGCTCTATAATCAAATGTACGAGCTGTACCATTTCCAAGAAATACAGTCATTGTTCCTTGCCCTGTCAAATAATATTGCCACTCATCATTAGTAGGATGCCAATGAAGTTCTCTCATTCCACCAGGCTCAATTTCAACGAGCGCCGCTGCAATTGTTTTTGAAATAGGAAAGTTAGTAGAATCTACAATTCGCACGCTACCACCAGGGGTCTTAATCGGTGTCTGTTTTAACAGTTCGTGCTTGAAGGTTAAAGGAACTTCTCCTTTTGGTGACTGGACTTCCTGACTTTCAATCGAACCGGGTACCTCTCCTTGATAAATATAAACCTGATCTGAAGGAATAGAGTTAAAAGCACTTTCTGGTACCCCGAAGTTAGCAGACAACACTTCTTTTGGCGTATGTGCAAACCAATCGGAAATGGCTAAAGTAGATAGATCAGAAAAATGTCCATCATCGAAGACGAGCAGGAATTCGCAATGTTCCAGCCCTTGAATGGAATGCGGGATACCAGGGGGGAAATACCAAAGGTCTCCTGGACCAACATCGGCAATGAAGTTTCGTCCATCTTGGTCAACGGCAGTTATTCGTGCCCGTCCTAAAAGCATATACGCCCATTCTGCTTCTTTATGCCAATGAAGCTCACGTACTCCTCCGGCCGTTAAACTCATATTTACACCAGCAATTGTAGTCGAAACCGGAAGTTCTCTAACAGTAATCTCCCGAGACCACCCACCTTGTTTTAAAATCATAGAAGTGTCTGAGAATGAAAATTTCAAGTTAGGAACTAAGCCAGCATCTGTAATAGGTGGAACGAGCATATTCGGATTTTGAATATCCCGCATAATATTACGTGGACCAGAATCTATCGCACCAGCTCCATCGCTGCGAATTGGTTGTGGTATATTCCCTCCCGTTTCATTAACAGTACGTTTTTTCATCATTACGCTCCTCTTTCATCGGATTATTGAGTAAAAGGCCTCCATCATAGTGTATGGATTGGGCTTTGGATGGTTACATTTGAATCGTGAAAAAGACCCGTCTACTATTGTCATTAAATTGATATTCCTCGTCGAATCGTTGATATATTTGGAGTTGTGATAGATATATTCAAAAAATCGTTGATATATTTGAAGTTACGATAGATATATTCGAAAAATCGTTGATATATTTGAAGTTACAGATGGTTCAAGTCGGAGGAAGGCACCGGCTTGGAAAGATATTAAAGAAAATAAATTAGAACTAACAAAAAAACTCTGTAAAATTTATTACAGAGTTTTTTGCCAATTATTTATTGTTTTGCATATCGAATACGAACGTTATCGTCCATGTGATAAATTTGTAATGTGTTTCCATCATAGTTTTGTAATTTATACATGATACTATCATTTGTTAGCTTCACTTCTTGACCGTCTTTAATTGCTTTTGTTACTTTTAAGGATAACTGGAATGATGGAACATCTACCGCATATGTTCCTGTTAAGTAGTTATCTTTATTCGGATAAGAACCATTCGCATAAGACTCAAATGTTTTATCACCTTTTAGTACTAACGTAGTTTTTACGCCACTACCGTAATCAATACCCCAATTACCAATAATCTCCGTACCGTCTTTGATGTTCTTCTTCATGTTTCCATAACTAATTCCTAACTCTTCCTCTGTACCAATATTCTTAGTTGGTTTTATTAGCGATACTCTTTGCTGCTTCTTCAAACAGTTTTGAACCTTCTTGTGCTTTACTTACTGATTGATGCATTTTACTCTCGTCTTCTTGGTCCAATGCATCAAAGAGAAGTTGGAAACAATCCGCATACAGTTCCATTGACTGCTTTATCTTCGCCTGTTCTCCCTGTAACTCAGGAGGTGCTTGTAGATTCTTCAGTTTCGTTGCGGTTGCCTTTGCTCCACCTAAACTCAGTTGTACTTCACTTTTCTTTTGTTTGTATGACTTTACGTCTGAACCTGCTATTCCTTCAATTAATTTCATTGTATCTTCAATTTGAGTAGCACTGTTTATGATATCTGACTTGTATCTTTCAACATCTGAACCAGTTACCTTACCAGTTGAAGAACTAGAAGAAGTTGAGTTGTTTGAAGAAGAACTTGGTTGACTACTTGATGAACTACTGTTTGTACCTTCACCTTTCGCTACAGATAAGCTATCCTCTTTTTTGCTATCAGTTGACTTACTCTCTTTTTCAGAAGTCTTACTCTCTTTCTCTACCTTTTGCGTTTCTTCTTTCTTTGGTTCAGCTTTCTTACCATCAGTTTCAATTGTAATACATCCACTCAATAACATAACTGGTAACGCTAAACTTACTAATTTCTTTGCTTTCATGATTCCTAATACCCCTTTATTTGTAAAATTTAGTGCAAACAAGTTAATATACTTAACTAATAAATTTCCCCCGAATAATTTCTTAGAATCTACTACCCATAGATTTCCTGTATATTCATAATCTTTCCATATATATCATTTTACAAAGAATTACATATTTGGTCAAAGGTATTTATGTAGTCTTTAAAGGTAAATTTACTAGATGAAAAGAAAATTTTTTTGGTTTTTTTATCTCTTCATTCTCTAAAAGTTTCATTTTTAAACCTTTTCATCACAAAGAAAAGAAGCTAACAATAAATTGTTAACTTCTCTGCTTAAGGCAAAATAGTATCTTTCCTTATCTTCTACTATCTAGATTGTGATTTAATATTTGTAAGATGAGCATCAAACATATCAATTATTTCAAGAAATCTATCAGCTTCACGAAAAACATGGTCTGCTAATAATGGATGAATGATACTCTTTATTTTACATTGCTCAATTAAATCACGTGCTGTTTTCTTAAAATCCCGAAGAGATGTAACCGACACACGATTTTGATCTAAAAATTGATCTAAAAGAGGGACTGTTTGGGATTGTGGTTTCATAGATTCTAAGTCAATTGCTTGATACATCAATTCATCAAAATCATTGCTAAAATTCCGGGCTGTATCTACAAGCTTTCTTTCCGATGGATCAAGAAGATGACCAATAAATTTAGCATGGTCTGCCATAATCCTTAAAAAGAAAACATTTTCTTTAATAATAGCATCCGGAAGAGCATCTAATTTACCTTCATTTAATTCAATTAAACGTCTTCTAAAATAATCAGCTTCCCTACTTGTGTGGTCAACTAACAGTGGGAAATTATTTTGTCCTGGCAATTTACATGTGAGAATTAACCCTAGAATTTTTCGTTTAAATCCCCAAATATTAGTTGCGGCTTGTTGTACTTCTGAATTAAATCTTTTTATTTGCCCAGGATCTGTTTCATTTGTATAGGAGTACGCTATTTGTTCGATATGTTCAAACAATCGATAAAATTGATTAGCCTCTTCGATTAGTTTGGTATCCTCGCATCTAAACCCCAATCGAAGAAAAAAAAGAATGCTCCTTCATGATTCTAGACCAAAAACGAATTTCATTTAATGAACGTTCAACAAACATTACAGACGTAACACCTGTATCAGGATGTAATGGGGTTTCATCCCTATGCATTCTTAATCCCCCCAGTAAATACTACGCTAGTTCCATTCTTATGAGTAAATATATATATAAATACCATCAATAAAAATTCATGATGAATCTCGTATACATGTAAAATTAACCTATCATTATCGATAACCAAAAAAAAGCTCACTCCATATCTATTTTTATATAAGGAGTGAGTTTTTCTTCTGAAGTTTTCCTGGTGCAACCTTAGCTTGATAGCGATGTGATGATACCCCTATAAACTCAACAAGTTATAGTTAGAAATAAAAGTAAGGCTATGACCTATTTTTACACGTAGCTCGACTGTACCCTATTTTCGTTAACAGAAGTTAAATTTATCTTTTAAGAAAGTCAATTGCTTGTTTAAAATTTGTATTGTCTATCTTAAAAGCTATAGCGTTAGTTTCATCTGTACTTTCTACTATCATAATTTCAAGATTTTCTTCAACCCACACAAAGAAGGTTTCTTCTAAACCATCTTCATATTTAACAATCATATGCGATCTCATTGCATCTTTAGTTTTTTGATCCAATGGTATATTCGTTGGTTTACTATTTTCTATTGCTGAAACAACAGATTTAATCGTATCTTTATTTGTTGTTTTGAAAACATCGTTTCTGTTTAGGTTTTTTAACTCAATTGATGTAATTTTGTCCTTGTTCTCAAATATTACAGCATGTGCCTCTGCTTTTTGCCGTTCAGATGTAGCTGGTTTTGAAGAAAAAACTTGATCTTCTTTTTTAGTACAACCCATTAAATTTATAGATAGCACAAAACCCATAACTAAACACATGATTTTTTTCATTCTTCCCCTCCTTATTTTGGAACATAAAATATATAATTCTGAATTAAAGAGAAAAACCCTGTTATATACCGTATTCATGTGAAGTTAACATAACGCCACTTATCAGCAGTCAATGTATCTCTAAACCTAAAAAAGATACTTCAAAATCTTAGCTTAATGGACATGTACTGCTCCCCTCAAAAGAAAAAAAGGCTACCACCTAGATGTAAAGTTCTACTAGGTGGTAGCCTTTCAAAATTTCTATTAAAGCAGTACCGAATCTTTATCACTATCCTGATTGCGTTTCTCGCGCTCTTCTTCTAAGCGCTTCATATAAACTTCGCCTTCTTTTTCGATAAACTCATTATCCATCTCTTGCTCTTTTTTCGAAGTATATAAAACCATGTAGCCACTCAATACAATCCCGATGATCACAAGATAAATCCACCATGGTAAAGTTTCCACTTTCGTTCATTCCTTTCCTTAGACAAGCCTTATTAGTTTCACTGTATGAGGAAAGAAGTGGATTTATGCTTAAATTTTTCATTGTGGATTCTTCGCGAAGAATGCTTGTACATATTCCATAAACTCGATCGGCTCCTGACGGAACGGTGCGTGGTATCCTTTTTCAATTATATGAAACGTACTATTTGTAAATAACTGATGATACAGTTCACCATTTTCCCAAGAAACACTCTTATCGTGCCTACCCCATAAAATTAAAGTTGGCACCTTAATTTTATCTGCTTCCATCGCAATGCGGCGCTCTTTCATTTTCGTAAGCTCATCATAATGCTTTTTATCATCTCGACTATTCTTCACTTCATTTTTATTATAATCTGTAATCGCAGTTACAGTTTGTAAGTCCGCCGATAACTGTGGTATTTCATAACCTTCTTTTTGCTGGAAAGATTCAATCCCTGTAGAATCCGCTAAAATAAGATGCGTAACTGCGTCCGGGTATAAATATGCTAAATTAAGGGACATCTCTCCCCCCATCGAATGACCAAGTACCGCAAACTGATCGTATCCAAGCTTCTTCATTAACTTATAATATAAATTAACTTGCGCAGGAAACGAATACTGAAAATCAATCGGCTTAGAAGAACGCCCAAATCCTAAAATATCAACCGCAATAATCGTATGATCCTTCACGAGTTCCGGATAAATATCACTAAACCCATCTGAAGAACCACCAAACCCGTGAAGCATAAGTAAAGGCGGCTTACCCACGCCAATTTGCTTAAAATAGATCGTCTGTCCATCAATTTGTGCCATACTCTCTTTCGTATTTATCTTCATCATCACAGTATCTTTCACTTCTTCAACCTTCGCAATCGGCTTATCAACGAAGTTACAAACTACTAATAAAACAAGAACAATACCGCTAATGATATAAAACTTAAACCGTTTCAAAGTTCCCGTCTCCTTTCTCAAGTTGCTATTTAAAGTTTTTACATTTTTTGGTTGTTTTATGTTTTCTTTTTAATTGTAACTATATCGGTTACAATTAAATTAAAAAAATATGACTTATTTCTATTACTATCATCATTCTGTAACTATTATAGTTACACATTTAAAGTAAGTCAATTCTTTTCTCTACCTGACCTAAAAATAGAAAAAGGGACTTCCATGTTGAAGTCCCTTTCTTTATTTTTATTATAGTTGGCTTACTCCGCCGTCGCCTATATTAACGTAGTCTGGTCTTGCCGGTGCTGGAACATCTCCATGCTCAGCTTGTTGTACAAAAGAACTATTTAAACCAACAGATACAATACCAACTAACGCTAGACCAGTTACCGCGATACGAATTTTTTTAAACATTATTTTAATGCCCCTTTCTCCATCTTCTTCTCTTTTGCTTGTAATGCTTTGTAA
Source organism: Bacillus sp. LK2 (assembly GCF_001043575.1). Classification (NCBI taxonomy): domain Bacteria; kingdom Bacillati; phylum Bacillota; class Bacilli; order Caryophanales; family Bacillaceae; genus Bacillus; species Bacillus sp. LK2. The sequence continues at coordinate 307,580 of NZ_LDUK01000001.1, forward strand.
AAATACTCACTTGCTTTCATGTAATTAGCATCATCATAAAATTCAACTGCAAGTTTTTCTGCATACTCTTGAGTGTAACTATATAAAGATTCTTTATCGAAATAAGTAATTCCTTTAAGGATAATCATCTCTAATTCTTTAATAGAAACATTATTATTTACTGCTTTTAAAATACTGAAATGATGTATATACTCTTCATTTTCCAACTCAATACAAATATTTAACCCTCTATCAATTAATTCTTCGGCAATATTTGTTTCTCCTAGTTTAAAATGTTCCCTAGCTTGTAGGAATACCGCTTTGAAGTGTGTTGGGATTTTCTCTGTTACTTCTGAAAGATGTCGAATAGCTAGTGCAGAAAGATTTTGACTTGCGTATAGCCATCCTAAGTTATGACGTACTCGCAAAAGCAAAATAGCGTTATCCTGTTTTTGTAGAATATCTATAGCAGAATTCAGACACTCCTCTGCTTGTTCATATTGCTCTATTTGTATAGCGGTTAATCCTAAAAGACTTTGAGATAAAGCAATATTCATATCTTGTCCTGCTTGTTTTGAGAAAATTTCTTTAGCTTTATTTACATATTTTATAGTATTCATTGGTTGCCTTGTACTGTAAAAAAATGCAGAAAGACGATAACAAAACTCACCATATTCTAATTCATCAGGAACATATTTTATTAGTTTTTCGGCCTTCTCATAATATCTACTTGCATCATTGTAATTCGATATTAAAGTCGCATGCATTGCCTTAAAAAAATAATAATAGTATGACAGACGATTTTCAGATGTTTTATAAATTTCATCAATTTTATCAAAACTATTTTTAGTAATTTGTAAGCCATCCGCTAAAACTTTATATCTAAAATCTAATAAAGAGTAATATAGCCATAAATCCCCATCCTCTTTGGCATCAGGAATTTTACTATCAATCTCCTCTTTCATTTCCATAGCTTTCTCTATTTGCTGCTGCAACATTACACGATACCAATCATCTAAAGAATGCTTTAATTGCTCCCTCATTGCTATATCTGTTCCCATTCCTCCGCATCTCCCTTGCCCCAATTCATACAGTTGGGATATTTATACAATTACCCAAATTGTATACTACCACCCCTTTTCTATATATTGAAAAATAATTATCAGAAAATTCATAATTTAAATGTATTATACCAAATATTTCTTTTTCAAAAACTCGAGAAACATTTGTCAGAATATTTCTCAAGCAAATAAAAAAGCAAGCAATTCCAGCTATCAGCTAAAACCACTTGCTCTTCTACTTATGAATGATACATCGGGTTATCAAATTCTAAATCGTACATCTTTACTCTTTGATAAATTCCTTCGTACTTCTCACTGTATCAATTGGGCGAACTAGTTTTTCAATTTCTGCACGTTTTGGCTCTAGGAATGGAGGTAAAGATAATTTTTCTCCAAGTGTTTCGTATGGCTCATCTCCCATAAAACCAGGGCCATCTGTTGCGAATTCAAATAAAATTTGCGGTGCAACTCTTGCGTATAATGATTCAAAGAAGTGACGATTTACATAACCAGATGAAGGGAGTCCAACGCTACCTATTCTCTCAATCCATTCTTCTAATACAGCACGATCTTCTACGCGGAATGCGGCATGGTGCACTGTACCAAAGCCTTGTTGTGCTTCAGGAAGAACCGTATTATGTTCTACAATGACAGAGGCACCGTTTCCACCTTCGTTAACTTCAAATAAATAGAATTCTCCCTCTTGAGCAATCTCTTTAAATAATAGAACTTTTTCTAACACTTCTTTAAAGAAACTAAAGTTCGCGATACGAATAAATACAGGTCCTAAACCAGTAATTGCATATTCCAATGGAACTGGTCCATCTTGCCAAGGTGTACCTGATTCCACACCTTTATCAAATTCATCTGAGATTAATTGATAGTGTTGATCATCAAAATCAACGAAGGAAAGAGTTTTCTTACCAAATTGCTCTTTAATTCCTGTATGTTTCACTTCAAGACGGTCAAAACGTTTCACCCAATACGCTAGCGCTGCATCACTTGGAACGCGGAACGAAGTTTTTGAAATTTCATTTGTACCGTGTACTCCTTTTGGAACACCTGGGAAATCAAAGAATGTCATATCTGTTCCTGCACTACCTTTATCATCTGCAAAGAATAAGTGATACGTTTGAATATCATCTTGGTTTACCGTTTTCTTAACTAAACGCATTCCTAAAACATAAGTGAAAAATTCATAGTTCTTTTCTGCACTACTTGTAATCGCTGTAACGTGGTGTATCCCTTTTAATTGGTTCATTTTATATTCCTCCAATAATTTTAATTTATATGTTAAAGTTGTATTTTTTCTTCTATTACTTCTCTTCAACCGGAGCTAAATTTGCTTCAATTTCTGCTCGCTGATTCTCTAAGAACGGCGGTAAATCAAGTTTTTCTCCTAAATGTTCCACATCTCCATCAACTGTAAATCCTGGTCCATCTGTCGCAATTTCAAAAAGGATTCCGTTTGATTCACGGAAATATAAGCTTTTAAAGTAAAAACGGTCGATAATTCCTGAAGAATGAAACCCTCTTTGTTTCACCTGTTCCTCCCAATAGGCAAGCTCTGTATCGTTTTTCACACGAATTGCTAAATGGTGAATGCTACCGCGGCCCGGCTTTTCAGAAGGACCATCCAAATATTTCACAACTATTTCTCCAAAGGCTTCTCCCTTAATAGACTGAAAAATTGCTTCTTCGCCGCTGCGGCTAACCTCTGTATAACCAAACATCTCTGTAAGTGTACTCGCCATTTTATCAAGCCTACGCACCGTCATTTCCACAGAACCCATTCCTTGAATTTGATGTTCGGCCGGAACTTCGGATTTCTCCCATGTTTCCCAGTGCTTCACTTTTTCTCCGTTTGAAACGATTAGCACTAAACGAAGACCTTCAGAATCCTCAAATTTCAAAGCAGGACGATTTGCATATGTTGTAATTTCACTATGTTTCACACCAAATTTCTCAAATCGTTCTTTCCAGTAATGCAGGCTGTCCTCTGAAGGAACGAGTAATCCAATTCGAGTAATCGCATTCGTACCGCGATATGTTTTTCCTACTAAAGGAATTTCAAAAAACGATAGCTCCGTACCTGGGCTTCCTGTTTTATCTCCGTAAAATAAGTGATACATTGACGGATCATCTTGGTTTACCGTCATTTTCACACGACGTAAACCAAGCACGTTTTTATAAAAATGATTATTTTCATTTGCATTTTTTGTAATCATTGAAATGTGATGATGTCCTTTAATTTCATACATCGGTGATTCCTCCGCTTCATTTTACTAGTCAAGTGATAACTAAAAAAATAATATGCTTCTTAACTTTTCACTATATTCTCATTATGTTTTTGTAGCTTAATCTTAGTTTTTTACTGAATAAGTTGCATTGATAGAAAACTATTTTAAAAATTCATTCATAAATTACTTTACTGTGTAAACCGAAAGTAACTGAGTGTATGTTTTTCATATGACTCAATCACTTTCGTTACTATCACTTTACATATCAAGTGATTAAAAAGCAAGTAAAAAATCTCAAATTCAAGATATTTCTTTGATTAAATAACATTTTAGGTTGGAGAATAGTTAATTTCTATCTGTTATTGAATTTGATTTTTAATAAAAAAACAGCCTCACTAAGTTTTTTAACACTTAATGAGGCCATTCTATTTACAATCTTAATTATGGAACGTCGGCTTATAGAACGAACGGTTATCAAGGGCAAAGACACGCTCTGTGTATTCGCCTGGTTTTGTGCGTCCTAATGCGCGGTCCATCATGTTCATTTTTGCATCTAAGTTATCGATGTAGTGCAGAATTTCTGCTTCTTTTACTAATGGTGGTTTTGGGCTACCCCATTCTGCTTTTCCGTGGTGGGAAAGGACGATGTGCTGAAGGATTAATACTTCTTCTGCATCGATTTGTAGTTCATCTGCTGCTTTACCAATTTCGCTCACCATAATTGAAATGTGGCCAAGTAAATTTCCTTCTAACGTATACGTCGTAGAAATTGGGCCAGATAGCTCAATTACTTTACCAAGGTCGTGTAAAATAACGCCCGCATAAAGTAAATCTTTATCTAACGATGGGTATAGTGTAGAAATTGCTTTCGCTAAATCTAACATTGATACGACATGGTAAGCTAGTCCAGATACGAACTCGTGATGATTTTTCGTCGCTGCTGGATATTCTAAAAATTCGTTTTGATGCTTATTTAATAAATGTCTTGTTAGACGCTGAATGTTCGGATTTCTCATTTCAAATATGTACTGCGTAATTTTTTCAACCATATCTTCTTTTTTCACTGGAGCTTTTTCTACAAATTCCGAGATGTCGGTTACTTCATTTTCATTAGCAACGCGAATTTGTTTCACACGTAATTGAATACGTCCTTTATAGTTTTGAATATCCCCTGCTACTTTGACGATTGTTTCTGCTACATATTGTTTCTCAACTTCTGGTGATACATCCCATAGCTTCGCTTCAATATCTCCAGTTTGGTCTTGCAAGATCACTGTTAAAAACGGCTTTCCATTGCTTGCGATACCTTTTGTCGCTGTTTTAATTAACAAGAAAATATCGACTTGTTCACCAACTTCATACTCTGCAATTTTCTTTTTCATTCGAATTCCTCCACCAAATCAATTACTTTTAGTATAGCATACTACAACTCATTTTCTTTACGCTTACGTGTTAATTTTATAATCTGATTTTCTTTAAAATATGTTAATAAATGCTCATGACATGTAAAGAAGATAACTTGTCTATCATTCGCAATTTCCTTTATAAGTTCAATCGTTCGATTCGTCCTTACCGCATCAAAATGCACGAAGCTATCATCAATAATAAATGGATAATCATGCTCAAATGTTTTCGCTAGCGCAAATCGTAACGATAAATATAACTGCTCTGCTGTCGCCTGGCTCAGTTCATGACTGTAAAAACGCATACCATCATTACGTTCCACAATAAACGATTCCGTTTCTGACGGTGAGAATATTTTACTATATCGTCCGCCTGTTAAATAAACGAAATACTCTTCGGATTTTTGTAAAATACGCGGAAGATGCACTTCATGATAATATTGCTTCGTTTTCGTTAGTACTGTCTTCGCGGCCGCATATGCAGCCCACTTCTTCACTTGTTCACGCACTTGTGATTTTTTCATTTCCCACTCATGTAGTAAATCACCGTACGTACTACCTTCTTCTAAATTCGCAATTTCTATTCGATGCTTCGCAATACGCTCTGTTAATTCTTTCTCTTTCGCAAGACAGTTTTGCATCGTTACTATTTCTTGCTTTAACTTTTCTTCATATCCTTCAGCCTCATAATTTTCAGCTAATGATAAACTCGTTAAGCGCTGTTCTAAAAGATCAATTTGAGGCAATAGACGCCCCACTTGCTTCTCGGCATCTTCACGTTTTCCCGCCAATCTTCCTGCTTCTAAAAACATCTCTTCATTTGTAGATTCTGCAATATGCCATAAACCATCTCGTTCTACTAGAAGTTGCTTTAATTGCTGCTGCAACAATTCATATTCCTCTTGCCACTCCGCAAGCTTCTCTTCCTTTTGCTTACAAGTCTGCCTCTTCTCTTTCTCATTTTGCATACGACTTTGCGCCTCATGCAACTTACTATACTCTGTGCTACCGATAACAGTTTCTAGTTTATGTTCAAAACGAGAAATCATTTCATATAATGAAGATTTTCGCTCACCTTGTTTCTCTAGCTCACGATATAATTGCTGCATTTTTTCAATACGCTCAAACGCCGGCAATATGTGCGCATACGTATAAAATTCCGGGAACATATAACGCTTTTTATAAGCATCTACTTGTTCTCCTGCATGGAAAGTTTCTCTTTCCCATTCCTCATACGATGAAACGACTTTTTCATACGCACGTTCCATTTGCTGCAATTTATAAGACTCTCGCTCAAATAACTTTCGAATCTCTTCATCTTTTTCTAATTGATAACGAACTGACATCGCCTCTTCACTTTGACGCCCGCCAGCGCTTTGCTGAAGAGTAAGGAGTTCTTCTTGTAATCCACCTGAAGGATCTTTATATAAAACGAGAGCAAGAACAATCCCTACAAAAACAATAACACTAATAAATAACATCGCACGATTATCTATAAATAAACTCGTTACTAAAACGCCCGTGTTAATAAGAAGTAACAGAAGACAAACTCTTTGCCACTGCTTTTTCTTTTGCCTTACTGCCCCTGCTTTCTCTTCATACTTACGCTTCATTCTCTCTGCGCCCATACCTAGAAACGCCGCATCTTGAAATGATCTTTCTTTCTCAACTAACGTATTTCTCTCTTCATCAGCTAACATTTGCTGGCTTATTTGTCTTATATTCTCTTCTTGTTCTTCTAATTGCTCCTGAGCCGTTTTAAAACGTTCATCTAGCTGCGGTTTTTGGGTTTCTAACTCTCTTGCTTTTTGCACCGTTTGTGTAATTAATTCTTTCGTCGCTAAACTTATATCAAATGAAAGAACAGTCTCTTTTTCAAAAGTAGCGCCAATTTGTTGCTCTAGTTCTGCAATTTCTTCTTTTATATTCGCAATATTCCCTGTAATATCACGCATTTCTTGGCGTGCATTCTCATAAGACATATGCTGCATACGAAGCTCTTCTACATAACTTTCCTTTTGTAAAAACTCTTCATCTATTTCTGTCGCATCAATTTCTAATTGCACAGTTTCTATCTTTTTCTGAAGTGAATCTACTTGCACTTGAAGAGGCTCCATCTTCGCCTTTATCGCCTCATAGCGCGCCGTACCATTTACAGGAAACTGTCCTTTTTCGTTTTCTAACACTTTCTCGTGCGTACGTTTTTCAATAACGAGAGGCTCAAGCGCCGACAATATTTCATAATCTTGCTTTCGTTTTTCCGCACACTCTTTTTCAGTGCGAACGAAAGCGAGTTTCTCTTCACTTTCTTTTAACTGCTCAACCTGTTTTTCATATGTGCCAATTTTCCCTTGCCACTCTTTCAGCTTCTCTTCAAGCTTCTTCATTTCTTGCAATGACACGTTAATTTCAGGCTTACGACCACTCGGCTTAAAGCGCTGATCCATTTCTTTTTCTAGCTTTTTATCTAATTGTAATAACGCATCGCTTCCGACTGCGCTTGCAGAAAATAAATAATTGCCGATATCCGCCTCGCCAAGCTGATGAATATTTTGAAGGCCATGCATATCAAATGAAAAGACAGAATCAAATAAGCTTTCATTCATTCCGCTTAATATATCATTTAAAATATCTTCGCCGCCAGTTTTCCCGTCTTCAAAATAAACGGTCACTTCACCAGATGCCGTCTTCGGCAAACGCTCAATTTTCAAACGGCCGTACTTCTCTGTTTGCACAGTAATCGCACCGCCATACTTCCCGCCTTCTTTCGGTTCATAACGGCGCTGCCCTCTCGTCGGAAAACCGAATAAAATACTTTTCATAAATGAGCGAATTGTCGATTTCCCCGCTTCATTTTCACCGTACAACACCGTCAGCAATGAAAGATCCATTTCCACATTTTCTAGTTTTCCATAGCCATAAATATGGAGTTTTTCAATTCTCATTTTTTATCCCTCTCTTGCTGGAATAATTGCTCTAAAATAATATTTTCCGCTTCCTTTTGAATCTCTTTCTTCTCTTCTTCTGTAAAAGATTCAATACTATTACGTGCCACAGGAGATGTCCAAATCGTGCGCAACACTCCGTCCATATTTGTAAAAGCTTCTAACTCTTGCAGTACACTACCGACGAAATGATTTTCTGCTTTCAAACGTTCAATTTCCGCAAAAGAAACCGTCTCATTTTTCCACTTCATCGCATACACAAAGTCTTTTCGCTCTTCTCCCGCTGCTAAAATATGAAAAATCTCTTCCACACGCTTTTCATCACGCAAATAAGGTGAAAGTGGCCCCTGCCCTGTAAATACGGCGGTTAAAAGAGTGCCTTCCTCTTCTCTTCGGCACTCATTCATTATTTCTGCCGCTACTGTCATAAGATCATCAACAGTTTCAAGTCCATCAATATTAACTTCTATCTCATCCCATACAACATCAGCAGTATGGAAAAACGAACAATGCGATCCTTGTTTCGTTAACTCGATAAGGTACGCACCCTTTTCCCCTGTTTCCTTACGATGGCGCCCTTGTATATTACCTGGATAAATAATGTACGGCTCTTCTGATAAAACTTCTCGTTTATGTATATGGCCAAGAGCCCAATAATCAAACTGCTTTTCCTTCAGCTCACGAATTTGAAACGGTGCATAGCGATTATGCTCCGCATCCCCTTCCACACTTCCGTGAAGCATTCCAATATGAAAAGGCGCATCACTCATTTTCGTATACTGCGCTGTCATATTATCCGTTACTGCTTGCTGCAAATAACTAAACCCATAAATAGAAGCTACAAGCTCACCATTTTTATAAAATGATTTCTCTTCCACATAAGGCTCCGTAAACACATGAACATTTTCCGGAAACTCAATCGCTGCCCAGCTTCCTCCTAAATGATCGTGGTTACCGTGAATAATAAAAATGGGAATATCGTACTGCGAAAGTCTCTTCATTTGCTCTCGCACAAACACTTGCGCTCTTAAACTTCTCGTCTCCGCATCATACAAATCCCCAGCTAGTAATACGAAATCAACGCGCTCTTGAATCGCTTTATCAACAATACGCTCGAACGATTCAAACGTACTTTGCTTCATTCTCTCCCAAACAGACGGTGGTACATTCATTTCCATCCCTTTAAACGGACTATCCAAATGCAAATCAGCCGCATGTATAAACTTCACTTGTTTCACAAATAACGATCCTTTCTATATTTCAAAAGTTTCATCTTATCAACATTAACTATTCAATTGCTGAAAACTAATAATCAGTGGGGATAAAAAAACTCCCCACTGATTAAAGTTTCACTTTATTGTAACACGCAATGTCATATATTTCTTTGCATATTCTAGTGATTTATGACAAAATAGTTATAAGATTCTGATTTTAATTATTGGAGGGAATTTTCATGGGAGTATACGTTCTAACAGTCTTTGAAAAAGATGGTTCAAAAGCATTAGACGAATCATTCGAGGCGGCAACTGAAAAAGAAGCGAAATCGAAAGGCGAATCTATTTTACAAGAAAAAGGATTGTACGAAAAAACACATCGCTGCACATCTTCTGCAGGCAAGCTCGTTTTATTCCAGCGCTAAAAAAAGAAGCGTCATCCGCTTCTTTTTCACTCTACTATATCTTCGTCACACCATGTAAACACTACATCTAGAATGCGATTACCGATACGTACGCGCTTATTCCATTTTCCTGTTTGGATCTGATGTTGCAATTCTGTCTTCATCTTTTCCGTCCAGTCGTGAATCGTTTCACTACCGTTATATGGATATACGCTCGGAAACTCTTCCTGCAGAAGATGCAAGCTCTCTGCATCAAAATGAAAATGGAAGAAGTAGTTTGCTGTAAGCGATGGTTCTTGCAATCGTAAAAAATGATCATCGATTTGCTTTCTATTTCGATAGAAAGTAAAGATGTTCACTTTTCCGCTCGTAATTTGGTCAATTTGAATTTCGTGCTTCTCTATAATCACGTCTTGCTCACCTCGTTATATACTACCTTTAGTATATATGTCTTTTGCAACAAAGTTAACCATTTTCACACGAAATTCATTTCCTTCATTATAATCCCGTACCTCCAAGTACGATCAGAACAAATAAAAAACAAAGTTGAAGGGGAGCGATCACATGTATTTCGGAAGCAAAGGTTGGTATGTAAAAGAACTTAAAAAATTAGGTATCCGTACTTATGAAGGCAAAAAACTAGAATCTTATCGTACGCATGTTTTATCTAGCTTACTTGAGAGAATGAAGAAAGCTTCGGCTTAATAGATGTAGGAAGCAACTACGGTTGCTTCCTTTTTATTTTTTCACACCCCTTAATAAGCATTCAGACCAAAAATGCTATAATTAACCCAATCACACTAAGGGGGAACATTTATTTTGCACGGAAAATACATTCAATTTCATGAGTTTGGCAATCCAAAAGATGTGTTACAGGTTGAATATAAAAATATAGAACCACCAAAAGATAATGAAGTGCTCGTTCGCATGCTAGTAAGACCTATCAACCCATCTGACTTAATTCCAATAACCGGAGCGTACGCACATAGAATTTCTTTACCTAATATACCTGGTTACGAAGGTGTTGGCATTGTAGAAGATGTTGGTCCTTTCGTTTCTAAAGATCTCATCGGTAAACGTGTTTTGCCATTACGAGGAGAAGGTACTTGGCAAGAGTTTGTTACAACATCAGCAGACTTTGTGGTCCCTATTCCTGATTCAATTGATGACTTTACAGCGGCACAAATGTATATTAATCCCCTTACAGCATGGGTCACATGTACAGAAACTCTAAATTTAAAACAAAATGACGTTTTATTAGTAAACGCTTGTGGATCTGCTATTGGTCATCTATTTGCTCAGTTATCACAAATTTTAAACTTCCGATTAATTGCAGTTACAAGAAATAATAAGCATACAGAGGAATTACTTCAGCTTGGTGCTGACTATGTAATAGATACTTCCACTACCTCGCTTTATGAAACCGTTATGGAATTAACAAATGGAATAGGTGCAGATGCTGCGATCGATTCTATTGGGGGAGCGGATGGAAATGAATTAGCTTTCTCCTTACGTCCAAATGGGCACTTTTTAACTATCGGTCTTCTATCAGGAATACAAGTAAACTGGGCAGAGATTGTCACTAAAGCAAAAGTGCACGCTAACATATTTCATTTACGACATTGGAATAAAGACGTGTCAGCATATAAATGGCAAGAAACGTTTCGTCACTTAATCCGCTTAGTAGAGGATAAAAAATTACGTTTCATGACGGTACATTCTACGTATGACTTAGTAGATGTAAAACATGCAGTTGATGTCGTTCAATCTGCCGAGAAAACAAAAGGAAAAGTGTTTTTGACGAGCTAATAAAATTATAAAGGATAGATTAACAGTATAAAATATACTCTATCTATCCTTTTTGTATCTTATTTAAACTTAATTTCCGAAAGTTTTTTCAAAATAGAAGCCTGGCCCATTAATTTGTGGAACAAATCCTTCTTGAGTCGAGCTGTTTTCCACCATATTTTGTTCTTCTGCTGTTATAACAGTGATCACATCTTTCTCTTCTACTACTTTTCTTTCTCTTTGATCTTGTTCTTCTTTAGTAACAAGCTTATATTGATCTCCATCAGTCTGTGCAAATACCTTTGTACTTTGAACATCTTTTACAAATCCAAGTGATAATGCTAATACACTCGAGAAGGCAATAGATAATACTAATTTTCTTTTCATAAGTACCCCCTATTTTTCCATTATATTCATTATGAATATAATACCATAAATAACTTATTAATCCAGTTCAACAGAGATAAGTCGATTTAAAAATTTTCGTTTGGATAATCCCTTATAATTTATAGGATCCAAAAGTGTATTTGCCCCTACGCAACGTTATCACCTCGTTTCAACTACTTAAAAAATAACATTGTCAACAGAACTTAAATTAGTTATCATAAAAGCGAATATAACAGGAGATGAGCAGATGAATATAAACGAAAAGAAATCTTTTTCAAAAGTTTCTCGACGAAAATTAGTCGACGAAGTGTTGGAACGTCTACAAGAAAAAATCTTTTCTGGTGAGTATGAAGTAGGTGATCGCCTCCCTACAGAGCCGCAATTAATGGAAGAGCTAGGTGTAGGGCGTTCAACGTTGCGAGAAAGCATAAAAATATTAGTACATGCTGGCATACTAGAGGTTCGACAAGGACAAGGCACTCGCATTATCTCACTAAATACAGCACAAGATTCATTTGAAAAACGATTACAAGAAGCTAATATTAGTCATGTGTATGAAGCACGTAATATGTTGGATAAGGAAGTAGCTATGTTGGCGGCACAACGCCGAAATGAAGAAGATCTTTTATACTTAAAAGGACATTTAAATAAAAGAAAAAATGCCCTTCAGGAAGGAAATTATGTAGCATACATAGATGCAGATATTCAGTTTCATCTAGCAATTGCAAAGGCGAGCAAAAACGAAGTTCTACTTGATATGTATCAATCTTTCGTACCTGTTCTTCGTCACATTTTAAGCCAATTAATATTAAATACAACTGACTATGAAGATAACTCTGAGATTCATGAAAAATTGTTCCAGGCCATTTTAAAACAAAATGCCGAAGAGGCTCAAACATACGCTGTTCAAAATTTGGAGCTGAAATAAGCTCCTTATATATTACACTTAAACATCAGATGATGTTACGAATAAAGAAAGGAGCATGAGGAAATGTCACAAACGACTTTTCAAATAAAGTCCATCAACATCGGAAAAATAGAACAACTACCTTATGGAAAAACTCTGATTTCAACTGCAATAAGAAAACAACCTGTCAAAGGTGACATCTTTTTAACGAAAAATGGTTTACTTGGGGATGAACAAGCTTATAAAGATCATGGTGGAGTCGATAAAGCATTATGCATTTACTCTTACGATCACTACGCTTATTGGAGCAAAATAATCCCTTCTATGATAGATGATTCACTCTTTGGAGAAAATATTACCGTATACGGATTGACCGAAGAAACTGTTCATGTTGGCGATATCTTTTCTTTCGGAGAAGCAATTATACAAGTATCAGAGCCAAGAAATCCATGCTATAAACTTGCGAAGAAATATAACGTCCCTACCCTGCCACTTGAAATGCAACAAACTGGATTTACGGGTTTCCTCTGTCGCGTGTTACAAGAAGGAAAAGTTTCTACAAGTAATTGTTTACAACTTATTAAATCACATCCTAAACGGGTGTCTATTGCACAAATTAACCGTGTTAAATTTCATGATAAAGATGATATAAAAACAATAAAAAACATTATTGAATTGGACGCATTGTCAAATAGCTTACGCGAATTACTATTAAAACGTTTAAATAAATAATTATGTCATTAAACATCAGATGATATACTCAATAACATCTGATGTTTAAGAGAGGAGAAAAAGAAATTGAAACATCGAGAACGAACTTTTTTGTATATATTAGCACTATTTTTCGTTTCAATTAATTTACGCGTCGGAATCACATCCGTTTCACCTTTATTAGAAACAATCCGCCAAGACTTAAATATAAGCAACTTTTCCGTTAGCTTTTTAACAGCTATCCCTGTATTTTGTATGGGCGCATTCGCTTTACTGACGGGGAAAGTAATTAAAAAATATGGCGCAGAAAAAGCAATTATGGCTTGCCTTATTTTAATCGGCTTTGCAACATGTATGAGAGCCTTTACCTCTTCCCTTTTTACATTATTCACAAGCTCTCTATTTATCGGTATTGGAATCGCACTTGCAGGACCGTTACTATCAGGGTTTATTAAAGAAAAATTCCCTACGAAAATTGGCTTAATGATCGGAATATATTCAGTAGGCATGGGAACTGGTGCTTCTTTAAGCGCAGGTTTAACGATTCCTTTACAACATGTGTTAAAAGGATCTTGGAATATGGCACTCGCTTTTTGGGGTGTACTTACTATCGTAGCCATTATATTTTGGTATCCGGTTATGAAACGAAAAAAGAATACGGGTATAGAAGATAAAAAGAATAATAGTTTACCTTTAAGAAATAAAAAAGCATGGTTATTTACAGTCTTTTTTGGACTACAATCAGGAATCTTTTATTCTATTACTACTTGGCTTGCACCAGCAAACCAAAGTATGGGGATAAGCAGCCAACAAGCCGGTACTCTTATAACTGTATTTACAGTTATTCAAATGATATGCAGCTTTTTAATTCCAACGTTAGCAGATATTTATAAAAACCGAACACTTTGGTTATTAGGGAGCATATGCTTCGTACTCATAGGTTTATCGCTCATGATATATCCATTAACTACACCTTGGGTTCCTTCTATTTTACTAGGGATCGGGCTCGGCGGTGTATTTCCACTCGCTCTAATGCTACCGTTATATGAAACGAAAACTTCAGAAGATGCGAGTGCATGGACTGCTATGATGCAATCAGGAGGATACATTATGGGTGGCTTCATTCCTGTCTTAGCAGGCTTCGCTCGTGACTATTTTAATGGTTATACGCAAGTTTTTATTATAATGGCACTTCTAAGCTTAATTTTGTTCATTCTAACTTTAGTCATGAACAAAAGAACGATAGAAACGAAAGATCTTATAGCTTAAATAAAAAGAATGGGCCTTTTCCTAAAGGATAAAGCTCATTCTTTTTACTTCTAACTCGAAAACAAAAAAAGCCCCTCAAAGCATACAGCCCACTTGGGCTTCTGGAATAATATCATGTGCAAGCTTCGTAGCGAGTGCACTTGCTACGAACTGGTGATGTGCTGCTTGATAGCCAATCTGCTCCTTAAGTGGCCCGTGAAATGATTTCTTGTTCATCAAGTACTAGCTTCAAGCTTGATAAAGAGATTGTTTGAAAGTTCTCTTTTGACATACGTTTTCGATAATGCGTAGGTGTTTCTCCAGTCACTTTTTTAAACATGCGGCTAAAGACTACTAAACTACGAAAGCCAACTTGATAAGAAATGTTTTCTACTGATTCATTTGTCATCGAAAGTAAATGCGCTGCGTGATTAATGCGCACCCTTAAAATCCAGTCCTTCATGCTCATCCCGAAATGATTGTGAAAGACTCGATAAAGATGGCTTCGATTGACCGCAAGATGATCTGCCACATCATTTACTGTAATCTCCTCTACATAGTGCTCTCCAATATATTTCATTGCCTCAATTGCGAGTCGTGAAAACTTTTGTTTTATTCCTGGCGAAAATTCGCCACCATCTGTAAGTAATAATCTTAAAAACCGATAAATCAACTCGTTCAACTTTAATTCATCTTCTAATGTATTGTGAGAGCAATTCATACACTCCAATATAATTTCTAAATATTGTTGAATATTAGTTGAGGTAACAGAGTAGTTATCTTTTTTAAAACGCGAATGATGAATAATATCCTCTGCTACATTCCCACCAAATGCCAGCCACGCATACAGCCATGGTTCTTCTGCATCCGAGCGATAAAAGGTCGACTCTCCTGGGGGAATGAGAAAAACATTGCCTTTCTTTAATGAATATTTTTTATTTTTTACATGATACGCTCCTTTACCATCCAACACGACATGAATAATGTAGCTGTTGCGTACAGCTGGTCCAAAAGCATGTAAAGGCAGTGTTTTTGAAAAACCACAAAAATCAAAATAAAGTTCGCTTGAGAAGTAATGCTGTTCTTTTTTAATAAAGATTGCCTGTTCCATAGGCCCTCTTCCCTCCTCGCGATTTCTATAACTTAATTTTCCTTTGATGAAAAAAACGCAACAAAAAGTTAAATCAAGGTCACAAAATGATATAAAATTGAAAGCGCCTTCTTGTTAAAATATACATGAAATAGAAAACAATAGGAAGGACATTAATGTAGTTAGTTAGCCTTTTTACACTTAACTTTATAAACGTTTTCTCGTTGTGATTTAAATTAGGCCGAGAGGAAAATTATAAAACAGGAGAATAAAAATGAATGGAAAGGAAACGTGAACTAGCCTTAAAATTCGCTATGGTATTTGGGTCTCAAGAAACAACTCAATATTTTTCTCCAGGACGTATCAACTTAATCGGAGAACATACGGACTACAATGGCGGCTATGTATTCCCCGCTTCTATTACCTATGGAACTTACGGAATAGCTAGACGTCGCGAGGATGATAGAGTATTAGTTTACTCAACGAACTTTGAAGAACTTGGAGTAATTAGCTTCACGTTGAATGAACTAGATTACGATAAAAATGCTAATTGGGGAAATTACGTAAAAGGAGTTATCTTAACACTGAAAGAAGCAGGTCATGAAATAAACTGTGGTTTTGAGCTATTAGTTGAGGGCACAATTCCGAATGGAGCGGGACTTTCAAGTAGTGCTTCACTTGAATTACTTGTAGGCGTAGTATTAGAAAACTTGTTTAACTTAGAAATAACACGACTTGAATTAGTGAAAATGGGTAAAAAAGTTGAAAATGAATTCATTGGTGTAAATTCCGGTATCATGGATCAATTTGCCATTGGATTTGGTGAGAAGGAGAAAGCAATTCTCCTTGATACCAATACGCTAGAGTATGAAATGGTTCCAGTAGTTTTGGACGACTATGCGATTGTAATTATGAATACTAATAAACGTCGTGAACTGGCAGATTCAAAATATAATGAGCGCCGGGCTGAATGTGAAGAAGCACTCGCACGTCTCCAAACGAAGTTAGAAATTCATGCACTTGGAGAACTAAGCGAAACAGAATTTGATGCAAATCAAAATCTTATTGGAGATGAAATCTTAATTAAACGCGCGAAGCATGCAGTTTACGAAAATGGACGTACAAAAAAAGCCAAAGCAGCTCTTACTGCAGGTGATTTAGAAGAATTCGGAAAGCTATTGAATGCTTCCCATACATCTTTAAGAAATGATTATGAAGTAACCGGGCTTGAATTGGATACATTGGTGGCCACTGCACAAAAACAAGAGGGTGTGCTTGGAGCCCGTATGACTGGAGCAGGATTTGGTGGGTGCGCCATCGCATTAGTAAAAGAAAGTGAAATCCACACTTTTAAAAATAATGTTTATGATGAATATCTCAAAATTGTTGGATATGCGCCTGTCTTCTATGTGGCACACATTGGTAGTGGAGCTACAGTGATTGGATGATGAGTGAGGTGAAAACGATGAACACATGTAAAGCAATTTACGATTTTACTACACTTGCGATTGAGAATGGAGCCATTGAGAAGAATGACCGAATTTATATGCACAATCAACTATTACGTTTGATTGGCGAATCGGAAATGGGAGAGATTACTAGCGAAGTTGAAGTGGACCCACATGTGCTGTTAGATACACTTATGGATAAAGCGACGGAAAATCTTATTATCACTAAAAACCAAGCCAATCGTGATATGTTCGAAGCGCTTTTAATGAATGTGATTACACCACTTCCATCCAAGGTCAATGAGAATTTTCAGGAGGCATATCGCAAAAGTCCCGAACAGGCAACAGATTATTTCTTTGAAATAAGTAAACGCAATGATTATATAAAGACCCGTGCAATTGCAAAAAATATTTATTATTTAGCAGAATCAAAATATGGTGAACTTGAGATTACTATTAATTTGTCCAAACCAGAGAAAGATCCAAGAGAGATCTTAGCGACTAGAAATACACCGAGGGGAAATTATCCAAAATGTTTACTTTGTATTGAAAATGAAGGGTATTTCGGCCACTTGAATCACCCAGGCAGAAGCAATCACCGAATCATTAACATCGAACTAAGTGGAGAAGAATGGGGTTTTCAATATTCACCATATGCATACTTTAACGAACATTCCATCGTATTATCTAAGGAACATCGACCAATGAAAATTTCTCGTGAGGCATTCTCTCGTTTATTCAGTTTTGTAGCAATCATGCCACACTATTTTATTGGTTCAAATGCGGATTTACCTATTGTAGGAGGATCTATCTTAAGTCATGATCATTATCAAGCTGGACGCCATAACTTTCCGATGGCCAAAGCTAAAGTTCTTAAAACATTTGAACTATGTGACTACCCTAATATTTCTTGCGGTATTGTCAACTGGCCAATGAGTGTGATTCGCCTCTCTTCTTTAAACAAAGAGGAACTAATTAATGCCAGCACCTACATCCATGAAAGTTGGAAGAACTATTCGGATGAATTCTTACAAATTCGTGCGCAATCAAAAAATGGCACACAACATCATACGATTACACCAATTGTGCGGCGTCGCGAAGAAAAGTATGAAATTGATCTTGTACTGCGTGATAATAATGTGAGTGAAGAATACCCTGATGGAATTTTTCATTCACACCCAGATGTACAGCATATTAAGAAAGAAAATATCGGGCTTATTGAAGTCATGGGCCTAGCGATTCTCCCTTCACGTTTGATTGAGGAGCTTCATGAAGTTGAGCTGTACTTGTTAAATAAAGAAGCCAATGTTTCTGCAATCCATCAAAAATGGGCAGATGAATTAAAAGCCCAGGGTGGCTATGCGGAAGAGACCATCCAAAGCTTTCTTCAAACTGAAGTTGCAAAAAAATTTGAATGCATATTAGAAAATGCTGGTGTCTATAAAATGAATAAAGATGGTAGAGCAGGATTTGATCGCTTTATCAGAGAATTACAAAGCGCGAATAGAGAGCTTATCGTTCTGGAATAAAGTGGAGCATCATACGACATCATTCTTCTATTCCGGGATGTGTTGAATATACAATTCATATTCAGGAGGTTTTATAAATGTCAAAGATTACATTTCTAGGTGCTGGAAGTACGATTTTTGCTAAAAATGTATTGGGTGACTGCATGTTAACACCTAGTATCCAAGGGTTCGAGTTTGCTCTGTTTGATATTGACCATCAACGCTTAAAAGATTCTGAGAACATACTGCAAAACCTAAAGGAAAGTTCCGGTAGTAACGTACACATCAAGACTTATACGGACCGAAAAGAGGCGTTAAGAGGAGCAAAATACGTCATTAATGCCATACAGGTCGGCGGCTATGAGCCTTGTACAGTGACTGATTTCGAAATTCCGAAAAAGTACGGGCTTCTTCAGACGATTGGAGATACAATCGGCATTGGCGGCATTTTCCGCGCATTACGAACTATTCCGGTGATGCTTGATTTTGCCAAAGATATTCGTGAAGTTTGTCCGGATGCTTGGTTTTTAAACTATACAAACCCGATGGCGACGTTAACGGCGGCTATGATTCGTTACGGTGGCGTAAAAACGGTTGGATTGTGCCACAGCGTCCAGGTGTGTGTGCCGTACTTATTTAATTCGCTCGGAATGAATACAGAAAATGTCCAGTGGAAAATTGCCGGAATCAATCATATGGCCTGGCTTTTGGAAGTGACAAGAGATGGAAAAGACTTGTACCCGGAAATCAAGAGACTTGCGACTGAAAAGCAAAAAGAAAAACATGAGGATATGGTTCGTTTTGAATTGATGAATCGTTTCGGCTATTACGTAACGGAATCGTCCGAGCATAACGCCGAATATCACCCATACTTCATCAAAAGGAATTATCCGGAACTCATCGATAAGTTGAATATTCCTCTTGATGAATACCCGCGCCGCTGTATCAATCAAATTAATGATTGGATGAAAATGCGTGAAGACCTTGTTAACAACAAAAACCTTACGCATAAACGTACACATGAATACGCTTCTTATATCATTGATGCAATGGAAACCGATAAAGCATTTAAACTCCACGGAAATGTATTGAATACAGGAAGCTTAATCAGTAACCTTCCGGAAAAAGCTGTCGTTGAAGTTCCTTGCCTAGTTGATCGGAGTGGAATTACACCTTGTTATGTAGGAGAACTTCCTGAACAGTTGGCGGCGCTAAACCGTACTAACATCAATACCCAGCTTCTTACCATTGAAGCAGCTATAACAGGTAAGCGAGAGCACATTTACCAGGCTGCAATGCTTGATCCACATACTGCGGCAGAACTATCTATCGATGATATCGTCTCATTATGCGATGACCTTATTGAAGCACATGGTGACTGGCTGCCTCAATTTAAAGAGGAAGCAGTTATGGAGACAATCTAAATAACGTGAATGAATACTACAGAATAGACTGAGTTCCAAACAGTTTTAGTCTGTTCAGGTGAAAACATGTTCACTAGAACCTAAAAGCGTGTATGTTTGAAAAAATAACAGGCTTCTTCCAATTACGAAGAAATCTGTTATTTTTCACCGTTTTTATAGTAAATAATCACTTTCTGCGTGTAAGTTAAAAAATGAGATTCTAATTAATACACTAATTCTATTGTCTATTAAAAGTCATTCTATACAAAAGAAAACAACTTGAAGTTATCAAACTGCTAAAAAACATTTGGAAGCTAAAATGCAACGAACACTTTTCAAAACAGAAGTATCGTTTGAAACCAATCAAATTATAGATAAAAAAAGCCCCTCAAAGCATATGCTTCAAGGGGTGAGCCTGTTTTTTATTTAATTATATACGTACAGCTGTACCACTTACAGCAACCATTAACATTCCATCGCGAACTACTTCATAATCTACGTCAACACCAACGATAGCGTTCGCACCTTTTTGTCTTGCAAGTTCTTTCATTTCTCCCATTGCAATATCACGAGCTTCTTTTAGCTTACTTTCATAAGCACCAGCACGACCACCGACAACATCACGAACTGAAGCGAATAAATCACGGACAATATTAGCACCCATAATAGCTTCACCATTTACAATATCAATATACTCAATAATCTCTTTACCTTGAATTCCAGACGTTGTTGTTACAATCATGACTGACACTCTCCTAATAACTTATAGTTTTTGATTAGCTTTCTTATGTCTTTATTATGACAGGAAAAAAGTAACTAATCTATTGAATTACCTTACAGGAATGTGACAGTTTTGTAAGGATGGAAATTTATTTTATCGCCTCTTTACAAATACTATCCAAATTGACAGAAAATTATTATAATTAATATTAAGGAGGGATAATATGAAAAAAATCACATCTATATGTGCTCTAACCGTTCTATCTTTCACTTTAATTGGTTGTACAAGCACCTCGACTACAGATAAGACTTCACAAGCTAAGCAAGAACATACACAAAATACCATTCAATTAAACTCCGCAAATATTACAGACATTGAAATGCTTAAAACAACAAATAACAATGTTTCAAAATCTCAAACAGACAATGAAGAAATGATAAAATCTATCGTCACAGCAGTTCAAAACGGAACACCTAAAACAATCACTTTAAATCAAGAAAAGAAACAATCTGCCCATTCTACTATAACCGTTACATATAAAGATGACTCGAAAGAAGAATTTCTTGTGTGGGTTGATAATACGGAGCAGATTACGATAGCTAAAAATGAGAAGAAAGATAAAGTAGAAGGTGTAATAGTGAACATTAAAGACGCTAAAATGATGAAGGATTTCTTCAAAAGTGAGAAAGCGTAAAAAAGATCCCCTTAAACCTTAAGGGGATCTTTCACATCATTTTCTCTCTTCATACAACCTATTCGCTTTATACGAGCAAACGAAAAACATACCAATCACAACCGGAATAAATAGCCAAAAGAAGCCCCTCATTAATGCAAATGGTGTTTCAAATAGGAATGATCCTAAAAATGCTGCACCCTGCTTATCCCATAACCCCGGCGTAAGGTATAGATTTCTTGGATTTATAATCGCTCCTAGATCAATTGTTTTACTAAACATAAATAGGATTAATATCGGCAAATAACATATCGCTAATTCTAAAAATGTCTTAGATAGACGCTTATACTTCCCTGCTCGTGACATTTCATCTGAAAAAATGTCATCTTCACTTTCCTCATCTACCTTTTGAAAATATTGTGTACCTGACCACCAATTACCGGCTATATGTTTCCAGCCACTGTCTTCAAATAACGTACAGTAGTTAATAAAATCACTTCTTCTATTAAATATTCTATGATCTATTTTAATTGTCGCATCTTCCGGTTCTGCGATTTTAAATCTATAACCAAATGTATTACTTTTTAGATGATAGCCTTTCCAAGCCATCTCTTCTAACCATTTTTCCTCTTTCTCAAAATCAACGAAAAACTTCAATCTCCACATCATCGCTTCCCCCTAACTATACATTTAATAAGCTTTTTGTAACCCCAATAATATGCTGCATTCTCATAAAATCTAAATGTAATACTTCTTTTCCTCGCTTAGTAATTACATACACTTTTCTTCGTTTATCTTCACTTTGTACTGATTGTATTAATTGTTGCTTCAATAAATTTTCAACCGCACCGTAAAGTGTACCAGCCGCAATCTTCACTTGATGATTACTAAGTTCCTCAACCTTTTGCATAATTAAATACCCATGGGCCGGCTCTAATAAAGCTAAAAGAACGTAATACGTTGTTTCCGTTAATGGTAAATTTTTATCTCTATTCATAAAGACCTCCGATGTAACGATAACTATATAGTTAAACTATACAGTTCAACTATATAGTTTAATTTTATACAGTTGAACTGTATATGTCAAATTCAGATATAAAAAAACAACCTAGATCCCTTACATGGATCTAGGTTGTTTTTAATATGTAAACGTAATCGTCACCAAAGAATATCCTTCTTTTGCATTATACGGCTCCGCCTTATATGACACTCGATTGGCTCCTTTTGGATAACTGATTTCTCCAATTGCCTTTTTCACATCTTGCAATGCACCGTCCATTGATTGCTTATAAAGAACTTCAATCTTTTCTGGTTTTGCACTATAGCGCTGCTGCATTTTATTTTTCAATTCATTATAATTATTTGCAACGTACTCATTTCCTAAATAATTTAGTTTTGTATCTTTTAATATTTGTTCATATGCAACTGTTTTAGAGCTACCCGCTGCAATTTTATTTGTAAGTGTATCATAATAATTTGTAGTAGCCTGTGGGTATTCCCCACGGTTCCACTCGTGATTTCTTGCAATTTGTTCATCCGATAAGTTGAAATAAGAATACGTTACTCGTCCTTGTTCATCCGGTATTGGATCATCGAATGTTGTATCAAGGTGGTACCATTTATTATCGATTTTAACTAAATTCCAAGCATGAGGTTGTCCGTCTCCAGTTCCTACTACAAAATGATTCTCAATTCCAGCTTCTTTTAACAATTGATAGGTTAATAGTGCGTAACCTTGGCAAACGGCAGAACGATTCACTAACGCCTCATATGCCGTATACGCTTTATAAGACGTATCATAAGAAACATGCTTCACTACGTAATCATGAATCGCCTTCACTTTTTCGTGATCATCCATTCCCACTTGAATAATAGAGGAAACGATCGCTTTTGCTTGTTTCATTACATATTCCGTTTGTTCTTTCGTTTCACGATATGTAATCTTTAACGTAAACATATAATTTCCAGGTGATCCAGAAAGTGAATATGAAACATTCGATCTATTATAATTTGTATACTCATTTTTATTTGCAACTTCTTTATATGCGTTAAAAAGTGTATTCATCACTTCTTCTGTATTACTATTT
Source organism: Bacillus sp. LK2 (assembly GCF_001043575.1). Taxonomy (NCBI): domain Bacteria; kingdom Bacillati; phylum Bacillota; class Bacilli; order Caryophanales; family Bacillaceae; genus Bacillus; species Bacillus sp. LK2. The sequence continues at coordinate 330,797 of NZ_LDUK01000001.1, forward strand.
TTCGTTTGATACGGAAGTGTAATGTTCGTTTCGTATGTATTAATACGCTTTTGTACTTCATCTTTAAACGTCGTTAATAAAGCAGCATCTCCTGTACTTTTCACATCAGAGTTTTTATATTCCAAAGCTTTATATAAAAACTGTGCATATTGTTCACGTGTTACTGTAGTATACGGCCCAAACTTCCCTTCTCCTGTACCTGCTGCAATCCCGTTTGACTGCACCGCACTAATCGCGTTTTCTGCCCAAAAACCATTTGGAACATCGTTAAATGTATGTTTTTTCGTTGCAGAGACTTGAAAAGCAATTGTAAGAATTTGTGCCATTTCCGCACGACTAACAGAATCTTTCGGTCTAAAACCGCCATTTCCATCACCTTTAAAAATCCCTAATTTCGTTAACGTTAAAACCTCTTCAGGAAACAGTGTAGAACCTGAGCGAATATCACGATAAGGATTGTTTAAAGTAGATCCATCTTTTAATACATAACGAGTTCCATCATTACTAAACGAACCGCCTTGCTTATTCGGTACTAACACTCGATAAACTAAAGCCGCAACTTGCTCTCTCGTCGCAACATCACCAAAACCAAACTTCCCATTTCCATAACCTGAAATAATATTTTTACTCGCTAAATCTTTAATCGCAGGATAGGACCAGTGCGATGTTGGCACATCAGAAAAAGTGCCTGCTTCAGCAGCTTTAATCTCATCTACATTTGTATATAATAAAGCACCACCAATAAGTGATAATGATGTAATTGATTTTAATAGTTTTGTATACATAATGCCTTCTCCCAATACGTCTTCTATTTTTGTTATTTTTTGTCGAAAAATCTAAATGAATATGACAAAACACATTATACAATTAAAACTTTTCGGAGGATATACTAAATTTCAAAACATGCAAAAACTCATATTACTATAGATATTCATATTGATATTATGCTATTTTACTTGCGAATATATAAATGTAAAACGAATTGTTATAGCAGGAATTCAAAGTCTTCGTCATGCTTCACGCACCTTGAAATGTATTGAAACTGTTTACGCTTTATATAAACGAAACCGCAGTCTGGGACTAGACTGCGGTTTTTCGACACACGATGAATTACAGAAATCACCAAGAGTTGCATAATCTTTCATTGTAATTAGCTTAACTTTTTATTTACTAAGAAACTTTGCAACAGAACCTAGTAAAGTCTCAAAAAGCAACTTATTATCAATCAATATTTAGTAAAAACATACTAATACTTTAGAATTTCTTTAATTTTCATTATTTTTTATTTAAGGTTATCCTTTATATTTATAATGTGTTTATTTGAATTTATCGTATTGAAGCGGATTTTCACATGACTATGAGCCATTCGGAAAATGGAAAAAATAAGATCCCCATTAAATTAATTACACTATTCTTTTGCATCTTTTATCTATTTATGTTAATTATTATGCAGCTAAGAAAAGTACAATTTATCGATAGATAGATATATATATATAAGAATGTAGTTAACAAACGAGAGAATGCGACAATTAATATTACAGTTCTGTGCGGGAAAACCTTGGTAAATTCAAAGTCATTCATACGACAATTGAGATTGGGAGCGTAATTACGGAAATGGTATCATATGAAAACGATGGAGAGTGAAAATAAAATGAATTTAGTGAACTTACGTCCTAAACAGCGGTCTAAGTATCGCATTCTACTAGGGACATGGTATTACTCTACAAAGAGGTACATTCAGTGGTTAACAGACGGAAAAACATATGCAAAAACGTTTCAACAAGAAAAGTTACCCTGTACAGCGATTCAGCACCGAACGATACTACTTCGTAAGCTCAAAGATGTAGATATGTGGTATCAACAGAATAAAGTTGTTAATTTGAAGATTGCTATTAAACAACTAAATGGTATCGTCATTAAACCGGGAGAAACATTCTCTTACTGGCGTTTAATAGGTAAGCCTACGAGGAGAAAAGGGTATGTAGAAGGTATGATACTACACTATGGATCTTTTCAAGCAGGCATTGGAGGAGGGCTTTGTCAGCTTTCAAATTTAATATATTGGATGACCTTACATACACCATTGACAGTAACAGAGCGATATCGTCATAGTTTTGATGTCTTTCCTGATTCCAAGCGGACCCAACCATTTGGAAGCGGAGCGACTTGTTCTTATAACTATCTGGATTTACAAATCAAAAATGAAACAGACCAATCATATCAACTTCACCTTTATATTACAGATAAGCATTTAGTCGGTGAATGGAGAGTTGCCTATCCGCAGCTTTATCAATATGAAGTTTATGAAAAAGAACACTCAATCCAATCTGCATACTGGGGTGGTTATATACGACATAATGTTATTCAACGTAGAGTATATAATCAACAGAAACAGTTTATAGAAGACCAATATGTAACGGAGAATCACGCTATAATGATGTACGAACCACTATTGGCTTATAATAATGAGGAAAGTGAGTGACTTATCATTGCTTACAATCAAGTCTGATAAGTATTTTGTAATTATATGTAACATGCGCTCATCTCTTAATATTTGATAGTCTATATATTTTTTTACTATAGTCTCTTTCACTTTAAAAGAATAGGCAATTCTCTAGCAATATCATTTCTCGTTTTTAGTGAAAATGTAGTTTATATCTTCCTTTCCAATGAACTGGTTCCTAAACTAAACTGCCCCGTTTCCACAACAAGAAGAGAGCTGTCCATAAGTCGGTTTCATCGACTTATCGGACAGCTCCTCTTAGTTTCACCTTATTCTATCGATGAATCCAAACTGCACCTGCAGACTTGTCTTCAGCTTGACCTACTACTTCAAACTTTAATCCTAGTTTCGGCAACTTACGTCCTGCATCTGGAATCGCGCTGTTGATGTACTGCTTAGAGTCATCAAATTTTGCAACACCTGGTAATCCTTTATAGTCAAAGATACCGCGAGTTGGCGAATCTACTCTCCATGCTGGCGTTTGATCAAATGAGAATGCCGCATCGGCGATTTGGTAACGCGTACTGCTCTTCACAGTCGGTTGTCCGTTTAATGTCCCTACGATTGCCTCTGGATGAGAATCTACTACTCCTAGGAATCCTTCACCTGGATGAACGCCTACCCAGTTATCTGTAAAGCTTTGATCCGCATACCATACAACCATTCCTGTATTAAATACTGGGCCACGCGCATGTTGTAACGCGGTGTCAGAACCAGCGTAATTTCTCCACTCTAAATAGTAGTTATGTTTTTTCTGTTCAAATCCGTTAGACACAGTAAAACCTTTTAACGTCATTGCTGGTTGGCCTTCTGCATCATCCGAGAATACAACTTTTCCATCTACAGTTAATGCTGCATTATCTAACGCAAACCCTTTATAAGCTACTGCAACATCTGTTAAATACTCAAATTGCAGTTTTACTTTTTTCCCTTTGAATTGGCTTAAATCGTATGATTTATCAACCCACTTACCATCCGTTGTATCCATACCGCCTTTTACATCTTTTTCGCCCATTCTATCAATACGTGTCTTCGTTCCATCTTCCGTAATCGCATTTACGTCAAGGAAATCATACTTCGCTTCAAGTTCGTAGAATGCCTTATAATCGAACTTAGCATCTTTTGCATTTGTTAAGTCAAATACTGATGTTTCAAGTGTTGTATGAATGTCATTTCCTTTTGTACTGTAATAAAACTTCTTACCAAATGCCGATTCGATATTTTTTATATCTTTGTCCGGCAAGTTAACACGAACGATTCCTGGTCGTTTTGATTTTGTAACACTTTGATCTAAATATGTTGCAGCACCGATTCCTGTGCGAAGTTTATCATAATCTACCTCAACGATATTCGCCCAGTTACCATTCATATTCTTTTGGAAAAACTCTTTATTTTGTGGTGAGAAACTTGTTGGTTCTGTTCCTGCAATTTTTCCAGCCCAGCTGCCGCCGCTCATAATAGACCATGACTCAATAGGTTCACCTTGTCCGGAGTACTTTGTATCATACTCATCTGGTAAACCTAAATCATGACCATACTCATGCGCAAACACACCAACCGCTCCATCTTCAGGCTCGATTGTATAATCGTATGCAGCCATCTTTCCGCCCCAATTCGGAACAGAAGATTTTGTGCCATCAATCGCATACGGTTTTGATCCAAGTTTTGAACGATGAGACCAAATCGCATCATCTTTCAATTTACCACCGCCAGCTTCTTGCCCCACGCCAGCATGTACAACCATTAAATGATCAATAATGCCATCTGGCTCGTTTTTATTTCCATCACCATTTTGATCGTACTGATCATATTGATCATAGTCTGCTAAATTTATCCCTTTTGCTACCGCTGCTTTTAATGCTTCTTTCACAAGATCGCGTGGCCCTAAAGGACCCTTGTTATCATGACCAGTTCCCGCATCCGCACCATAATCTGAAGCTTTTCCTGGAACAGTAAGCCATTCCGTTACAGTTCCATCAACTGTGTAGCTGCCACCAGATTGTTCTTCATAATATTGTTTAAATGTGTTAATCTTCGATCCATCAAATAACGTAAATGGTTCATCACCAAATAACATTTTTTGATAATGTTCACGATTAAAGTCCTTAGAATACATGTATCCTGGCTCTTGATCAATATTGTTATGCTTAAAATCGCTAAATTCTACGAGTAAAACAAGTACTTTATCTTTTCGAACAGCTCCATTGTAATCAGCTTGCTTCGCTGGTGTAGTAGGCACTTTTCCATTTAATTGTCTAGGATTCAATCCTGCATCTTGTCCAGCTACTGGTCCTGCTGCCGGCTGCTGCGCCTGTTCATTTTCCTTCATTTTTGCATCTTTTACTTTTTTCATAAAATCAGAAGCTTCTTGCGTAAGACTATCTCCTGTCATGATTTCTTTCCCAGGGTTTTCCCCTTTCTTTTTCTCAACATATTTTTCAACAGCCTTTGATGTCTCAGCTTGTGATGCAGATTGATCAATTACGCCCCGTTGTTTTAGCGCTTCTGCCAAACGCTCATCCGGTATTAAATGCTCATCTATTGGTAGAGATGATGTTGGTGTCTCAGCATACGCTGCATGACTTCCAAAAGCAAAACTACTACTTAATACCGCCGCTGTTGCTAATACCGATAAAGGTTTTAACTTCTTATTCTTTTTCAATGCATTTCCTCCCCAGTGTCTGCAAATTATCGTTTTTTTGTCGATAACAACATAATATTTGTTATAATACGAATATTCAATATTTTTCAACATAAGAAATGTTGAGAAATATTTTTTTATGCAGGGTGAAATACGTAGGATAGCAAAATACAAAGGTTCTGCTGGTTTATGCTTTTTTCAAATTTTGCACATAACCATAAAGTGGGATCACTCGTTCTTTTATCTTGATGGCGATGGAATAACGCTGGGAAAGAAAATACAACATAAAAACAGCCCAAGTTCCTCATTGGAACTTGGGCTGTTTTTTTAATATGAACTGATACTTTTCGTTCTTATGCACAAACCATAAAGACCTTGTAAGTAATCTCTTAAACTTGGACATACTGATACTATTACTTTAACAAAGGTTTGCACCAGAACCTTATTTTTTAATCAACATTATTTAACTGACTCTACTTGTTTTTCTAATTCTATTCCAAGGAATTTAGCAAGCTCGAGCATACCAAATTGATTAGCTACAGACTCTGCGTCAGAATTATAGTTTGTGTTCGTATTAATATCATACGTATAAATTGTTCCATCCGAACTGCGAATAAATTCAATACCAGCAACAGTAATTTCGTTTTCTTTCAAAAATTCCTTGTATTGTTCAATAATTGGCTCATGGAAGTCCGATATAATTTCAAATTTTGTTGAAGCCTCTTTCTTACTCTCTTCTCCTACTGGGCAAAAAGCATCGTGAATAGAGCACGCATCTGCTGGACAAAGTTCAAACCCTTCTGATGTATCTACTTTAACTGCATATACAAACTGACCGCCTACAAACTCACATCGTGTAATATATGATTCAGGTGCTTCAATATACTGCTGGATTAAAGTAATTCCATCAATAGGCTCTTCAAACGTCGGACCATCCAAATATTGTTCTAAAGCCTCAATGGAATGAAAAAGTTGAACACCAAGGCCTTTACCTGCCCGGTTATGCTTTGTGATGAATGGTACTTCCCCTAACTCCCTTGCTGCTTTTATTATATTATCACGACCAACAGCACCAATTGTTTTCGGCACTTGTATCCCAAAATTCCTTAGTGCTGTATATTGATTCAATTTACTTACTTCAAGTCGTAATGCACGAGACCCATTAAATACTGTTCGCCCGTGTCCCTCTAACCAAGAAAGAACCCCCTCAGTCAACTCGGGTGCGTATCGATGCCCTCTTGTATGCGAAGAAGCACTCATACGGCTATAAAAAACACCTTGGGGAGGTTCTTGTTCTAACGAAATCGTTCCTTCATCCAAAAACCATTCCTCATAAGGTAACTCTAGTTCTTCCAACCGTTTCACCAAATGATCCGTCCATTCCTTATTCTCATGTAATATGTAAATTTTACTCATTTGTAATCAATTCCTTTCTTTTCAATTCAACTAATGGCATCACCTTTTCAGAAAATCGTTTCATTTCTTCAAGCTGTGGCGAAAATTGCAAAAGTAATAATGTAACGCCCACTTTTTCAAAGGCAAGTATTCTTTCTGCAATTTGTTCTGGTGTTCCAATTAGGTTCGGACGTAATCCACGATTAGATACGGAGTAATCATTCAGCTTCACTTGCTGTTCCAACTGTGATTTACTAATAAAGTCTTGATAACCCGCATAACCTAAAGCACCGTCTTTCACATCCGTTATTCGTCTCCATTCTTCTAAGGCCTCTTCTTCTGTATCACGACAAATGACGTACGCCGCGAGCCCGAATGACTGCAATGGCTCCCCTGTTACTTTTTTTCTACGATTCTTCATATCTTCTATTTTCACACATACCTCTTCCACTGTTCCCCCATGCATTACATATGCATCCGCGTGTTTTACAATTACCTCTTTCCCTCGCTCACTCTCACCACCTGCATAAATCTTAACTCCTTGTTTCTGCACAGGTTTTGGATTTAAATGTGTATTATGAACCTCATAAAAGTTCCCCTCATAAGAAAATACTTCTTCCTTCCAAAGCTCTCTCAAAATTGTTACAAATTCCTCTGTTCGATCATACCTTTCATCATGTGCGGTAAATACCCCACCATACTGCCTCGCTTCTTCTTCCCACCATGCTGAAACTACATTCAATGTAAAACGGCCATTACTTAATTGATCGATATTCGCTGCCATTTTCGCTGTAACTGCTGGATTGTGGAAGCCAGGTCTTACAGCTGTCATTATCTCTAATCGATCCGTTACTGCAGCAAGTGCCGCCGCGGTTGTCCATGCTTCTAAACTTGGTGCTGAAACACCTTTTATATCATTTAAGTTTAATTCTGCAATAAGCGTGGTCGAAAAACCTAATCGCTCTGCCGCTTGCGCTGTTTGTTTTGCGTACTCAAACGTAGGTGGCATAGATTCATCATCTATATTTCGAAGCCATCCCCCAAAAATCGGTAACCAAAAGCCATACTCCACTACATATTCCCCCTTAACCTTTTAGTCATAAAAAAAGCTACTCTTATTGAAATAAGAGTAGCTTTCTTTACTAAGTGAACCGCTCTTATCTTTCAGGTGTTTTTTCACCTGCAGGATTTGGCACCTTTCGTCTAATACGAGGTTGCCGAAGTTTCATAGGGCCCGTCCCTCCACTTCTCAACATAAGAATTGTTTGGTTTTCATTTATTATAATCATCAGAATAATAAAAATCAATCATTTAATACTTATTTTTCCGATAAAGATTAAATGATATATAGAAAAATCATATAATCATAGAGCTTCATAGGGGTATTATGCTGCTTTGCTTGCAAATATATGTGGAAGGAAAATACAATCATCCCTACACAGCATATTTCACAAAGTTTTAAAAAGGGGTATGTTGTATCATGTCGAAAACATCATTTATAACCAAGTTGCTTTACTTCTATCGTAAAAGAAATAGAGAATACGCAAAAATAAATATGAACCTAAAGAGGTGTTAGTAACATGAAAAATAAAAGATGTGAGAATTGTGGTTCTACTACATTTAAAGAAAGAAGAGTTGGATCTGCTTATCATGCGTATGTTTGTGAGGATACGGCTAGCTCACTCTTCACAGTGGGGAAGCGTTCTAAACTATTAACAACATTCTGCTTAGAGTGCGGTGATGTAAAATCATTTAGAGTGGAAAAACCGGAAATATTTAAAGAATAAAATATACCGAAGAAACTTTTGCCTGCATTGTTAAAAAGATTAAGGGGAAGTCCTCTTAATTTAGGCCCCTTTAAATAATTTCAATTACTATTCTTACCACCCTCCCCCATTTCACGGAGAGCATCTAGCGAAATTATATATCAATCAACTATAAAAACCCCCTCCACCTTAAGGTAGAAGGGATCTTCTAATTTCTATTTCAAACTACCAGAAATCTCCGTAAAGATAACTCCAAGTGCATGTGCACCTGCATCTGGATATCCTAAACTTCTTTCACCAACTGTACCGGCGCGGCCCATGCGAGCGACGATTTCTTTCGTATATTCCGCTCCCTTAACCGCTGCTTCTGCTCCTTTTTCAAAGGCAGTTTTCACGTCTACTCCGTTTGAAGAGCTGTCAATCCAAGAATCTACACAAGGAGCAAGTGCATCAACAAGTGTTTTGTCACCAACTACCGCTCCTCTACCGAATGATCTTTCACCGATAGATTGTATACCTTGAAGTGCCGCTTGCAACATTTCAGCGAACTCTTCAACTGTTAGCTCACGTTTTTCGCCGGCAGCTTTACTTGCTGCGCGGAATGCTCCGCCCCAAATTGGACCAGAAGCGCCACCGCAATGTTCCATAATAATCATTGAACAACCGTCAAGGAACGACCCGATCGTTACATTCTCTTGTTCTAAAATAGAACTCCACTCACGTTTTAATTGCTTAAATCCTTTTGCAACACTCATTCCGAAATCGCCGTCTCCCGCATGTGTATCTAGCTCACAGAACGGTACTTCATTTTTAATAATAATGTCGCTCATTTTATCAACGAGATAAATCATGTTGTTTAATGTAATGACATTATCTTTAATAACAGCGTGCTCTTCCGCTGTCTCTAGTTCAAATGAAACTTCCTTCTCTTCTACATCTTCAAGCACATTCACGTACTCTACACTCTCAACTGGTCCATCTACTTTAAACGCTGGTGTATTACACTCTTTCGATAATAATGCTTTCAGTTCATCATCTAACTTCATTACCGTTAAAGACATACCTGCCATATCAATACTCGTCATATAATTACCGACGAACACTCTATTAATTTTAATGTTTCTAGCAGCTAATTCTCTCGTAACTGCATTGTTAAATAGGTACAGTTCTTGCAGTGGTGTGCCGCCAAAACCATTTACAAGAAGCGCGATTTCCTCGCCATCTTTTACTCCTAAATCTTTTATAAGATCATTTGTCATACGGTTAGCTAATTCATCTGCTGACATCATTTTTTCACGCTTAATACCTGGTTCACCGTGAATACCTACGCCGTATTCCATTTCATCTTCAGCAAGTGTAAAAGTAGGTGATCCACTTGCTGGAACTGTACAAGAAGTTAACGCTAAACCGATTGTGCGCACGTTAGCCGCTGCTTTTTCTGCGACAGCTTTCACCGCTCCTAAATCCATACCTGCTTCCGCTGCTGCACCGGCAATTTTATGCACTAAAATAACTCCCGCAACGCCGCGGCGTCCTACTGTATATAGGCTATCTTCTACCGCAATATCATCGTCCACTTTTACGTAGTCGACTTCAATTCCATCTTCAGTCGCTAAATGCGCCCCGTTTTTGAAATTCATAATATCGCCGCTGTAATTTTTAATAATTAATAACGTTCCTTTTTTACTAGCCGTCTCTTTAATTGCTTGATATACCTGAATTTGTGAAGGCGAAGCAAACACATCTCCGCACACTGCCGCATCTAACATTCCTTTTCCGACTAATCCTGCATGCGCTGGCTCATGACCACTACCGCCGCCACTAATTAACGTTACTTTATTCTCGTTCATTTCTTTCTTCTTAATGACTTTATATTTTTTCAAAAGCTCAAGCTCTGGATGAGCCATAACCATGCCGTTGCACATTTCCATTACTAATGTTTCTGGTTTGTTTATAATCTTTTTCATTGTGATTCTCCCTCAATTCCTTTAATATATTGTGATATATTTGAAATCTTCTTCTTACTACTCATGTTAAAATGAAAGCGTTTTATAGTAAACGGACAAAATGGACAATCTGTCTAAAGACACCGCTCTCATTTATGGATAGGATTTTTATATTAATAACATTCTAGGGATGATTCAGATGACCTCTTCTATAATTTCTAAAAAGATAATCGCGAACTCATTGAAATATTTAATGGAAACAGAGTCATTTCATAAAATATCAGTGAGCGATATTATGTTACACTGTCAAATGCGTAGGCAAACTTTTTATTATCATTTTAAAGATAAATTTGAACTATTAAGCTGGATTTATAGAGAAGAAACGAAAGAAAACATTATAGACTTTCTCGACTATGAGAAATGGGAAAATATTTTCGATTTATTATTTGATTACTTTTATGAAAATCAAAAATTTTACCGCAATGCTTTTAAAGTCATTGAACAAAACTCGTTTAATCACTATTTATTTGAGCATACGAAAAACTTATATATGAAGATTATTGATGAACTATCAATGAATTGCAGACTAACTCTTTCTAATGAAACGAAAAATACGATTGCCTCTTTTTATAGTCACGGCTTCGTTGGAACGATAAAAGATTGGATTGAAAGCAAATGTGAAGTAGATCCATCCATTATGTCTTCTCTCATGAAAAACATGATAAATAACCAATTACTACTTTTACTCGAGCAATCAGCAAACAAATCATAAGGTGGCAAGAACAATGAAAAAGATTATGAATGATGTAGAAAATATTGTTCAAGATATGCTGCATGGCTTTTATTTTGAACATAACGACAAAGTAAATTACGACGAAACACATAACATCATTTATGTAAAAGATATCGCAGAAATGAAGCAAAATGTTGTCATTATAAGCGGCGGTGGTAGCGGACATGAACCAGCTGATATTGGCTATGTAGGAAAAGGAATGCTTACAGCGGCAGTAAACGGAAACATCTTCACTCCGCCTACAGTCGAACAAATCGTCGCGGCAACTCGCCTCATTCCAAAAGACAAAAGTATTTTATTCATCATTAAAAACTTTAAAGACGACGTAGACAACTTTCTAGCAGCAGAACTAATCGCAAAAGAAGAAGGAAGACAAATTGACCACATCATCGTAAATGACGACGTTTCAATTGAAGATGATGCTTCCTTTAATAAAAGAAGACGCGGCGTTGCTGGCACCGTTTTTGTTCAAAAAATACTAGGTGCAGCCGCTCTTGAAGGCCATTCTTTAGAAGAACTAACAACACTCGGCCGTTCTATCACTGAAAACTTACACACATTAGGAGTCGCTCTTTCACCTGCGAATGACCCAGTAAAAGGAGAAGCTTCATTCACATTAAGCGACGACGAAGTATTTTATGGGGTCGGTATCCACGGCGAAAAAGGTTACCGTAAAGAAGCACTATCTTCTTCTGAAATATTAGCGATCGAACTTATGAATAAATTAAAAAGCATTTACCGCTGGAGAAAAGGTGACAACTTTGCGATCCTCATTAACGGATTAGGTGCGACACCATTAATGGAGCAATACATTTTCGCAAATGATATTCGTCGTTTATGCGAGCTGGAAGGCTTACAGATTAAATTCGTAAAGGTTGGTACTCTGCTCACATCTTTAGATATGAAGGGTGTTTCATTGAGTTTGCTGAAAATAGAGGATTTGGATTGGGAGAAGTGGTTGAAGTTAAATACTGAAGTGGCTAATTGGTAATCACTTCAGTACTTTCCACCAGAAATATTAATAAAAACAGCCACAATCTGTTTATGAAAAGATTGTGGCTACTTTAAGTGGACCCCAAAAATTTTATGCTAATCTATTTCTTCACATCTTTCATGCTGTAATATCCTAAATTAATCACAATTAAAAAATAACCACCCATAATTCCAGCAGCAAATGTCCACATGAAATTTTGGTGTTCAATTTCATACATAATAATCGCACCAAGAATCGCGGCTGCAAATCGATTAACCATTCCAAGCATCGGTGCTTTTTCTTTTTTTACTATGCTATCTCCAAACTTTTCAATACGCCTTCCTAAAATCCAAACACAGTACATACTAACTAAAAGGCCAATGCTTATCCCTACAAAATGGGCTGGAAAAGGTGTCATAAACCACCCCAATAACATTACGCCTAGCAAACAATACATTTGTATGTTAAATGATCTTAGTGCCATACGAATCATGCCGTACTCCTTTATCTTTCTCATTGTATTTACGTATCATCAATTCCATCTTTCAGACTTCAAGTTTTCTGATATATCCTTTTTAAAATGAGGAAATTTTATTTTGCTCACCATTAAATAAGAAAGTACACATGTGCCAAGCGCCAGGAGAACGGGATTATTTAAAAAGCACAAAATGATGAGACACATTGCTGCAAATGGAATTGGCATTCCGATAAACGTCGGGAGTTTGCTTTGTTGCGTGTTAAATCTAGCAAGCCGAAGCATTCCGCAAATACTGTAAGCTAGCGCACATAGCATCCCGATAGACTGTAAATCTTTTAAAGCGACACTATATGCAAGAATAGACGGAGCTACACCAAAGGTAACTAAATCCGCAAAGGAGTCTAATTGTCCACCTATTCCCGAAACAGAATCAAGTTTCCGAGCAATCATGCCATCAAAAAGATCAAATAACATACCTGTAATAATAAAAACTACTCCCAAATAAATATCGTGAACAAGAACCGCGTGAATAGCCAGAAGCCCACATACAAAATTTGCTATCGTGATCATATTTGGTATGTAACTCATAACACGCTCTTCCTCCAATCATGCTGTTATTAAGTTTCAACATACAATTTAGTTAACTTAACTAAACTATATTACACCTTTATGTTCATGTAAAGGGAAATATATCTCCATACTTTCTTATTGCATTCAAATTATACAAAAAAGAAGACATCTTAATTGATGCCTTCTTTTTATACTTAAGATTTCAAACTCTCACCATTCGTCTCAATGACTTCTTTATACCAATCGAAGCTTTTCTTTTTCGATCTTTTTAATGAACCTTTTCCTTCATTATCTTTATCAACGTATATATATCCGTAACGTTTCTTCATTTCTCCAGTAGAGGCACTTACAAGATCAATTGGCCCCCAGCTTGTGTATCCGATAATATCTACTCCATCTTGTATTGCTTCTGACATCTCAATCATATGCTTTTGCAGATAATCAATACGGTAGTCGTCGTTTACCTCGTCTTCAGCATTTAATTGATCGATTGCGCCAAGACCATTTTCAACGACAAATAAAGGTTTTTGATAGCGATCGTAAAGTTGGTTCGCTGTAATACGGAACCCTTTCGGATCAATCGTCCATCCCCACTCTGATTTTTCAAGATATGGATTTTCAACAGAACCAAATACATTTCCGCTCGTTATACTTTTTAACACTTCTGGATCCGTGCTTGTTGCTCTGCTTGAATAGTAGCTAAACCCGATATAATCAACCGTATGCTCTTTCAAAATGGACTCATCTTCTTGTTCCATTTCGATCGTTAAATGATTATCTTTAAAGAATCGTTTCGCATATCCAGGGTATTCCCCTCTTGCTTGCACATCAATAAAGAAGAATGATTCACGGTCTTGTTCCATCGCACGATGAATATCATCTGGATTACATGTATATGGATACGTTGCACCAGCAGCAAGCATACAACCGATCTTTGCATCTGGAATAATTTCATGACACGCCTTCACAGCTAACGCACTTGCGACAAGTTGATGATGCGCCGCTTGATACTGAATTTGTTTTTTATTCTCGCCTTCTTTAAAGGCTAGCCCTGCTCCCATGAAAGGTAAATGTAACAGCATATTAATTTCATTAAATGTCATCCAATACTTCACTTTATCTTTATATCTATTAAAGATTGTTTTTGCATACGTTTCAAAGAAGTTTATAAGCTTTCTATTTCTCCAACTTCCATACTTTTCTACTAAATGAACAGGAACATCAAAGTGAGCCATCGTAACAACCGGTTCAATTCCCTGCTTTAAAAGTTCATCAAATAAGTTATCATAAAACTTTAATCCTGCCTCATTCGGCTGTTCATCATCACCATTTGGGAAAATGCGTGTCCAAGCGATAGATACGCGTAAAGCTTTAAAGCCCATTTCCGCAAAAAGAGCAATATCTTCTTTATATCGATGATAAAAATCAATTGCTTCATGTGACGGATAAAACTCCCCTTCTACTGGCGTAAAAGAATGAATACCCCCTTTCATAACGTTCCAACGTTTTTCACCAGTTGGCAATAAATCAACTGTCGTTAATCCTTTTCCATCCTCTAAATATGCTCCTTCCGCTTGATTGGCTGCAATCGCTCCACCCCATAAAAATCCTTTTGGAAAAATAACTTTAGACATATAGAAAAACTCCTTTATATAAGAATTAACGAGGAAAGGTATTGCCATTTTCAAAGAATACCTTTCTTCGTTTGAACCTGTATGAAATGTAACTACTCTTTGACTCCTAACTCTAGTAAGGAATCTCCTGCTTGAATCTTTTCTACTTCAGTTTTCTTAATGCTATATTTATCATAATTTGTAACAACAACTGGTGTTGTCACAATATAACCCGCCTTTTGAATTTCTGCTATATTAAATTCAATAAGTAATTGCCCTTTTTCTACTCTCGCTCCTTGTTCAATATGAGAAGAGAAAAATTCGCCATCTAGTTTCACAGTATCCATCCCAATATGGATTAAAATTTCAGCACCTGAATCCGCCGTAATTCCTACTGCATGATTCGTTGGGAAGAGCGCAGATATCGTACCTGAAACTGGTGAAAACAACTTTCCTTCTGAAGGCTCAATCGCAACTCCTTCACCTAACGCACCTGATGCAAATGCAGCATCATCAATATCTTGGAGCGGCTGAACAATACCATGAAAAGGACTAAAGATTACTTCATCATGGTTTGATGCAGCTATTTTATCAATTGTTTCAGCTGTTTCTGTAGATGTTTGCTTTTTAGTAAACCCGAATAAGTAAGTAAGAATAAAACCTAATATTAAAGAGACAACCATCGCAACAATTGCTCCCCAAAATCCAGCTGTAATCCCATCTTTCGGACTAATGAATGTTGGAAGCGCAAATATGCCAAGTCCACCTGTCATATAACTTTGTGTACCAAATACGCCAAGTATTGCGCCGCCAATTCCTCCAGCAATACAGCTCATAATAAACGGCCTTTTAAGAGGAAGTGTAATACCATAAATTGCCGGCTCTGTAACGCCGAAAATACCTGAAATAAAAGCTGGAATACTTAGCGTTTTCACTTTCTGGTCTTTCGTTTTCATCCAAACGCCAAGAACAGCACCAATTTGAGCAAATGAAGCAGCGAATATGAGCGCTAATATAGGATCGATACCGTGCACTGCTAAATTATTAAATCCAATCGGAACAATTCCCCAATGAAGACCGAAAATAACAAGTACTTGCCAGAAAGCGCCCAGTAGTACTCCTGCTACTAACGGGCTTAAATTATAAATCCAAAGTGTGGCCTGTCCTAAAAACTGTCCTGCCCACGTCGCAATTGGGCCAATAACGAGAAATGTAACTGGTACAACGATTAATAATGTAAAGAATGGTACTAAAAATGTTTTCACAACATCCGGAATAACTTTCTTTAAAGACCTTTCTACTTTCGCTCCAAAATAAGCAGCGAGAATAATTGGAATAACAGATGATGCATAACTCATTAATATAACTGGTATTCCTAAAAACGTAATATGAATTGGTGATTCAAACATCGTTCCTGCAAATAACGTAAATAATGGCTCACTTGCCTTTAAACCTGATAAAGCTGGGTAAACTAAAGCTCCCCCAATTGCCATACCAATGAATGGTGATCCTCCAAATTTCTTACTTGCTGTATATCCTAAGAAGATTGGGAAGAAATAAAATAACGAATCGCCAACTGCATTTAATATTTGATACGTTCCTGATTGAGTACTTAACCAACCTAATGCTACAAATAAAGCATTAAATCCTTTAATCATCCCTGTTGCCGCTAATACTCCTAAAATAGGAGTAAAGATACTAGAAAGAATATCTATAAGACTACTCTTCTTCTTCTCACTAGTAGCTTCTTCCTCTGTTTCTTGAAACCCTCCAGCCGAAACGACCGCTTTATACACATCAGACACATGGTTACCAATAACAACTTGATATTGTCCACCGCTTTTCATAACAGTCACAACGTCTTCCATATTTTTCAGTATCTCTGTATTTGCTTTCCCCTCATCTTTTAACTGAAACCGTAAACGCGTTATACAATGTACAACACTATTTATATTTTCTCTTCCGCCAACATTTTTCAGTATGTCTTTTGCCAATTGTTCATACTTCATAGTAGTTCTCCCTCCTTACAATCATTCCATTTATCATTTTTATAAAAGAAAAAACCTAAACTAACCCTAACGCGTGATATATACGAATCACTCCATTAGAAGTCAATTTAGGTTTTGCCTGCCAAACAGTAACAATCCCGTTTATTCAATTACATAATTCATTGCGTTTCGTTACACGATGAATGTGCAACGTTAAATACACTTTTTCATCTTTTGAAAGATGATTATTATGTGCTTTTTGTAAGTATGCCTCAATTTTTTCTGTACAACAATATGCTTCATAATACTTACTTTTCACTTGCTCATATAAAAAATCATCATCTGCCGAATTTAATTCCTTCTGCATTAAACGCTGGGCGAAATATCGTAAATGCGTTACAAACCGACTATAATTAAATGAATGTTCATCTACGTTCATCTTATAGTGGTACTTTACAACATTTAAAATATCTTGGACGATTTTCGTCATCGCCACCGTTTGCTGCATCGCTGGTTCTCCTTGCTGCGCATTAACGAAATGTAGTGCAATTGACCCTGCTTCATCTTCAGAAAGTTTAAATCCAGTCTCTTCTTCAATAATATTTAAAGCTTGTAAACCGATTTCAAACTCTTTCTGATAGAACCTTTTAATTTCCCAAAGCAATGTATTTTTAAGATCCATTCCTTCTTTATGCCGCGTTAGAGCAAAACTTAAGTGATCCGTTAATGTAAGATAAATATAATCACTTAAAGGTCCCGGCAAAACTGTTTTAGCAGATTGAATAATTCTCTCTGTAATTTCAAGATTCTCCACAGGAATTTCAGTTAACAACCTAGCAAGTTTCTCTGATAATTCTTTTGTTTCTATAACAAAGGTTTTTTCTATCTTAGATTCATCAATTGTATCGCCTACTTTTTTCTGAAATCCCAAACCTCTGCCCATTAGTACTACTTCAGTTTCATTCTCCTTTTTCGTGCAAACAACATTGTTATTTAAGATTTTGTGGATCTTCATATTGTTCCACCTTCTTTTTCTTATAAAGTCACAAAAGGTAATAAAAAAACCTAAACTGATTCCCAAAAACTACACATGTAGCCCCTTTGGATCAATTTAGGTTTTGCCTGCCGAACAGTAACAATCCTTTTAATTATTAACTTAACTTTATTATACACAACAAGTAAGCGTTTGCAATAACGAATTATTGAACATTTTTTTACAAGGGAAAACAAGTACATAATAATTTTTCAGTTTTTTCTTAAATTCCATAAAGGACTTCCCTTTCTTAATCCACATACTACACCAAATGTACGATTCTGAATAATTAAACATAATTATTACACAAATTCCATATAGACCCATTATTGGTTAAAATGTTATAATTGAATTACCCTACATAGTTACTCATAGTCAGACTGAGAAACTAACGTCTTATTAAGCAATGCGCATAACTCAAATAAAAAAGGCACTGTAAAGTGTCTTTTTTATTTATATTCGATTCATTATTTTTTCATAGGAATTATCTCTTTTATACACAAAATCTAACAAACAACAAAGGAGACTACCAAATGGAAAATTCTATTGCAAGAGAACTGCGTTACATACGTGTATGCCTTATCATTTTGATCATTGCCGTTGCATTCTGGGACCATGAAAAAGTTGTGGAAATCACTGATCATGGTAGCGATCCTACCTCAAACATCAGCAATATGACCCAAATCGGTGATAATACATTTGCATACAAAGACGAATATAATAAAATTAAAATATTTAAGTTTAACCCAGATACAAACAATATATCACTCATTAAAGAGTTTAGTGCTGAGGAATATTACTCAGATACAGCTAAATGAAGTAATATGAGCCACCAGAGAATTTAAAAAAGTATAATGATCAAAGCCTTCAGCCATAATTAAGACTAAAGGCTTTTTTGTATATAAGTAAATGAAAAAGGAGCTAACCTTATGGAGCATAATAAAAATGGAATACTTGCTTTAATTGTTTTGTTTTTAGGACTGGCATTCTTTGTTATTGGCATGGTTTATCATTTATGGGGATCAGTTTAAAAATAAATACTGATTCATTTCAGAAAAAAAGTACTCGCATGAGTACTTTTTTCTTAAGATGTAATGTAAAAACGTTCTAAAGTTAATTACATGCATACAATTATCAATGACGGTTATATAACTGAGAAGATTATAGATCATCAATTTAACAATCTACATTTATATGATATGAAGGGAGAGTAAAGCAAATAACAGACAACTAAAATATGCAATTAGATATCATAAAATTTATATATATAAAAAAGTTATAGAACTCCTGATTATTAAATGCTATACTAAAACAGGAATCGACAATTGTTATTTTCAAAGCATTTGGATTGCATAAGAAAAGAAGACATCTTAATTGATGTCTTCTTTTCTTATGCTTTTATTAATCCTTTTGAGTAGATGCTCCCCAATCACGAAAAGATGTTGGGCGTCCAGAATAAGCCATAAAGATCTTCCTTCTCCCAATTCACAGAATAAAATACAATATGTAAACGACATAGCACACGTGACAAAAACAAGACCATCAATTCTCTTAAAATACCGGGCGCCTTTTATTTTTTCAAAAGGACCTGCTCAATTAATCCGTAAAAACATAAAGTGAATTAAGTCCATAACGTACATGTGTGACCTTAATTCTCTTTATGAAAGGAGGGATTGATATGGGCTATGGTGGTAGTTGCGGCGGAGGCTGTGGTTTTGGTGGCGGATTCGCCTTACTTGTTGTGCTCTTTATCTTATTAATTATAGTTGGAGCTAGCTGTTGTGGCGGCGGATTCGGCTGCTAAGAAGAGGCACTCTTGAGAGTGTCTTTTTTTTATTTCTCAATATGCAACTAACATATATATGTTACTATCAAAATGCGAGATTCCGAAAGCGTAATATAGTAGTTTACCAAAAAATAAAAGCCACTGTCACAAGAAAGCAGTAGGCTTTTATTTTTTTATCTAACAAAATTAGAAAAGGAATCACCAATTGCCCAATTATACTTTCCCCCTAATATTTATTGTTATTTCCCCCTCGGTAACATTTGAAGTGCACATTTTATAATTGACATGGCATTCTATTCACCATATACTGTCATTAACAGTATACTGTTAATGACAGTATGAATTCGAAAATCACCTTGAGGAGGTATATCCATGAAACATACAGGCAGACATACAGGTGCATTTCTTTTGTTATTTTTAGCAGAGGGAGATAACTATGGCGGGCAACTATTACAGAAATGCGAAGAAGAACTTCCGGTCAATCCAATCGATAGTGCGATCCTATACCGCACGCTGAAAAAATTAGAAAACGAAGGCGCTATTGAATCTTATTTAAATACATCCGTTCAAGATAAGCCGAGAAAGATGTACAAAATAACTACAGTAGGAAAAGAACAGTTGGCAGATTTCCAAATGGATATTGAAGAAAAAATGAAAAACTTATCATTTTTCTTAGACAAATATAAAGACTTAAAGGAATCCAATCATGATTAATGGTGTTATCCTTTACACTTTAGCCATTATTCTTACGGGGATTTCTTTTATGAAGAATCGTAGTAAAACGAAAGATGCTCTATTTAAGTCATGGAAAATATTTCGAAACCTTCTATCTGCCATGCTCTCCATTATGCTTTTCGTCGGACTATCACTTTCAATATTAACGCCATCCTTCATCTCTTCCATCATTGGAGAAAAGTCCGGATTTCTAGGTATTATTTATTCAGCACTACTTGGCTCCATTGCACTCATTCCAAGCTTTGTCGTGTTCCCACTTGGCAATACATTAGTCCAACATGGCGCAGGCCTTCCTCAAGTTGCAGCACTCATGTCTACATTAATGTCAGTAGGAATTACAACCATGCCGATGGAGCAAAAGATATTTGGACGAAGTTTTGCTTACGCTCGTAATGCATCTGCATTACTCATGTCCCTCCTATTCTCATATATCATTTGGGTGGTGATGGTATGAATGAACTAAAAAGATATCGCTTCTTTTTCATATTACTGTTTGGGCTCATCGTATTAACTTTTATAAACCAATCTTTAGGATGGAGCGCATTACAATTAACAGGGAATAGTATTTTAGATATGCTATTTCTACTCCCCCCTGTCCTAGTATTTGTAGGATTACTTGATCAGTGGGTGAAGAAAGAAACGTTAATTAAATATATGGGAGAAAAATCCGGTATATATGGAATCTTATTCTCTCTATTACTAGGAGGAATTGCAGCCGGCCCACTCTACGTCGCTTTTCCAATTGCAGCACTACTATTAAAAAAAGGCGCAAGTATTAGATATATCGTATTTTTCTTAGGCGTTTGGACAACTGCGAAATTACCAATTATGGTGTATGAATTTTCTTCATTCGGAGCTACATTTACACTCATTCACATTTGCTTTGGTCTATTCTTCTTCTATGTAATGGGCATCATTTTTGAGAAATTTTATGATCAGCAGCAACTGTTGCAGTATGATATAACGAAAGAAATGTAAAAAAAGACATCTTTACGAGTGAAAGATGTCTTTTTTTACATTAACCTTTAACTATATACCTTATTAATTCTCGCTCTGTAAAACCCCCGTTGCTTCTACTCCCTTTTTCTGCTCTTTTAAGAACAACGATACGACAAAAGCAACAACGATAAAGATTAATCCAAGTGTAAATGCACCTTGGAAGCCGGATGTTAAGCCGTTCAACTTCTCTACTGGATCCATTGGATTTGCTGAGCTTTCCATATACCTAGTTGTATCTGAAGACATTTTAGAGATAAATATAGCTGTACCAATTGCGCCAGCTACTTGCTGTAACGTATTAAACAGTGCTGTGCCGTGCGGATATAGCTCTGGTGTTAGTTGATTTAAACCGTATGTTTGTGCTGTCATTACAAACATGAGTCCAACCATTAATACGCTATGCATGATAATAATTTGTAGCATTGTTGTGTCAGGAGTAATGCCTTTAAATAAAAACATTGCAATCCCTACGAACACAATGCCGGGAATGATAATAACTTTCGGACTAAATTTATCAAATAGTTTACCTGCAATCGGTCCCATTATGGCACTAATAATACTTCCTGGAAGCATTATAATTCCTGATTTAAAGGCTGTAACAAGTAAAACTGTTTGCAAGAACATCGGTAATAAAGTCATCGTTGAAAATAGCGACATCATAACAATGACAATTAATCCAACTGATAACGTAAACATCGGAACTTTAAATGCGCGTAGCTCTAAAATTGGATTATCAATTTTTAATTGGCGAACAACAAAAATGGATAGTGATATAAGCCCAACAATTAAAGAGCAATACACTTTCGCATCTGACCATCCTAAATCACCTGATGCACTAAAGCTATACACAATACCACCGAATCCTAATGTCGATAAAAGAATGGATGGATAATCAACTTTTGGCCTTGTTAACTCTGTCACATTTTGAATGTACTTCATCCCAATTACAATGGAAATGATTACGATAGGAATAACAATGTAGAATAACCAGCGCCAGTTAAGTGAATCAACGATTATTCCTGATAATGTAGGACCAATTGCTGGAGCGGACATCATAACAAGTGCGATTAAGCCCATTGTGGCACCACGTTTTTCAGGTGGACAAATAATTAAAATCGTATTCATTAATAACGGTGAAATTAACCCCGTAGCTACTGCCTGGACAATACGGCCGACTAATAAAACAGAAAACGACGGTGCGAATCCCGCAATTAATGTACCGACTAAAAACGTTACCATAGCGATCAAGAACATCTGTCTCGTTGTGAGCCATTGCTGAAGTAATGCTGTAATCGGCACTAACACCCCAACCACTAACATGTAGGCTGTAGAAAGCCATTGAATGGTTGAAGCTGTTACATCAAATTCTTTCATTAATACGGTTAATGCATTACCAAGTAATGTTTCGTTTAATAATGCAACCATTGCCCCTAAAAGTAATGCAATTAAAATGGGGGCATGTTTCATATTAGAAGTATCAACTTTGCCACTTGTAGGGCTCTTAGTTGTCATATTCATTTAGTAATTCTCCTCCTGTTTTTACTTAAAAAACTTTATATACATCGGAACACATGTAATATAATATACATATGTAGATTAAAAAGGGAGAATCAATGTTCAGCCGTTGTATATTTAATCTACAAAAAAGGAGAATTGTAGATGAACGATAGTGAAAAACAACTTGATTTACGTATTAGACGTACACATAAATTACTTTGGGATTCCTTATTTGAATTAATGACACAATCAAAACAGAAATATAGTTCCATCACGATTAACCAAATTTGTGATCGTGCGATGGTACATCGAACAACATTTTACAAGCATTTTGAAGATAAAGATGCTTTATTAGCATTTGGGTTTAAACGATATGGCGAGATGATTGCTGAAATACCGCTTTCTGATCGATTAAGTAAGCCATTTCAAGTGATGGAACAATTTCTGCATCATGAAGAAATCGGTAAAATATTAGAGGCGCAAATGTCTGATGAACAATTTATTAGCCGTACATATTATTTAAATCATGAAACAAGAAAACAAGAAACAGAAGCGTTAAATCAACTTTGCAAAAATCATACGATACCACACGATTTAATAACGGAATTTTATTCAGGGGTAATCACATCATTAAGCGCATGGTGGTTTCAAAATGAAAGAAAAGTTTCTGCAGCAGAAATGGATCAATACTTCCACCAACTCATTAACCAAAACATTTTTCAATTTGAAAAAGAATAATTTCCCCAACAAAAAAAGCCCATATAAAATGGGCTTTTTTACGTACTATTTATTCTCTTTTAACTTCTCTAACTCTCGTTTCACTTCTTCTTGCAAATTTTGATCTAACACTTCTTGCTGATTCGGAGACTTCAAATTGTAAAAATAGTTACTAGCAGCTGTTTCTGCTTCTAGTTTTTGCACATAAGATTCAATGCGCGCAAAGCCTTTCACTGAGCTTTCTGTATGGAACGAATCAATTGCTCTGTTGCTTTCTTTTATCGCTTGCGCTGCATTTAACCGCGAAACAAGAACTAGTTCTTTATATTGCAACTCTCCATATTTCTTTTGCAGTTTATCAATTTGTTCATAAAGCGTCGCTGTTTGCTCTTTTGTTATTTCGTACTGCTTGCGATATAGTTCCGCTTTTTTCTCATTCACGATTTTTTCTTGCAGGGCTAACTGCGCCATATGATCTTCTTCGCGTGATACGGCAAGCTCAGCTTGGCGAGTTCTCTTCACAATAAGAGCATCCGTTTCTGAAATTAATGCTTCATATTTCTTTTCTAAATAATATTGATGCGAAAGTGCTTTTTCAGCCTTCGTAATTTGCTGTTCTGTTTCGCGAAGATATTGCTTTAACATGTTAGTAGGTTTTTCTAGCTTATCTAACGTTTGATGCACATCCGCCACTACAATATTTTTAATACGTTTTAAAATACCCATTATTACTTCTCCTCCTTACGAATATTACGTTCCCATTGATCTAAAATATCTACTTGTTGTTGTACTTGGAAGTCGCTGTATAAATCTATATCAGTTGCCATTCTTTTTTCTTTTAATTTTTTATATGCCCAAACAATCGCTGCAACAAATGCAAGCATCGGAAGGACCGGTAATAAACCAATAACTAGGAGCAATATGCCTGTCCACTTTTTAACCATATTCCCTTCAGACTTACGAAGCATGAACCAGCCGAAAAGAACAAATCCAAACGCTAACAGGAATGGTATGAAGAATAAACCTTCAAACTCTTTTTCATGGTGTTTTTCATGATGCTGATTTCGCTCAAAGTTATTAAACTTTTCCTTTTGTGTAACGAAAGCTTCTCTTTCTTTATCGTGAGAAACAGTATACGCCGCCTGCTTATGCTTCTCATGATCCCACCTGTCAAACTTCATACTATGTAATCCAAACAATAGTAATGCCAGAAGTAACGGAAGGATCAAAATCCATTTTAACCAACGCCATTTTCTACATTTATTCTTTTTCATCTGTTCACCACCATCTATCATTCGTTTTGAAATAAGTAAAAAATGTATTACCTCCCTTTATCTTTGATACATATGAGTGTAAAACTTAGACGTGAGAAGAGAATGAAAGAAACATGATGAATATATGAGAAATATATAAGAAATTTCTCATAATCATTTCAAAACGAAAAAACCCAACTTCTCCATATAAAATAGAGAAATTGGGTTATTTTTCATTATTTCTATTCTGATCAATTTTTTTCAAAATAAGGTTTTTAATGTTGCTGTTAAATAAGGGTTTGTGGCTTTACTTTATCAGACTTTATTCCAAAGCAACACAATATACTTGAATTGCTTTTTACGTGCCTTCGAGGTATCATTTTCCACATCTACATACGATTTCTCCTCATTCTTCACGTCAAGTACATCAAGCAAGAAGATAAAAATCGGAATCCCAATTATTAACCCCCACATACCAAAAAAATGCTCTGAAAATATAAGGATTATAAACGTATAGAAAATTGGTAAATTCGTTTTTGCAGACATAAATTTTGGATTTAAAAAATAGCTTTCAAACGCATGAATGACTGTAATGAAAATTAAAATGTATACTACATATGTAATCCCACCAATATTATAGGCAATAATACAAAGTGGAAATAGCGAAATGATTACACCTGCAACTGGGATGAGCCCGAGTAAAAAAATCATTACTGCTAATACGAGGAGCTGCGGAAATCCTAAAAGCCAAAGTGCAATAACTGAAAGGATACAATTTATAACAGCGATTAAAAACTGCGCCTCAATAACTTTTCCAAATGAACGTACAAATTTTTGTCCAAAATATGCAATCTCATTGTAAAAAAAGCTAAGCTTACTATCTTTAAATTTAGAAGTGAAAGCTATAATACGCTCTTTTTCTAACAAGAAGAACAAACTTAAAATAAAGGAAAGAAACATTTGCGAACTTACTTTTCCAATACCAGCCAAGGACTGATAAATAACATCGACACCTTGTTCAATATACTTTGATACTTCCATCTCTTTAATGGTAGAAATCAAATATTTTATAATTTCATTATCAGGTGGATGCTTAAAAAACACTTGAAACTGATGAATTAACTGTGAAATTTGAACGGTAATGACCGGCAAATATTTATATAACGCGGTAACAATCAACATAACTAAAACAATGTATAAAAAGACAATAATCACTTTCCTATTTATTCGTACAAAATGATTAAGCTTTTCAGAAATAAACCTTTGAAAATGATTCATTAAAAACGTAAGGATAAAGGTAATCAATATTAAATTAATCATACTTTTTAACCCATATAATATAAGGGTTAAAATTATTAACACAAGCAACCTTTGAAATCCTTTACTTTGAAAGATATTTTTCATTTGCATCATTAAGACTCGATCTCCCTCTTCAGTGGATAGAAATTCAATATATTCATGAAAACGTTAATCATTTATCTATTACTTTTTACCTGCTTTCTGTGTTTTTAATATATTCGTAAACAACACATGTAATATAATATACGTATGTAGATTTAAAAGGAGAAGAATCAATTTTCAGAAGTTATATAGTTAATCTACAGAAAAGGGAAAGTGTAGATGAAAAATAATGAGGGGTAGCTAGATTTACGTGTTAGACGTACACAAATGATCAATCTTTTTTATAAAAACTTAAGGAATCTAAAATTAAAACCCACACATTTTGATGAATCTTTTTTCAAAATATGTGGGTTTCTTCTATTTATAAAATCAATATTTGCAGCAATACTTTGATTAAACTTAAATTGAAACCTACAGTTACAAATGACTCCCCAAAAGCTCTATTATGTCGCACCGTTTTGAAAAAAGATGAACCGGAATTTCCTATCTCTTTAAAGAAGGGATTTCGGTTTTTCTTGTAGATTAAGAATCTGTTAAATGATAATAAAATTATTCCATTGTATAAATTAGTTAAGTGAAATTGATTTTATTAGGCTATTGTATAGCAGGTACGTTCCTACATAAAAGTGGAAACGCATTTTCTTCTTCAACAAACGGGCGCTTTAGTTGAAGAAGAATTAAACAAATTTATTATTGATTTTTGAGTGCAAACACCTTTAAATGGATAGAAATTAAACAACTTTAAAGAGCATTACTACAATACAATGTAGCAAGGCTCTTGTATTTTTTATATCTAAATTAAATAACTTTATTATCACTTTAATTTACCATCTCCACAAACCGCCCAAACTCCTTCAAAAATCTCAATTTAAAACTACCAACAGGACCATTCCGATGCTTCGCCACATGAATCTCCGTCATCTCTTTCTGCATCGTTTCCTTATCGTAATAATCCTCACGATACATAAGCATAATGACATCCGCATCTTGCTCAATCTGTCCTGTCTCTCTTAAATCAGATAAAAGCGGCCGCTTATCTTGACGCGACTCTACTGAACGAGACAATTGCGACAACGCTACTACACATACATTTAAATCACGCGCTAATAACTTAAGCTTACGAGAAATCTCACTTATCTCTTGAAATCGATTGCCCTTATACTTCGGATCACCTGTAATGAGCTGCAAATAATCTACAATGACTAAAAGCTTTTTATCGCCATGCTTCCTCTTTAACTTACGAGCTTGCATCCAAATCTCCTGCACCGTAACGCCAGCCTTATCATAAATCTCAAGCGGCAATTCACCAATTTCCGCAAACGCCTTACTCACCTTTTCCCAATCCTCTATCGTAAAGCGATGCTTCGGATTCTTTAACCTTCCCCCCGATACTTCACCTACACAAGACGACAGCCTTTTTAACAATTGCTTACTACTCATCTCTAACGAAAACAACCCAACCGCTGATCCAGACTTCGCCGCATGCAGTGCAATATTTAACGCAAACGCCGTTTTCCCCATCGAAGGACGCGCACCAAGGACGACAAAATCGCCTTCCTGCAAGCCGCACGTCATTTTATTTAACGATGTATAACCAGTCTCAATGCCCGTAATCTCTTTCGTATCTTGATGAAGCTCTTCATACAACCCAACTAAAGCATCCTTCAAATCAAACTCACATACGCAGTCCTTTTCCTCTAACTCACAAAGTTCCGTAATCGTCTCACCAATAACTTTCTCGTCCTTCTCCGCAATAAGACGCTCTCCCATCTTGTGCCCGAGAACGCCAGCCTGATACATTTTCCACGCACCTCGAACAAGCCCCTCATAATAAGAGAAGTTGGCAGTTGTAGGCACACCATCCATTAATCCTATAAAATACTCCACTCCCCCGATACTCTCCAAAAAATTTGGATTCATCCTAGAAACGAGCGTCACAAGATCAATTGGTTGCCCTTCATCTTCAATTTTTCGCATTAACCGAAATATAGCCTTGTGCACAGGCAACGAAAAATAATGCTCCGTCAAACGGCACTCCTTAATAAGCTCTCCTTCCATTAAAAGAGAACCTAATACCGTCTTTTCCGCCTCCACATTTTGAATACTCACGGTCGCCACCCGCGTTCCATTAAGAACCGCTGCAACTCTTCCTCTGACGGCGCATTCTTCTCCCACTCTTCACACTTCGCCAAAAACTTCTCCATCTCCCCAGTACTAACAGGCGACTCCTTCTGCCGAAACTTCAACGTCGCCTTCTCAACCTCAGAAACCTTCGTAAATCCCTTCCCGTGCCAATCTCGTAAAATCCCCTTCACATAAGCAATCGTTCGCTTATTATTTTCATACGCAATTTGAAGAGCCTTCAGCACAAGCTCCTCTGACAAATCAACCATCCACTCACTCAGTTCCTCTGCCACATAAGGAGATAAACTACCGAAATTTTGCTCATAAAATGTGTACACTCTACTTCCCGTTTCCTCCTGGGTAACCTCCTCTTCTTCCTCAGCTTCACAAACAGGATCAGGATCAATATCAACAGCCAAAGCACCAGGCATACCGAAATGAGCTAAAAGCATCGGAACATTCAGCTCCTCCTCTACACACTTACGAAGAAACATATGTACAAATCCCTTATTTTTCACACCCTTAAGCTCACGAAGCACACACTTCTCCACATTCGTATTCGTCACAGGATTATAACGCAGCCAATTTAAAATGAATAACTCCTTCGTCTCCGCATCATAAAGAACCTTTCCATAATCAATGAAGCGCTGCACTAACTTATCAACAGTCCCCCTGTTATAACCAGTCTCCATCTCAGCTAACCGCTTCGGAAACGGAAAAATACCGCACTGCGTCGTCTTCGAACAAGTTAACAAATACACATAAAAATACCGCTCCTCCGGCGTCAAATCCAAAACAAAATCATCCTGCCAAAAATTCACCTGCACATTACGATACACCGCCATCCCAATTCCTCCCGTCTCCATTCAAAAATGAAAATTTCCTCTTTGTACTATATATAGGAAGGAGGAACCGGTTTTTGGCGTGTTATTTCAAAAATTTTTTGACTACTACTACGATGTTTGTTCTTGTAGTTGTTTTTGTTTTGTTTTTTCTTAGTGATTTATTACTTGGTAGGTGCTTGGAAGGGGTATGGAAGGGGCTAGTTATCGGTTACTTCGATTAGAAAGACTCGATTTGAGAAGCCACCTCGTTCATCTGCTTTCTTTTTACGGATGTTATTGATTTCTTCTAGTGTTGTGCCTTCGTATTCGGCTAGGGCATTTATTAGTTCTAGTAGGTCGGATAGTTCTTCTAGTTTGTGGGGTTTTGTTTTTGCTTCTAGGTATTCGGTTAGTTCTTCCCCAGTTTTTTTGCAGATTTCTTTTATGTATTCA
Source organism: Bacillus sp. LK2 (assembly GCF_001043575.1). NCBI lineage: Bacteria > Bacillati > Bacillota > Bacilli > Caryophanales > Bacillaceae > Bacillus > Bacillus sp. LK2. Next base: position 360,285 of record NZ_LDUK01000001.1, read on the forward strand.
TTTTCGTTTAGTGTTCTTGTTGTGGGTGTTTTTCCGTTGTTTTTTATTATTTGTGGGCTCTTGTCTCGGATTAGTTTGTTGTAGGTTGGCATAGAATTTCCCTCCGTTAGGTTTTTCTTCTATTATAATGGAAAAGCAGTTTAACTAGTTGTTAAACTGCTTTGTTGCTTCTTCTTATTAATTAATATCAATCTTTTCTACTAACATTGCTGGGATACTAATTTCTCCACCCATAGTAGATTTATAAGTATATATACCTGCAGATTTCCCTTTAATAGTAACATTATCATTTTCTAACACTCTTGAATTTATAATATCACTTTTATAGGCAATGTATAATACTTTATCATAATTTCCGTTAACTGCTACCCTTAATTGTGTCTCACCTTGCCCTTCCATTACTTGAAGGACTTTTCCTGTAAATTTAGCTTTCTTTCCTTTAAAATCATCCGGTGTTCTAGCTAATTGATCATATGTAATTCCTGTTTCATATCCAATTCGCTCTTCTTCCTCTTTCGCCGCTTTCTCCGCTGCTGCTTTCTCTGCCGCCGCTTGTTCTGCTGCTGCCTTCTCTGCCGCTGCTTTCTCTGCCGCTGCCTTCTCTGCTGCCGCTTGTTCTGCTGCTGCTTTTTCCTCTGCTGTTAACTCTTTCTTCTGCTCAGCTTTAGCTGGCTTAGCCGCAGTGTTTGCCTCTTCTGTCTTTTTCGTATCATTAGCAGTCGCAATCATTAAAACAAACATTGCTATTAAGCCTATTCCGTAAAACTTTAATACGCTTTTTCTAGTTCTTTTTTCTACTGCTCCCCATCTAACTACTACTTGAGGTTTAATAATCCCAATAATTAATGCTATTAAACATACAAAAAACAATAATGCAAATAAAGTATTCAATTCACTTAGTCCTCTCATTCTTTAATCTAATTACAATTAATTTCACACAAACTATATATTCCCATATTTTAATATTTTTTCAACATTAAATTATTTAATTGATTTGTCAGATAATATCTCTTATAACTTCCAAAATGAACTACCTACGAATACGCTTCCTAAATTAATGAATATCCCACATATACCTCATAAATTAAAGCAAATAAAGTCCACCTGTTCTGTGTCTTAAACTGACACAATAAAAGAGCCTCTAAATAAATTTAGAGGCTCTTTCTAAGAGTTTGGATTTCCTGATGTTCACAAAAAAAAACCACCTCAAACAAATATACCGTCCAAGGTGGTTTTCTAAAACTTTCATATCACTATTAATTTATTACTTCAATCTATCCTGCAACGCACTAATATTAATAATCACAGGACTACCCGACTTCAACGTACCATCTTTCTGTAACATTGGTCCCGAAGTGATACATTGACCTTTCTTTAATGTTGCAAGTCGTTTTTCCCATTCTTTACGTACAGCTGAATCTTGAGCAAGGTTCGATGCAATAGCACTAATTTCATTTTCTGGTGGCATGAAATACACTTTTTGGCTTGAATTCTGTAATCGTGAAATTTCATCTGTTGTAAATTGCCCTTTTAATGATTGTGTTGCATACCAACCTGACCAACCAAATTTCCTTCCTTCAGTTAAAATTTTTGCACTTGGTGATTTTTCTCGATGATCAAGATTTTGTGCCTCATCTAATATAACTGGGAATGGTTTATTTTTGTCTCCATGGTGCAATTGATAGTTCCAAATATCCCATAAGATAAACTCTGTAATCATGAGCTGTACATCTCTATTAAAGCCTGTTAATTGTACAATAAACACTTTACCTTTTTGGTTCAGTATGTCTCCCCAATCATATACAGCATTATGATTAAATGGATTCTTATCAATAAATGGCTTAATTTGTGACCTTGCTGTTTTAGCTGGTCCAGAAGTATCTTCTTCTAGCTCAGCTAATAAATAATTTAAGTTCATATTCTCACCATATTTATCTAAACCACGCATTACAGCTTCATATATAGCATTTTGTTGCTGAATGCCTAAATCTTTATATACAGCTGAAAATACACTTTTAATTCGTTCAGCAACATCTGTATTATCTTCATCGATATAAATTCCTTCATCCAATTCTTTTTGATTTCGTTTAAATGGATTTACTGGGAATTTATCTTTTGCTACTAGGAATTGTTCAATATTATCTTGAAGTTTCTCTTTAAATTCTGGTTCTAACTTAGAATTCTTGAATCCATCTGTATAGTCAAATATCATACTGGAAATTCCATTTTGTGCTAGTTCAAGAAGTAAACATTGAATAAAGTAGCTCTTACCTTGCCCTGATTTACCCGAAATTAAAATATGTCTATTCGCTAGCTCTGGATTTCCAAATTCCCAATATATTTCCTGTGTCGATCCCTCTACCGTTCCTAACAAAACGCGGACGTCCTTTAATTCTTTTGTTTCTTTTTCTTCTATTACTTCTTGAGAATGAGGTATAGTTGGAACTACTTCATTGCTAGGATTTTTTAACTCTTGATTGGAGTCATGATTCTGATTCAATAATCTATTTGGATTAATATCAGTTCCACCAGAATGAATTTTCGTTTTGAGCGCTTCAATTTCTTCGACTACTCCTTCATATCCATCCTCTTCGGTTAATTCCACTAATAAAATATCTTCTTCGATTTTAACAGATCTCCATGCTTGTTCCTTTTTGAATGATAAAATTGCTCCTTTTCCAATTTTATCATCCAAATGTCCACTCATTTCATAATCATCATTTAATAATCTTTTCTTTAGTTCTTCAATTTTCTCATAAGATTTTTCTGGCCAAATGTTATTTGCAATAAATTTCTCAGCATTCGCTAGCAGTAACTGTACGAAGAAGTTTCGGAAAAACTTATGTTTAAATACATGTAAACCATCTTCACTTACTTTAGAAAGTTGCGTATCAAACAGTTGCTTAGTAGCATTAATTTGTTCTTTCGCTTTTGCAATAGCACTGTCTTGATTTAAACCGATTTTTACTTCCACTGGATAAAAATGCACTAATAATTTTCCATCTTGCATTTCTACTCCGATTAACAGTAAATCGTCACTATGTGCACCTTTTCCACCTAGATTTTTTGCAGAAAATACCCCTTCACTTTTCGTTAATTTGACCGCTCCAGCAACACGCAATATTTCTTCTAATGAGATAGGAATCCATAAAATATTCTCATGATCTAAAGCACTTAATATATATTTCACAGCTGAAATAACACTTAACTTTTCTCTTGAGAATTGCCCCTTACTTCCTATGATTCGTAGCAACCACTCACCATTTAAACTATTGAAAGCTCTAATAGCTGTATTGATTTTTTCAGGTGTCGAAACAATTTCTTTTTCTGCCAAATACTGTTCAATAACTGCTCTGTATTGTCTTGCTTTATCCGTTACTGTAATTGCATCATACTGGCTTGATGAAGAATATTGATCACTATAATGAATGACCAATAAATTACGTGATGAATCTTGGAAGAAATCTAAACCAACATTAGGCTCAATAAATGTTACCCAATAAGAAGACTCATATAAATGTTCTAAAATTTGTTCGTCATAAGTAGATGTTCTCGTAACAATTGTTTCATTCTTACGGTAAGGGTTTGTACCCTCGTTATTTAAATTACTTCCTAATTCATTCATTCCTCTAGCAGTTTGAATTAGCAAATGTTCATCATTCAATGCATTTTTCAATCCAAAGCCTGTACGATAATCTACTTCCGTACTAATAGATGATAGAGATGATAACATTCCATTTAAAGATAATCCTGTTTCAATATCTTCCATTGTACTTTTCGCATGCTTCTCATTTGAAATCATTTTATAGAATGAAATATGAGCGTAACCATATTCTTTCGTACCTATAAGTTTATAGTAGAAAACATTTTCTCGAATCAGTCTTAATACGTCTACAGCATCAAGATTCTTTGATGCTAACGATAATTCAAAGAACTCCTCGAACTTTTGAACATCATCATATATCGAAAACTTTTCAAAGGCACTTAATATATTATTCTCATGATATAAAGCAACCTCTACTGGTATAATTTTTGATGGTCCTTTTTTATCTATTTGCTTCTTAATAAAATGCACTAAACCTCTTACAACTTCCTTATCATTATTTATATTAATGACATTGATTCGTATCGGAGACTTAGATTCTTGTAAAAATAAGTATTGGAAATGCTCCACAAATTGTTGAAGCTTTTCTTCAACTACATTAGCTAAAAATGCATTAGATTCCCCAATCGCAACCTTATGAAGTGGTTCATAAACAATCCATTCAGGCGCTTCATTTTGAGCAACTGGACGATACAATTCATCATTCTGCCCATATATATATGGTAATAGATTGTTAGGATGCAGACGATTTAAAATATGCATTTCAACTACTTCGTTTTTAATTTCATCATTAATACTTAACTGGTAGGCAACATTAAGAGGGTGCAACGGTGTTAGTATAACTCTTTGCTCCTCCTCAATAACTCCCAATTTAAACAGATTCTTTTCTTCTTCTTTTAACATTACATTTTCTTGTATATGAGCAACGCTTTCGTTAAAAGCTTTCAAGTATCTTATAGACAACTCTCTTAATTGATCACCCACAAAACAAAGACTAGGAACCGTATTATTAAATTTATAGTAATTTAATAATGCTTGGTACGCATCTTTCAATGCTGAATTAAGTGCTAATCCAACCTTGCTTAAACCTGATACTCCTCTAATTGCAAAAGCAATTTCATTTTCGATCCATACTCTCTCATCTTGTAAATAATTTCGAAATCCTTCTCTCGCCGAAAATTCTCTTGCACCTTGTTTTAATTTATTTGTATCAAGGCTATATTCAAAACTTTCTTGATGCTCTCTTTTTAATTTCCATACCCTTTCTCCTGATACCGGGACGGTCTTTGCAACTTGCTCTTTAATAAGAATAGGAATAAGAGATGTTTTAATTTGAATAGAAAAAGATAGGCTATCATCGTTCCATGCTGGAGAAGAGTCCGAAACTTCAAAGCTCCCTCCTTGCCAATTTATAACCTGTACATCTTCTTCAATAAATAATTCTTCTGGCTCGCTAGAAATATCACCAAAAACAATACGTTCTTCTGCTTTATTCATAACTACATTTTTCTTATTCACATTCACTTCATAAATTGTTTGGAGAGCTTGTAAAAATGCGGCTTCACATTCAACAACAGCAATATGAAACTCATACTTTGACTTAGATTTCATTTTATGTGTATATACAACTTTATGGAATGAGGTTTCATTTTGCTTATGAACTAAATTTACAGATAGTTTTTTTCCAGATACCCCACAAAAATTCTGTGAATTTTTATGAATGTATTCCTTCTTCAATTTTTCTTCAAATTCAAAGTTTATGTTAATGTTTTCTATTTGTGTAGGATTAAAAACAACGATATGTCGTTTACGTCGTCCAGCCTTTGTATCAGCCTGTGCTTTCTCCCAGTACAATAGACCCTCTTTTGAATATTTCTTGGTTGATTCAATGTAATCTAACGGACGATCTGTTGCAATCAAATTGTCGTTAGACTCTTTAACAAAATTATAATCCGTTTGCTTCCAATCTTCTTTCTTCAGACGGGAAACACCTTTCTCATCGAATAATTTTTCTAATTGACTCTCTAAATGCTCATACTCTTGCATATGTTGTACTTTCTCAAAAAATGAAGCATTTTCTTCTAACCTTTTTTTCATTTGAGCTGAAGTAAATTGATTTAAATTTTCATCATAGAAAATGCCTAAATTAGAATAATCTTCTCTCACAATTTCTTGCTTTGATAAAAATCCAAGAATTTCTTCATAATCCCAAAGAGATGGTCGCACAATTGTATCATCCAATTTTTTTCGTAAATAAAATGATAGTACTTCCCTTTCGTCTTTGTTTAGATTAGAAGTTTCAATTTCCTCTTTTAATGTTTTCAAAATTGATTTCACATTAAATGGCATACCTTCTTTTTGTAAATCACTGCTACCCCCCTTAATACTGTCCAGTGTCTCATGACATATACTAAGTAAAGCTGTTTTCTCCCAAACATCCTTTTGTTCACCGACTTCATTACGAAGTGTTACTAAAAAGTCAGGAGTAACATTTTCTGATGTAGTCGCAACTACTACTTTCATCTCCTCTGAAACCTTAATAGCAATCGTTTCGTATGGAGTACCTTGCTTATGCTGATAATAAAACGCCTGCGATAAATCTTGTTCTTTTAATGTGTCATAAAACGCTTTTACTTGTTCATGATTATCAAATTGAAGATAAAATCGCTCTCCACCTCTAAGGTTTTCCGCTTCTAAATAATTTATTAGTTTATCTGAAAGATAATTATAAAATTGGTTTAACATACTGTGCATCACCGCTATCACTTTTTTTGTCTATTAAATTCAGCTTATCAAATAACTGTACAATTTCTTCTTTTGAGTACCGATCAAAGAATAAACCTCTAGCCTCTAAATCTATAAATACTTGCTTTAAAGGTTTTCTTTCCTTTTTCAAACTCAATGCTGTTAGTAGCAATAACATATCTTGGCTAATATTAAGCATATAACCAAGTGAACCTCGAGTTTTTAAGAAATATTTTTTTCCAATCTCTTCTATTGATAAAGAATATCTATGTCGAGGTCCTTGCATCGTATCTTTTTCATAAGCTTCTTCTATACTACGGAATAAAGATTGTATAAGCGTATCATATTCTAATTCTAAATTTTCTTCATAAATCCCAAGACCTAAATGTCTTCTATATTCCATAACCCAGTCACAAAGCATCTCTAAAAATACTTTTTGATTCTCATCGGATAATTGCTGATATGTTTCCTTCAATTCAGGATAGCCACCTGCTTTTTCTACCCCCATTAAGAAATTTAAATGTTCTAAGCAATTGATATGAAGTAGTAAATGTCTACCTGTGCCTTTAATCATTTGATAACCATGAGTATAACTTTTTCTATTCTTACTCGTAGACTCCCAGTCAAGTGTAAAATAAACTTCGTTGTTCTCACTAAAGTTCGCTTTCACACCTTGTGAGAGCTTTAAAGTCAATTGAGTAATATATAAGAAGTAATAATAACTAAGAAACAAGTGATAATGGGTTCTAAAATAATCTTTATGCTCCGCTAAAAATTGAAAATCTTCTTTGAATAGCTTCGAAATAAATGGAATTTGATTAACATAACGACTTTCTTTTTCATCTTTCTCTAAATGATCTAATTGCTTTAACACAAGACGTGACATTAAATCTGTTGAATCGCTTTTTCCAAAAATCTCTTTTACTGTTTCTTTTTCACCTAATAAGACATCTAAAAGAAACCTAGCAATATCTTGTTCTCCTTTTTTATCTGCACTTTCACTTAACGGTAAATATTGAAATAAATGCAAATGAAAAATTTTAATTGTATTGTCACTATCTTGTAAAAAGGTACGCAATATTTGTTCAAAGTGCGACTTATCTTGCTGCGAGACATCAACAGATTTACTAATCTCTCCAATAAGTTCTTCTAGGTTAACTTCCATTTTCAACTTATTTCCGCTGACAAGACGCGTAAATTCTCCTAATATTCCCTGAAACCCTTTTACAAATTTTGCCCGCTCTGTTCCTCGTGTAGAGAAAGGTAACAGAGGAGCTTTTTTATTTATTGTATGTTTTAATCCTAATTTTTCCGGTTTAATACTCAGCGAACTTTTCAAATCCTCTAAATTCTCTCTTACAATCATTTTCTAATCCCTTCTAAACGTAAATTCTTCAAAATCTTCGTCGTATATTAGTTTAAATATTCCATTTCCATTAGATTGAACAAACAATAATTCTTTTTCTCTATTTCCTAGTTTCATTATCTTATCCACAAATTCAACGAACTGAATACAATCTTCTTTATCCTTTTTATTCGGGCGATAACCTTTTGAAAGTTTAACCATCATTTCATATAACGGATAATCAATTTCCAGATATACAGGAGCTACTTTATCTTCATTGGAAAAAGCAAGTAATATATTTAATTTAAATCGATTTAAAACATCTAATTCTATTCCTTTCAAATGTCCTACAACCGGCTTGATTTTAAGAAACTGTGCAACCTGAGTAGTATCATTTGAATAATCCATAAATACATAATCTGACTTCGGACTTCCGTTCCACAAGAATATCGATTTTCTCGCTAAATTATACATATCTCTTAAATCGGATCGATTTCCTTTATTAAAGGCATATAAATATTCCATATATTTCTTATAATTTTCATCCGCGAACATTTCATTTAAAACTGGAGATAAAAAGAATGACATACGTATTAACGTTTTATTGAATACCTGTCTAGATGAATCACTTAACTCAAAGAAAGGCCCCATCTCTTCTAGCCCCTCTATCCATCCATCAAGTCCATGTAAATCTAAATGTTTTTGGAAAGTATTCTTCATATTCACTGAGTTATTTAGCTCAATTAGCATTTGGTCTACACTATTTGATCGAAGATGAATAGGATCCATTTTAGAAATAACTGCTAGTAAATTCGATTTTTCTTGACCATCAAATAATAGATTCGGCAATAAAGCTTCTGTTTTTTCCATCATACCTGCCCCAAGAAAATCTTCATTCCCATGAGATGGTACTAAAATATCATAAATAAAATTAAGCATGGAGCGTGTCGAAATAATCATCTTATGCTTAACTATTGCTTCAATTAGTATGCTTAAAACACCATCTCGTATCTGTTGCTGCTGCAATAACTCATAATTCACCATAAAGAATCCATTTATACCACGTTTCTTATCCTTCAAATAAGCTTGATAGAATGGATTTCTTTCTGACTCAACTACAATTCGCTTTAAAATAGATGAAAAGTAATCCGATTTTGGCCCTTCGCTAGTTAATTCAAAAGGTTGATAATCACTAAAGCTAATCAAGTGAAAATTACCGCTTTGTTGATTAGTAGCAACTTCATTTGCCTCGAATATTCCTGATTCCTCAATAAATTTTGTTAAAGTTTGATAGTGCTCTTTTGCATAATCTGATTCAATAAAGTTATGCAGCACTCCTAGGTTAATAGCTAAAATTAGCTTACATCCAGAACCGTCAATCTCACTATCACTATACGGCTTTAATACTTCCGCTAATGTATCAAGAGAACTCTTTTGTGGATCAAAGCTTTCCGTAGCATCATTATGAACCAAAAATTCTTCCATTAATTCAGGATACTTATTTTTCACATACGATAATAAATGTGATTTCCCATCTCCAACGCTACCACACAAGAAAATTAATTGGCTTGTATTTTCTCCTGCTGCTGTAGTTAAAGCAGACATCATATCGTTCTGTATCGTTCTTTCAACATGTAAATAATCCTTAAAAGAACTAAATTCATTAGGATTTTCAATAGCCTCTTGAGATGATTCTTTCAGCTTCGAGAGTTCTGCTAGTAAATAGCTCTCTCCTTCTCCAAAAATAAAATCATCATACCCCAAATGGTTATCTGTTTCTTCCTCATTATCCATAGATTGTTTATCTTCAACTTCTAGTCCTACTGCAATCTCAGCGTTATTTATTTCTGTTAATTCCTCAGTTTGATTTGATGTATTTTGTTTACTTGCAATCTCAATTAGCACTTTTAACTTTTCTTCTAAACTAGCAGATATCTTTTCTTCTAATTTCTCCACAATATGTACACTACTCTTCGGCTGTGGGTGTTTATATTTCGGGGCGACAAACTCATAACTCCCATATACCTCCATAAACCACACTGCAATTTGGAATAGATTTTTATGCATTTTAAAAGCACTCTCTACTCCACTTTCAATATGTTCATGCGCCGCTTTATTTCCTAAATAGCGAACTGTATCAAATGAACGTGAAATTTCTTTTGATAAAATATCTTCTCTTTCTAACTTTTGAATACGATCTACTTGTTTTAAATATTGTACGTCGTACAGTTCATGCTCTTCCGCAATGCGTTTTGATAATAACTCTGAAAATATTCTTCCCTTAATTAAAACCGATTGGGGATCTTGATAAAAAATATTTTCAATCTCCCTACCAATTTCCGCTAACTCAGGGAATATCTCTTGTAGAAAATCAAATGTATATTTCTCCAATGATGTAACACCTCTTAATATAAAAATACGTTTCGAATATATTCCATATTATACAATATCTATAGATAAATTGTCGGTATTAAGAAAAAAGGGAATTAGTGGATTATCCATTCACAATAAAGTTAATTATTTCCCTATTAACTACTCCATTTTCAATTAAAAACTTGCATAAAAAATAACCTGAGTCTATAGAACCCAGGTTATTCCAATACTTTATTATTTTAAACATCTAATAAGCATGTGCTCTATTTATTTCTTAGAATAAACTTAACTGCACAATACTATCCATCTTCTCTTCTTCTTTGTTAATCTCTAAAATCCTCTGACCCATTCGCTCCACCAAATCAACCACTAAAGCATTTCCCATACAAAAGTATCTGTTTCTTTGTGGCATACCTGTATTTGTCCAGTCCATTGGGAACCCATTTAACAACTCACATTCAGCTGGTGTTAAATATCTTAGTCTTTTTGTATAAGGATCTTCAATTACATGGGAACTTCTATTACATGTTCCTTCACTTGTTAACATTGTACGTCCGGGCTTATCTAAATCATCTGGGAAAGCCATTCCTCCCTCAGAGTAGAAATATTTATGTCCTGTAGCCTTCGATACTCTTTCTTCCTTTTTTGGACCCTTAAGATACTTAAGTTCCTCAAATTCCGTTCTGCCCTTTTTATTAACTTTATCCATTTTCAAATAATATGATTCATTGGCAGGACCAAATTTATCATATGCTTTCTGAACAACTTCACCTAAAGTCTCTGGATTTTCAGTTACTGGAACTACTTCTTCAGTATAAACTTGTCCATCTATCATCACGCCCGAATTATAGTATTCCTCTTTAAATGTATCAGAAACCTCAATAATATCGACCGGCAACTCAAATTGCCCTCTTTTTTTGTTCTCCTCTGGTGCTTCATGCACATTAAAAATTGGAGCGAAGAATCCATGTTTACACAATATCTCTAACGACTTCATTCCATTTTGAATAGATGCGAAATGAGATTCTTTTAAGTATGCAAAAATAAATACTCTTCGTCTTCTTTGTGAGTTTCCATAATCCGCAGCGTTAATAACTCTCCATTCAACTGCATATCCTGCATCTCTAAAACTCGCCAGCATAATAGAAAAATCACGACCTCTTTGTTTTGCTGGTGACTTCAATAATCTATCTACATTCTCTAATAAAACAAACCTTGGCTTGCGAGAATTAACTATGTTCATTATCTCCCAAAAAAGAACACCTTTTTTCCCTTGTATTCCTTTTTCATTTGATAAAGTACGTGCGACAGAATAGTCTTGGCAAGGAAAGCCTCCTACTAATAAATCATGTTCAGGTACTTCCGGCCAAGCTTCAGCTATATCTCTATTTACATGTATTCCTTTATTTTCAAAGCGAGTTGCATAACAATTAAATGCATGTTGTGCTTTAGTTGAGGGCTCCCATTGGTTGCCCCAAAGAACTTCAAAGTTTTCGTTTGCTTCCAGTCCTAATCTAAAACCTCCTACTCCCGCAAAAAGTTCTACTACTTTCACCATAAATACACGAACATCCTTTCGGTATTTTATTTATCTATGCTTCATTATAATAAAAAGTGAGGAAAAGATCAACTATAACATTTCAAGAACCATACTTTTTTACAATTCCTTTTTTGCTTGTAACAATTAAAAAAACAATTCGCCGCAATATCAATATTATAAAGGAAATAACTTCTCTTGAACAGATCCAATATAACAGTTATTTAATAGAACAAACTGCCTTTTCCTCCTTATAAATTTTACTTATATAAATTGAAACAGCTTTTAATTATAGCATAACTTTATATGTAATGTTTTATAAACATATAACGCAGCAATAGATATGGAAAGGAGCTTATTATGGAATACACTACAATAGAAGAACTAATGCAAAAAGCACATGAAGCTGAAGGAAAAACATTCGGTGAAATCGATGCAACTGACCGACTCGCAAACACAAAATCAAAAGGCGGATTAGGTCAAGTAATTGAGGAAAGTTTTTTCGGATATGAAGTAAATTCGAATGCTGAAGCTGATTTTAAACACCTTGGTATTGAACTAAAAGTAACAGCGTTTAAACAAAATAAAAACGGTTCATTATCAGCCAAAGAACGCTTAGTTTTAAATATTATCAACTATATGGAAGAAGTTCATACACGCTTTGAGACATCCAGCTTTTGGAAGAAAAACGAAAAGCTACTATTAATGTTCTATGAATGGGTGCCTGGCGTAGACCGTAAAGATTTTCATATTACAAAAAGCCTTTTATTCACCTATCCCGAAGCTGATTTAGAAATAATTAAACAAGATTGGGAAATCATCATAAATAAAATTCGTGCTGGCAAAGCACATGAATTATCTGAAGGTGATACAAACTATTTAGGAGCTTGCACAAAAGGTTCCAATAAAAATTCACTTCGCTCACAACCGCATTCTGAAATTCAAGCAATGCAAAGAGCTTTTTCATTAAAGCCTTCTTATATGACAGCACTAGTTCGCAGATATCACCTAAACGAAGAACTAGTAAGTTTTACAACAACAAATGAACTAAAAGGAAAATCATTAGAAGAAATCCTTTACTCAAAATTTGAGAATTACATAGGCCTAACTGATCAAGAAATCGCTCAAAAATTATCTATCGATTACAAACCTACAACCAAGAGCTTTGTTCCATTATTAGTAAGCTCTTTACTTGGTATTAAAGGAACTCGACTCGATAAAATTGAAGAGTTTGCGAAAGCAAATATAGAATTCAAAACAATTCGTTTAGAACCAAACGGAAAACCAGAACAAAGCATGTCATTTGAAACGATTGATTTTCATCAGTGGACAAACGAATCGTGGGAAGAAAGCGAAATCCGCGAACGCTTCTATCAAACCAAGTTTTTATTCGTAATTTTTGAATTTAACCAAACAAAAAAAGAAAACCCAAACCGTAAACTCTACTTTAAAGGTATTAAACTTTGGAACATGCCTGCCCCTACAATAGAAAAAGAAGTACGTGAACTATGGGAAGAAGTTAATAAAGTAATAAATGAGGGTATTCAAATTGAATATAAAAAACGTGGTGATAAAGAAGTTGAAGTAAACAACTTACCAAAAATGACTTTCAACGGTGTTACACATATTAGACCAAAAGCCCGCAACGGTGCTGATAAAGTAACTTTACCTGATGGTCAGCAAATTACAAAACAGTGTTATTGGTTGAATAATTCTTATATTGCTTCTATTATTGCCAATAACGTTAACGAATAATTTATCTTAATCTATAATCTCTATATCATAAAAAACACCTTCTCACCTCACATGATTAGTACATGCAATGAGAAGGTGTTTTTCTATAAGAGTAGGAGTACTACCTCTCATCATTTCAATCTAATTCCTCCTACCAACTCACCATATCCTAAACTACCCTCCTCCAAAAACCCCCTCGTCTCTCCACTATTCTTATAAAAAGAGTTCCAACCCCTCTCCCTCAAAATCCCCTTCCAAGTATCACTCTGAGCCATCCTCTTAATAACATCATCCCAATAAGCAACCTCTTCCTCCGTCATATCTTTCGGCCCCATAATTCCTTTCCAATGCTGGAAGACAACGTCGATTCCTTGTTCTTTCCACATCGGGATTTCTGGTAGTCGGTCTAGACGTTTTTCGGAGGATACAGCTAGTATTTTTATTTTGCCTGCTTTGTATTGTTTTTCGGCTTCGGATAGGGTCATTGTTGCGGCGTTAATTTGTTTGTTCGTTAGGGCGTTTATGATTTTTTCTTTGTTTTCGTAGACGAAGAATTCTAGTTCGGCAGGGTTGATGCCGAATGCTTTGCTTACTTGTACGAAGGATAGGTGATCGTCGTTTCCTAAGCCGGGGGCAACGCCGATTTGGAAGCTTTTCTTGTCTTGTTTTAGTTGTTCCATTAGTTGTTTTGCGTTGTCTATGTTTGAGTCTTTTGATACGACAACGACTTCCCAGTCCGATGCTAGTGTTGCGAGCGGTGTGAAGTCTTTATATGTTAGTTTACTGTGGCCTAGTAGGTTATTCGTTATGAGTAAGCTTGAGTTTATCGCAAGTACGTGACCGCCTTTTTGTTTCGTATATTTCCATCCGACATCACCGCTGCCGCCTACTTTGTTTGTGACTGTGATTGGTTTTGTGAAGATTTTTTCTTCAGTAAGTGCTTTTTGCATCGCTCGTGCTGTTAAGTCCCATCCAGCGCCCTGAACGTTTGGCGCAACGATTTCTACTTTGTCTATGTTTACTGTATTCGTTTGAGATTTTTCCGAAGAACAACCAGCTATTACTCCTGTAATGACCCATATAAATAGTAATAATCGCTTTTTCATACCCTTCGTCCTATTCGATACTTTCGCTCTGGTCGTCCGATAATGCCGTATGTGTACTCTACTGTGCATTCGTTTGTTGCTACTAAGTATTCTAAATATCTTCTCGCGGTTGTTCTGGAGGCCCCCATCTGTTCTCCCATTTCTTCTATTGTAATTCCCTCTTCGAATCCTTTTATAATTCCTTTCACCTTTTGTAGTGTTAACGGATCCACACCTGTCGGTAAGTTTTTCATGTCTTGTATTTGTGAAGTACCGAAAAATGTATCAATAAGCGCTTGGTTTACTTCACTGTGACTATGTAATAATTGTTTCTTTCTTTTATAGTCCTCAATTGTGCGCACAAATTTTTCTAACGTGACCGGTTTTATAAGATAATTGCTTACGCCATTTCGAATTGCTTTTTCTAACATATGGTTTTCATTCGCCGCTGTAACCATAATTACGTCAACATTTGGAAAATCAGCATGGATTTTCAGCAATAAGTCTGTACCGATTCCATCTGGTAAGTAAATATCTAATAGAAGCAAATCGATTTCTTCCTTTTGTAATAGCTCCATCGTTTCTTTCGCGTTCAATGCTTTCCCAATAACTTTTACGTCCTTTATTTTTGATAAAAACTCCTCCTGAATTTGCGCTACGCGGAAATCATCTTCTGCAATTGCAACCTTCAACATATGTCCATCCCCCTGTTTGTCATTTACTTTCTCTCAATGTTTTCGGAAGGTAAATTGTAAAAATAGCTCCCCCATTTTTCTCGTTCTGAATTTCAATTGTTCCTTGTAATAGATCTACCATTTCTCTCACGTTTGCTAGCCCGTAACCACGGTCTGTTCCTTTCGTTGAAAATCCTTTTTGAAAAATGGTAGCTATTTTTTCTGCTGGTACTCCCACTCCACTATCTATCACTTCAAAGACAATATCGTGTCCAATATCCGTAACAAAAAATGAAACATTCTTCTCCTCTTGCTCACTCACCGCATCAAACGCATTATCGATAATATTTCCAAGAATCGTAATAAGGTGCGAAACTTTTATATGGTCTGGTAACGGATGAAGCGCACTATCTCCTTCAATATGAAAATCGATTTTCTTCTCAGACGCTGTCCCTAGTTTTCCTAATAAAATAGCTTGTACTTTCGCATCATGAATTTGATGGAATAAAATATGGTTTTGACTTTGATGGATATTAGATTCTTGTTGGATAAATTCAATAGCTTCTCTGTAATGTCCTAACTGAAGTAAGCCTGATAACACGAAAAGCTTATTTGTGAATTCATGTGTTTGAGCACGTAAGTCCTCTGAATACTTTCTTACCTCAGATATCGTATTAACTAAGTTCTGCAATTCCGTTTTATCTCTAAAACTACATACAACGCCTACCGTACTGTTATTTTCGAGTATCGGTGTCATGTTTAAAATAAACACTTTATCTTGAAATGCGATTTCTTGATCGTTTTCTAGCACTCTCTCCATATTAAATTCCGGTAAAACTTTTGAAATATGCTGATGCACATAATCATCATTTACATGTAACATTTCTTCTGCCGAAGTGTTCATCATAGTAATAAAGCCGTTTTGATCAATAGCGATGATTCCTTCTTTTATAGACAAGAGTATCGCGCTTCGTTCCCGGTATAACGCTGCAATTTCATTCGGTTCTAGGCCTAGTGTATCTTTTCGAATACTACGAGCTAAAAGTATGCCGCCAATAACTCCAACTAGTAACACCGCTAAGGAAAAGAGTATAATTTCTTTCGTTCTGTTTAATATGTTAGATTCAATACCTTTTATTAAAAATTCTACTGTAACAACGCCCACGACTTGATCATAGTCTCCGTTATGAATAATAATTGGCGCCTTTGCCATTAAGGCAGGACCGCTTGCACCTTTCCCTTCGAGCGTATAATAGCCACCAAAAGTGAGCGCTTCATAGTTATATAGATTATTGCTCTTTGTACCAATTAACTCCGAATTAGAATGTGAATAAATAACCCCATACCGATCTTCTACAATTACATAATCTGCATCCGCTTGCTCACGAACTTGTTCCGCAATTGATTGAATGGTACTTTTATGTTCGTTATATTGAAAAGCCTCTTTTATAGCTGGCATAAAAGAAAGAGATTTAGCTGTTTGCAGAGCTAATTGTTCCACTTGGCGCTTCGTATCAACAGACTGAATGTAAACAAATATTCCCGCTAAAAGGAGAACGACAAATAAAATTAATGTAATGACTAATCCTAATATTTTCGTTTGTAGTGACACTTTTCGTGATTTTTTCATGCTTCATATCCTTTGATTAAATATTCAAAAATATCAATCTCCTATTCAATTATTATGACAAAACTCAATATTAATCAACTATTAAGATAAAAATGTCATGTACATAAAGTACAAAAAGAATAGAATTGTCATAATATTGAGATTACTATCCAGAAACAGTACAATTCAACTACAATGAACACGCTTTCATATATAACTTTTATTTATAAGCAGGAGGGGATTTTTATGGCTCAAGTAAAATCTAGCCGAGTCACCGGAAACATCTTCAAAGGTTCTGTCGGCAATTTAATTGAATGGTACGACTGGTACGTTTACTCTGCTTTCGCTGTATATTTTTCAGCAGAGTTCTTTCCTAAAGGAGATCCAACTAGTCAATTGCTAAACACAGCGGCTATTTTCGCAGTCGGATTTTTAATGCGTCCTATCGGTAGTCTATTAATGGGACGGTATGCCGATCGGCACGGGCGCCGGGCAGCATTAACTCTTTCTATTACGATTATGGCCGGTGGTTCTTTAATCATTGCCTGTACACCTAGTTACGAAAGCATTGGTGTCATGGCCCCAATTATTTTAGTTCTTGCCCGTTTACTTCAAGGATTGTCACTCGGCGGAGAGTATGGAACTTCAGCAACATATTTATCTGAGATGGCTAGTAGTGGTCGCCGTGGTTTTTATTCAAGCTTCCAATATGTAACGCTCGTCGCTGGGCAAATGGTTGCGTTAGGTGTTCAAATTGTTCTTCAGCAAATACTAAGTGAGCCAGATATGAAGGCTTGGGGATGGCGTATTCCGTTCATTATTGGAGCGATGGGAGCAGTAGCTGTATTATGGCTTCGCCGCACAATGGATGAATCAGAGCAGTTTTCAAAAATGGAATCTAAAAATCGCGAAAGCGCCGGAACCATTCGCGCGCTTATGAAACACCCGAAAGCAGTATTAACAGTAGTTGGCCTAACACTAGGCGGAACTGTTGCATTCTATACGTACACAACATATTTACAAAAATTCATGGTAAACACAGTCGGTCTCCCGAAAGAAGTTGTAAGCTGGATTAACTTTGTCGCACTACTTATATTCGTAGTACTTCAACCGATTGCCGGGCTACTATCCGACCGAATTGGACGTCGCCCACTATTAATGGCTTTCGGTATTCTCGGAACGTTACTAACAGCACCACTATTCTTCTTCCTGGAAAAAACAACAGAACCAATCGTAGCATTCTTACTCATGATGGTCGGTCTCATTATCGTTACTGGTTATACTTCCATTAACGCAATTGTAAAAGCGGAACTCTTCCCAACTGAAATTCGCGCATTAGGCGTAGGCTTCCCATATGCACTAACAGTTGCGATATTCGGTGGAACAGCAGAGTTCATCGCATTATGGCTAAAGAGTATCGGATTGGAATCACTATTCTACTTCTATGTAGCTGGATGTATCGCAATAAGCTTTATCACGTATTGGCGTATGTCAGAGTCTTCAAAGACTTCGCAGATTGAGGCGGAATTGAGTGGTGGAGATAAACTAGCTAATAATAAATCTAGCTAAAATTATTTTTAATCCTTGTAATAAAAAAGGCACCCTAAGGTGCCTTTTTTTGACTTGAATTACTTTACTATTTGAGTAATCTAATGGTTTACCTTTGATCCTTAAATCCCTAACCGGAGACTAAATAGTTTTGAGTTTTGTTTATTGTAACATGGATTTTCTTTTTCTTATCATTTTTAGAATAACCTTCTACATCAATAAAACCCTCACGTACTCCATGTAAAATCTCAACTTTAGTAACTACAAGATCTATATTTTCTTTATCCTTCATGTGATATATTGCTACTTTTGAAGCTTTATCTTGAGTAATATTTTTGCTGTACATTGTGTAAGATGTATATCCTATTATTAATAATAAGATTGTAAAAACAGCAATATTCATCCTCTTTTTCTTATTCAATATATTCTCTCCTTAAGAAGATTTATAATATAACTATAAATCTTTTTTGAGGAGATAGAAATATAGGAAGTTCAGTTTCAGATAAAAGCCTTTCCCATTTGGCTACTAGTAGTTATGGTGATGCTTTTGCATTTGTACCACTTACGAAAAATCGGACAAGTTCTATGTCAAATTCAATAATTTCGATTAACCTGCATAATTGCGTTTCCTAGATCATTAGATAAGACATATTTATTTTTAATTGAAGAACTTAACCCTGGTGATGAACTATATTCACTAAATGCATAACGAAAATCTGCAATCATCTCAAGATCCATGTCAAAAGATGCTTGCCGCTGTAAATCTTCATAATCACTTTTCAAAAAATCCACAGGACTTTTCCCATAAAAATATACAAATTGATAATAATATACATCTCCAAATCGTATTTGTTGGGCTTCTAATCTTCTTTTTACTAACATTCCCATACAAGAAATTTCTTTGCTACACCTGTTTTGAAGACATATGGGATGAGACTCTAGAATTTCATCATCTTCAATATTAATATCATTTAAAATAAACATTTATAGTATCCCCTTTCGTTCTCATGTCAATTAAGACTATGCAAAGAAAAAGAATATATAACTACTTGTCCAATGTTATCCATAACAAAAATAAGAAGGAGTTTATATCCCCCCTCCTTATAATGGACTTTCAAAAGTATATATAATATCTACCGTCCCATTTTGATGGATATTAATTTTTTGAATTAACGTTTGAAATACGTGAATTAAATCTTGCTGCTTACTTTTGTAATCCTTCTCCTTTTATCCCATATGAACTTAGTAACAAGTATGATTATTATTTATTTTTTTGTTGTAACCATGATTTTATTTCTAACAAGAATAGAGATATATTGTTAGGAACATGGGGTGTTTCTTCAAATATTTCATTCATTACTTCTTCATATCTTTTTGCGTTAATGAAAAAACGCTTTATTTTGTCTTCTTGTGGTTCGTCTCGGGTCTGAATCCAATATTCATTTGCTTCAAACTCTTTTATATTTTGGGCTACTTTTCGCTTTAGCTCAGATGAAAAACGTTTATATTTCTCGTATAATTCACATGCATAATCAAAATGTTCTCTCTTTATTTGACCTTTTTGATAGAGGTAAGTAAAGAGTTCTTCCTTTGATAAGGGAAGCTTCGTTTCGCCGTTAATGATACAAATATGCAATAAAAGTGCATGTTCAAAGTGCATATTTCTCACCTTCTTTCTGATAAATTTACGTTAAATCAATCAGATTTACATATCCAGAAAAGAAGATGTTATAACCAACTATGAAATTTCTTAATGTTTGAATGATGGTAATTTTCGTATTTTTCAACAGGCAAAGCTTCCCCAGTTAGAGCACCTTGGTTTACAAATAGATCTTTAGCAGAAAGAATGCGAACATCTGCTGGAACAATATCACCAGCGGAAAGTTTGATAATGTCACCAGGTACAAGATCTTCAATAGGAAGCTCCAGTGTTTGGTTGTTATTTATATCAACTTTTTTATCCATGTTGTTTGTGAATTCTTTTGTTCTCAAAACAGTAGCCGTCGTACGAACCATTGCTTTTAATTTTTCTGCTGCTTGTTGAGATCGGAATTCTTGTAAAAAACGGATGAAAGCACTTAAAACAACCATTACAGTTACAACAATTGTTCCTTTCATATCATCAGTGAAGAAGGATAGGACTCCTAAAGCCAATAATACGAAAATAAATGGATTTTTAAACGAAAGAAGTAATTGAAGATACCATGCTGGTGGCTTTTCATGTGCCACTTCATTTCTTCCGTGCGTATCAATGCGTCTTTCCGCTTCTTTTTCAGAAATTCCGTTTGGAGTTGTTTCTAAAAAAGCTAATGCTGATTCAACATCCCTTGTAGCAACTTCCACTAATATTTCATTGTTTTGCTTCATCACTTCTTGATTATAAGAAGTTTGTTTGTTTCGTTTTGATGTACCTTTATTTGTTTGATGCATGTCCATTTTGACATCTTCAATTTGTTTTTTTACACGTAACATCGGTAGTTTCCTCCTTTATACACGCAGGAGGAAATTCGTTGTTTCTCGACTATCTACTTTTTAGAGAGGGAGGAACAAGTCGTTTCCTACCTACATGATGAAATATAAATGTAAAGCATATGTGTATCGGGCTTGGGTCACCAAGTGACATCGTTCCCCACCTCCTTTTCCGAATCAATTTTCTTGAATATACTATGTAAGATGTAGGAGAAAGGTGCATCCTTGCAATAAAAAAACCTTTACTCATCAACGAGTAAAGGTTTCAATACATCATTAAACACGCACTAATAAAACTACTTAATTTTAAGCAGCCTTTATCAGACATAATCGTACCTCTCCCTCGTTGAGCTTTAGCACTGTATAGCATAGGTTCAAACCAGCTACGTTAAAAAAGACCTTCATTCCGACCTTTCCTGTTGACCCATTGGCGTCTCTCGACATTTTTGGGCAGTAGCGTCTCTCTATACAGGAGCCTCACCTAACAGAGACATATTCAATTTCTATCCACAATCATACGCCTTCTAAAAATAGGGGTCAATCGTTTTTAAAAAAATTTCAAATTCACCCTACATTTCAATTCAACTATAAAACTTCTTAATAACTCCCTTTACAGGCTTCATTAGTTCAGATTAGGCAAGCATTTATCACTTGGAAAACAAATAGAACAAATGATTATTTTAGCCTATCAAAAAGGCTGCCTGTTAATATAAAATTCGTTATCAAGAGTTTTTTTAAAAAATTTATACAAACAAATAATATAAAAAAAGCTAATCGTCTATTTATATTTTTTAGATAGACGATTAGCTTTTTTGATTTTTAAAGGTACTATATTTAGTCAATCTTTAATTGTTTCAATAAATCCTTAATTTCCTTTAAATCACCTTCTATACGGTGAAGATGACTTTGCATATCATCAATCTCTTGCTCTGCTTTATAATTAATCGCAAAATCAATGACAGATTCGTGCTTGTCACGCGCCGCTTGACGGTTCTGACTCATCATAATAACAGGAGCCTGAAACGCTGCTATAAAAGATAAACATAAGTTCAATAAAATGAATGGCGGAGCATCAAAATGTGCTCCTTTTGTGATAGACAGGCTATTCCAAATAATCCAGACACCAAGAAACAATGCAAACCAGGTGATGAATCGCCAGCTACCTCCAAATTGGGCAATTTTATCAGCTAGTCGATCTGCCCACTTTGTTCGTTGTATATATGCACTATCAAGTTGATGAAGGATTTCTGACTCGTAACGATCTACAAGTCGGTCAATACGTGTTAAGCTTTCTTGGTTTAAGTCAATATCAAAGCCTTGGATTTTCGTAGCTTCTTTTTTTGATCCTTTAATTTGATTCCAGATTTTTTGTACCATTGTACAAACCTCCTCACTTATAGAGGAAGCCATCTTTCCAAAATTCACATGAAGCGGTAACTATTTCTATACGGTAATCCGCTTCGAATATTCAGTTGTATGACTGCCTCTGATGTCGATTCTATATCCGACTCTCCTATACTCGGATTACTCATAAAACAGTTCCACCTCACTTTTTTTAAAATCCTTTCTCATTATATGTTATCTTGTCTCTTCTGACTATGCGATTATTGAAAACTACATTTTAATTATCTTACATTTTCATATAAAGAAAACTCGTATAAACAACGGTTTATGAATATACCCTAAATCATACATTTCCATCATGCTTTGTTTAAGTTACCTTGTTATTTAATAAATGAAACATAAGTTGATGGTGATCTGTTATTAAACTATTTAACTTTTCTACATGATTATGGTTGAGATGTTTTCCTAATTTCCAAGGCACTTTTTCTTTATATTTTTGATCTCCTGTAAAATCTGCTTGGTTTTGTTCTTTAAGTGGAATATTACCTTCGTTCATTATTTACTCTCCTTTATACTTAAAATGGATAAATATTGATAAGGTATTCATATCATTCCTTTTTTTATAAGTTATTATATTCTCATTCAAAAGATAAATTCCTTTTGTATATTCCGTGCATGTGAGATTTACATAACCAATTACTATCGAAAGTAAAAAAGCAAATCATCCCTTATCTATCCAATAAAAAAAAGAGGTACAATTTACACCTCTTTTCTTTGCAAACACTACACATTACATTAGATATATGTACGCGAATTATAAACAAAAAGAACACCACAATCTCAATGCACTTTCATGTGCAAAAATATATGGATCGCCCTCTCTTCTATCTCACAATAAAAAAGACCGCTAAAAGGCGGTCTTCAAATCTAAACTATCTTTTTTACTCAAAAACTTTCAGCTCATCTAAAAATGCTTTTTTATTTTTATGATGCCCTTTCAAGGCTGTTAAGTTAAATTCCCACGCCTCTTGGTCTTGTAATTTATTTTCAAGAATATCTTTTACTTTTTTAAAATGCTTTATAGCTTCTTTATAACGTTTACGATTTCCTTCTGGTATAAGAACACAGCCTTCATCCCAATAATATCCAACAATTTCTTACGGATATTTCTCTACAATTCCATCAACAAACAGGTCTAATTTTGCACTAATTCCACCAGTAATATTTTAGATAATGGTTTTAAAAAACATTATTGAAAATATTCAGAATTTTCTTTATAATACGCTTAAATATGTTAAAAAAGGGGTGATTCAATGTCTCAGATTGAAACTGAAATAAGTCAATTTGGATACAAACAAGAATTAAAGCGAAGCCTTGGTTTAAAAGAGCTAACCATTTATGGCATGGTCTTTATGGCTCCATTGGCGCCGATGCAAGTGTATGGAATGGTAGCCCAGCAAAGTTTTGGTATGTCATGTTTGGTATATATCGTAGGGGTAATTGCCATGTTGTTTACTGCCTATAGCTATAGCCATATGGCAAAGGAATTCCCTATATCTGGATCTGTATATTCGTACATCCAACGTGCAGTAAATCCACATGTTGGATTCGTAGCAGGTTGGATTATCCTGGCTGACTATGTTCTACTGCCTGCATTATTGTATTCGATGACTGGAAACTGGATGACCGGGATCTTTCCTACTGTCCCTTCCTCAGTATGGGCGTTGCTGTTTATTGCTATTAATACGTATATTAATATCCGAGGAATCACAGTTACTTCTCGAATGAACATGATTATGTTTTATGTACAAGTCGTCGTCATTGCAGCCGTATTGATTGTTGGTATTAACTATGTGTTTGTTGGAGGTCACGGCACTGGTGGATTTACCCTTGATCCATTCTTCCAATCTGAACATTTCAATTTTGGATTGATTGCTACTTCAACTACTATCGCCGTCCTTGGTTTCTTAGGTTTTGATGGGATTAGTACACTGTCGGAAGAGGCGACAGAACCAAGAAAAACTGTTGGAAAGGCAACGGTTCTTTCTATTGTATTTATCGGCTTTTTCTTTGTGGCTCAAGCATATATCGCACATTTGATTCATCCAAACTATGCCACCCTTGATCCAGATTTAGGGTACTTTAATATTTTGAAAGAAGCTGGTGGTACAGCCTTTTACGTAGTAATAATCCTTATTAACGTAGTTGCTATAGCCGGAGCTGTAAATTTAAACTGTATGGCAGCGACCTCTAGAATTCTCTTTTCTATGAGTCGTGACAATCTTCTACCATTTTCGAATGTGTTTAAGAAGATTCATCCAAAATATCAATCTCCAGTAAATTCAACTTATTTGTCTGCCATTATATGTGCCGTTACTGTTCTCACGTTACCAACAGAAACAATCTTAATGTTTGTTAACTTTGGGGCCGTTACTTCATTTATGATTTTAAATTTATGTGTTTGTTGGTACTTTTTCTTTAAAAAGAGAAATCGTGGTTTGAAATCTTATATATATTATTTGGTTATGCCTTTAATTGGTTTTGGCATTGTTACTTTTGTTTGGTCAGGATTTACCTTAAAGACGTTTATTTTTGGTGCTTGCTGGTTGGTTCTCGGAATTACGGTAGGAGCAGTTAAATCAGGCGGTTATAAAATAAAACCACCTGCATTCCGAGAGTAATATAATTTAATGGAGGGTTGGCGTATGAGATTGTTAGGGAAAGTTGCGATTGTAACAGGAGCTGGAAGAGGAATTGGCGCAGCCATTGCAAAACGATTCGCTAAAGAAGGAGCGAAAGTCGTGGTGAGTGATATCATCGACCAAGGAGCGGAGGTGGTAGAGGAAATACAAAATGCTGGTGGCGATGCTGAATTTTTCCGTATAGATGTTTCAGATTCCAATCAAGTTCAAAATTTAATCAATTATACTGTAGAACATTTTGGCGCTTTACATGTTATTTGTAATAATGCGGGGATAAATGTTCCTGGGAAAATTGAGAATATCACGGAAGAGGTGTGGGACCGAACGATGGATGTAAATGTGAAATCCATGTATCTTACGACCAAGTTCGGTATCCCTGAACTGAGAAAAAGTGGTGGGGGATCTATCATTAATTTAGGATCTGTAAACAGCTTAGTTGCAGAGCCTATGTTATCTGCATATGTGGCTTCCAAAGGAGCTATATTAATGCTTACCAAGGCTATAGCGTTGGATTATGCTAAGGAAAATATTCGTGCCAATTGCATTTGTCCAGGTTGGGTGAATACTACCATTAACGATGCGCATGCAAATCTAATGGGTGGTATTGAAAATGTACTAAATAGCATTGATGACTTCCAACCAATTGGTCGTGTCATTCATACAGACGAAATTGCGAATGTAGCTTTATTCATTGCCTCAGATGAATCATCAGCAATGACTGGTAGTGCTGTGGTTGTAGACGGTGCCATGACAGCTAAATAGAAAAGGGCACCCAGCTGCCCTTTTTTTGTACAAGATGAAGCAGGATTTAAGTTTGGTCAATCGAGTCATTCTGGAATGTGCTTAAGTTAGCTTTGTTTCTAACCTTGCATTATTCACGTTATAACAGCCGGAATTGACTCCACATAAAAATAAAAGGTACTCGCATATTAGACATGACTAATATGTGAGTACCTTTTATTTTTAAACATTACGAATTTCTTTCAAACCTACTCTTGAAAACACATAGCTTCTCCCTTATCAACAAAAAAAGACCACCAAAAGGCAGCCTCAAAACTCAATCCTATTCCCCACTCCACGCTCCACCGCTTTTTCATACAAATACTTCGCAACTATAATATCTACTACTGCTAAACCAACTGATTTGAAAACAGTAATCTCTTCATCGTTCTCCCTACCAGGTTTTTCTCCACTTATAATTTGACCAAGTTCGGCGTGAATGCCGGTTTCCTTGAATAGACCTTCTTTTATCGGAACTTGGAGATCGCCTGTTTCTTCTAGCGCTGCTTCTTTTGATTCGACTATTACTTTATTTGCGGTAGCGATGGCGTGAGATGGTAGTTCTTGCATGCTCGGTCTGAATGAGCCGACGGCGTTTATGTGGACGCCTTTTTGTAGTTGTTCTGAGAAGACTGGTGTGGATGCGTTCGTTGTTGTGACGATGATGTCTGCTTCGCTTATTGCTTCATCTGGATTTGTGTAAACGTAAGCCGGTTTGTTGAATGTCTCTTGTATATATTGTGCGAATGCATAGGCTTTTTCTTCCGTTCGGTTGTATAGGATGATTTTTTCAATATCCCTAACAGCAAGTACAGCTTCAGCAATACCTTTCGCCTGTTCACCTGTTCCGATGATGCATAAGTTTTTTGCGTTATGACGAGCTAAATGTTTTGTCGCTACTCCTGATAAGGCGCCTGTTCGGATCATCGTTAAGTATGATCCTTCTAAAAGTGCGAGCGGTTCTCCCGTTTGAAAGTCTGATAGCATAACGATCCCGTTTATCGTTTTCTTTCCTATCTTTTTATTATGAGGAGCTACCGTTACTACTTTTAAACCGAGTGCCTCAAGTCCTTCCGCTACTGAAGGCATAATTAATGCGGTATTTTGCTCGTTCGCAAATGGTAATGAGGCGCGAATTGGTGTAATCGTTCTTTCTGCAGAAAACTCTTTTAAAGCAAGCGCCGCATATTCAATAACTTCGTTCATATTTACTAAGTTTCTTTGTTCGTTCGCGCTTATAACTAGCATATTTGTTCACCTCCTCCTTTTATCCTAACAAAAACCCCCGCTTCAAAACATCTCTCGGATCTACAACAAACTGATGAAATCCTGTAATAAATGCTTGCCCCGTCACTTTCGGAACGACTGCTTCATATTTATCGACCGCTGTTACGGATAATACTTCTCCCTCAAATTGGCCGTCAGTGATGCATTCGTGGATGAATGTTTCTCCCTTTTGTAAGGCATCTTTTTCAAAAAGGGTCGCGATTCTTGCGGAAGTTCCTGTGCCGCAAGGAGAACGGTCTACTTGCCCGTCAGCGAAGATCGTTACATTTCGTAAAGTGGCATCTTTTCCTTTCGGTTCATCTGAGAAAATAACGCCGTATATTCCTTTTAAATCTTCTTCAAGTGGATGTCTTACTTCCATTTGACTTTCAATATAATGTTTAATTTTTCCGCCCCACGTTTGAATAGCAGATAAATCTTTGAAATCGACTTTCAAACCAAATTCTTTACTATCTACAACTGCGTAAAATGCTCCGCCAAACGCAATATCTACTTGAAATTCATAGTTATCTATTTTGATAGGAACATCTTTTTTGTATACAAATGAAGGAACGTTTTCGAACGATACCGACTCTACTTCATTCCCGTTATACTTTGCATACGCAATAACTTCCCCAGCAGGGCTATCAATAATGAATTTTTGTTTTTCGCCTGTCACTTCAAACATTCCAGTTTCAATTCCAACTGTAATGACAGCGATAATGCCGTGTCCACACATCGTACTCCAGCCTTCATTGTGCATAAATAACACGCCAAAATCAGCATGAGGACTTGCAGGCGGAGTAATAATACAACCGTACATTCCGTGATGTCCTCTCGGTTCATACATCAGAACTTCGCGAAGATGATCCAAATGTTCCATACAGTATGCGCGTCTTTCAAGTTGCGTTTCTCCCTTTATCTCTGGCACCCCGCCCGTAATGATTCGAAGTGGTTCTCCAGCTACATGCGCATCGATTGTTGTGTATATTTTACTAATCTTCATTTCTATCTCTCCCCTATATGTTGATACTATTTTCATTGCAAGTACTATGCCAAAGTACAGATCGTTAATTTCTTTACACTTTTTCTGAAAAATGTAAAGAATTTTATATCCCACTGTCTACTTTTTTATACAGTAGACAGTGGGATATTATTAACCTCCAATCACCCACACACTCACCAAACCCCAACCAAAAAAATCCCCCGAAACCTCGGGGGACCCATTAAACCCTCACCGCCACCACATCCGGCACTTGCTTAGCAATCTCCTCACCAATTTTTATACTAGCCGTTGCCGCCGGAGATGGCGCATTGCAAATATGTAAAGAATTTATGCCAGGGATAATGCAGAAGTCATCAACCATATTTCCGTTTGATAAAATAGCTTGCGCCCTTACACCTGCATGTGTTGGTACGATATCTTTCTCTGTAAGTTCTGGTATTAAGCGCTGTAAGCTTTTTAAGAATGATTGTTTACTAAATGAACGTACCATCTCTTTTATGCCTTCTTTCATATTTGGCATCGCCATTTTCCAAAATCCTGTGTATGTCATTGTTTCCATGAAGTCTTTTATGTTGAAGTCTGTTTTCGTATAGCCTTCGCGTTTGAAGCTTAATACTGCATTTGGTCCTGCATGTACGTCTCCGTTTATCATTCTTGTAAAATGAACACCTAAAAACGGAAATTCTGGATTTGGAACTGGATAGATTAAATGTTGTACAAGATGGCGTTTTTCTGGGACAAGTTCGTAATATTCACCACGAAACGGAACAATTTTCATATCCGTTAATATTCCTGTCTTTTTCGCAATACGATCACTATGTAATCCAGCGCAGTTAATAAGAAATTTTGTTTTGAATACGCCTTTATTCGTCTCAATTGTTACGACATCTTTTTTCTCAACAATCCGCTCTGCCGCTGTTCCTAAATGTACTTCCCCGCCGCTTTCCTGAATCAAACGTGCAAATGCATAACTTACTCCTTTATAATCAGCAATCCCGCAAGAAGGAACACGAATTGCGCCAAGTCCTTTTACATGAGGCTCAACTTCGGCTAATTCTTCCTGACTAATTTTAGAAATCTGTAAATCGTTTTGTAAGCCTCTCTCATATAAGTTATGTAAAAGAGGAAGTTCTTCTCTTTCTGTAGCGACAATTACTTTCCCGCACATGTCATAAGCGATGTCATTTTCTTTACAAAATTGAACCATAGCTGCATTTCCTTCTTTGGCAAACTTTGCTTTATAGCTCCCTGGTTTATAATAAATTCCAGAATGAATTACTCCGCTATTATGTCCAGTTTGATGATGTGCAAGTTCCTTTTCTTTTTCAATGATCGCGATTTTCGCACGAGGGAATTTTTTCGTTAAAGCCATTCCAGTTGATAGTCCAACAATTCCTCCGCCAATAATTATAAAGTCATACATCCTACTTCCCCCTTAATATGATGAAAGGCAGGCCTTTTTTAAGACCCGCCATACAAACTTATTTAGAAAAACAACCTCGCTGACGCATTAGTTCTCTATATAAATCTTTATTTTTCTCAAATGCAGCTCTTCCGTGCATCCAAAATAAGTTATTTAAAAGAACTAAATCACCAACTGGTAATTTTAATGCATGCGTTGCTGGTGAGTTTTCAACAGAATACGATAAATCTTTCAGATAGTTTGCTTGTTCAATATTATCCGGATAAGCGAACTGATCAATAAAGCAAATACAAGGTGCGTTATTTACATCAAAAAATGTTTCACGATAGACGATTTCTTGCGAATTTTTACTCGGTGGTGCTTTATACGTAACCTTAACAGATGCGAGCGAATGATCTCTAAACTTCTGCAGATCTTCCCAATCGTCTAAATGTAGTAAACGAGATTCTCCCCCTACTGCATTTTGCTCTTCAATTTTCATCATAAGAAGCCAATCTGTCGGTTCATCAACAAATGTACCGTCTGTATGAAGTGTGAATAAACGGTACGCTTGGCGAAGATAAGAATCACTACTATCCGTATCTTTCACATTAAATCTCGCATAGTACGTTCCTGTCATCGCATCAAAATTCGGCGTCCCGATTAAATGTGTTAATGCCGTTGCAAATTTCACATAGTCTGCTGGATCTGATGTTTCACCTTGCACCCCAATTGTAAATCCGCCTGTTTCACGATCATGAATAATGCCGCGGATGTTATCCATAAATGATTGCCCAAAAATCTTTCTCATTCCATCCGCAAGATTAAATCGAGAATACGGAATGTATTGTAATGATTGCTCTGAATGCTCTTTTACCTCTTCAAAAAACTGTTTAAGCAATTGCTGATTTAATAAAATATGATATAAACGTTTATGCCCTGGATGAGGAACAATCTCATATCCCTCATATTTCTTTGCAAATTTCATCTTCGTACTTTGTTCTGTAATAATCGACATTTCAATTCCTCCTAAATTTAAATATGAAGAACTTATTGACGCTTTTTACAGACAGTTATCCTTATCTTCTTATGCCGAGATACGGTCTTACTGCCCTAACATCGAAAAAGCCAGTCATACGCATCCACGACATAAAACCGTGAAAACGTACAACTGGCTAATAATTACGAGTGTTCTTTAATCTCTTAAAGTACAATAATAATAGACAGTTTATATGAAAATATGTGTAAAACAGGAAAGCAAGATCGGATATAGAGAAGGCTAATTTCTCGTATGGATCTTATTAATTAAATAATAATTCAAAATATTCTAACTGTCAATTTATTTTTTCTTATTTTCTCTACACTGGTTCACGGCTTTTTGGGGTACAGACAAACATCCATCAACTTAAGATTTTGAAGTATCCCCAAAACGAAAATTTCATCTTTTCATAGTTGTCCATAGAAATTTAGTTCATTTTTTTCACTTTGGGGAAAAAATGGATTTCTTAACTTGATAGCGATGTGGCGGTACCCTATTGCCATCAACCTATTTTATGATTTTCGTTTCTATTTACTTATATTTTCATTGTTACTGAACTCTACTTCATTAGAAGTTTGTTTATATCCAAGGTTGCCTCGTGTGAAAATAAGAATAAGCAAAGCAACAATTCCCAATCCTATCACTACAAATAAATCCGAATTCTTTAAAACAGGGTTGGTGGAATGAGTTTGCACCAAGCTAAACGTATTTACACTCGCATGAACTAGCATGACAATAAATAAGTTACCGTGATGACAGTTATAGACCCAAGTGAGAATGATTGAGATCGGCAAACACAGCAAAATAAAAATCGGCAAATGAAAATATAGGAGAGAAAGATCAGAACCTGGTCCACCTCTTTGTGCAGCAGTTAAGAAATGTGGAAGATGCCAAAAAGCCCACAAAACGTTAAGTAGTAATGATGCTTTCAATGGCCCAAACTTCGATTGTAATCTTGGTAGCGCAAAACCACGCCATCCAATTTCCTCAGGTAACGGTCCACCGAGAAAGAAAATAGCTACAAAAGAGATGAGATAGGTCACATAAAATTTAGAAGTAAGGCCATCGAGGGTAGGTATCCCTCCATTTAAAATTATCATCCCCAGAAACATTGCAGCAGGGATAACGATGAGAGTAAACAAGTACCACTTCAAACCGACTTTAATAGATATGATGCTTTTTCTAACTTTTTTCCATGACTCTTTGCCTTCAAGAGTTCGAAACATGATATACGCTGCTAACATAGGGCCTACAAATGCATTGGCAACAAAGAAAATATCAAACGCTTTTGTTTTAGGAAAAATACCCCATTGGGATAAGATAAATGGAATTAATACAACCCACGAGAATAAATATGCCATTACAAAAAATGAAGTTAACGGATAGGATTCCAAATACCCTCTCAGACCTGTTGATGAGTTTTTTGATTTTGTTAAATACTTCAACATAATCACCTCTTCAATTATAAAATACTGCGATATGTGCTAATTCTACATGTTTTCATAAAGAACCTTTTTAATGTAATAAAGTTAAGGTTTTTGTAAGAAAGGAGCGATACGTTACCAAAGAAATGTAGAAATTTCTATAACAGTTTCCTTCATTTCTTTGTCTACCTTGAGTGCTACCCCATGCCCATCAACTTAAGAATTCGGAATTACCCCAGAACGAAATTTTAGCTTGATGGATGTGTGGCGATACCCCTACAAACTTTACACATTTTACAAATCCCTTTACTTTCCGCACATCCTCTTTTTTTCTCCCCTTGTTTTACAACTTGAACTTCACTTATTTTTTTCATGTTCCTTTCCTCCTCAATATAAAAAGCCAGTCGTATTCCTTAAAAGGAAATACAACTGGCTCTTGTTTATGGACATAAATGCGATAAACTAGACAGTTATTATGGAGTTGTTTCCTCGTACTCACCTTGAGGCTGTTCATCATTTAAATAACCTACATATTGGCGATGCAAATCTTTTACCGCACTAACAATAGCATTTTGCGCTTTTCCTTGATAATGATCTGTAATATCTTGAACGATTTCTTCAATACCATCTCGCAAACTATGTCCTCTCAAAATTTGAGCGACGAAGTCTCTACCGTGCTCTGTCGCAAGCGTACATGACGCTTCAATAATGACATGGTATTTATGATCTGCCTCAATTGTAATTGTTAATGTTTCATACAAACTGCGAACAGCCATCCCTTTCGGAAGTCTCGAATGTCCCGCCATAAAAAAAGTCCCTTTACGCATATTTCATCCTCCGTTACTATGTTTTTTATCCCGAATTAACGGGCAGTAAGACTCCCACCTCAAAATTCGGCGAATGCGAGGGAGTTAGGTGGGAGATCCACTGCCCGTAAAAGCCTGATTGGTTCAACTAATAGTCAGAGGGGGATAGACAAAACCCCCTCTGATTATTAGTTTCACTTTATCGCTTATACTTGATCTACGTATACTGTCTTTATTCTCGTATAAAATTCTTTAGCCGCTTTTCCTTGTTCACGCGGTCCAGCACTAGAGTTTTTCATTCCGCCAAACGGAACTTGTGGTTCTGCTCCTGCAGTTTCTGAATTCACATGAACCATTCCAACTTCCATATCATCAATAAACCTTTGCGACAAACTTAAATTATTTGTACAAATAGATGCGCTTAGCCCATATTCTGTATCATTCGCTAAAGAAACGGCTTCCTCATAACTTTTCACTTTAAATAAACATATTACAGGCCCGAAAATCTCTTCTTTTGCAATGCGTGCATCTTGATCTACATTTTCAAAAATGGTCGGTAAAACATAACACCCTCGCTGCAATTCTGCTTCTTTCGGCACGCTGCCTCCATAAAGTAAAGAAGCCTCGTGTTTTCCTACTTCAATCATCGATAAAACAGATTGCTGCTGTCCCTTTGAAACGCATGGGCCCATAAATGTATCTGGTTCTAGCGGATTCCCAACTGTAAGAGCCTCGGTGCTCCGCAAAAGTTGATCGCGAAACGCTTCATAAATTTCCTCTTCTACGATTACTCTACTTGTTGCGGTACACTTTTGCCCTGTTGACATAAATGCACCCTTTATCGCAATATTTACCGCCTTTTCAATATCGGCATCCTTTAATACAACTAACGGATTTTTCCCGCCCATTTCTAATTGTACTTTTTTCCGAGTTTCAACGGCTGCTTTTTGAATGATGTTTCCAACGTGATTAGAACCAGTAAAGGATACCGCTTGTATATCCGGATTTCCCGTTAATTCTGCTCCAACTTCAGACCCTTTGCCGAATACACAGTTTATAACGCCTGCTGGAATACCTGCCTCATGAAAAGCATTTACAAGATGGTACACTGATTTTGGCGTAACTTCAGCCGGCTTAATGACAATCGTATTTCCGTAAATAAGTGCCGGCGCCATTTTCCACGCTGGAATCGCAATTGGAAAGTTCCACGGCGTAATTAATCCAACTGGCCCTACTGCCACTCGTTTACTGTAAAGCATTGTACTTTCATTAGCAGACGGAATGAGCTCACCTATCGGCTGATTTGCTTCCCCTGCATAATATTCAAGAATGCTAATAGCACGCTTCGTCTCTCCTATTCCTTCAGCAATCGTCTTTCCCTCTTCGTTCGTTACATCTTGCCCAATTTCATTTACCTTTTCTTTCAAAATAGCTGCCGCTTTCCATAAATAACTTGCTCTTTCTTGAAACGATAACCGTTGCCATTTTTGAAAAGCTTCTTTCGCTGATGCGATGGCTACTCGTGTATCTTCTACTGAACTAAACGGGAATTCACCTAGCACTTCCCCGTTATGCGGATTATAATTTTTAACGTATGCATTCGTGGAAGGTTCTTTCCACTCACCGTTTATATAATTGAAAAACCTCATTCCCCTGCCCCCACCATTTTTTTATTTTGATAGTTTCGCAATAGCAGCTTCAATAATAGTAAGCCCTTCTTCAAGTTGTTCATCTGTTATAACAAGGGGCGGCAAGAAGCGAAGTACATTACTATAAATACCAGCGCTTATTGTAATGACTCCTTTACTATGCGTTTCCTTCATAATCGCTTTAACCTCTTCCGTTGCTGGCTCTTTCGTTTCTTTATCCTTCACAAGCTCAATTGCTGTCATAGCGCCAATCCCTCTAACATCACCAACTACTTCATATTTATCTTTCCAACTATTAAATACTTCCATCATACGTTCACCAATTTCTATCGCACGCTTTACTAAATTCTCTTCTTCTATTACATCTAAAACAGCTAATGCAGCGGCGCAAGCGACTGGACTTCCTGAAAAAGTACCACCAAGTTGACCTGGGCCAGATGCATCCATCAATTCCGCTCTTCCTGTTATTGCGCTCAGCGGCATGCCGGCAGCGATTGATTTTGAAAATGTCATTAAATCAGGAGCTACACCGAAATGATCCATTGCAAATAAGCTACCCGTACGAGCGAAACCTGTTTGAATTTCATCCGCAATCATAACAATTCCATATTTATCGCAAATATTTCGGACGCCTCGCATGAACGTAGTCGTCGGAACGATAAATCCACCTTCTCCTTGAAGCGGTTCCAAAATAATCGCAGCAATATTATCACTTGCCACTTCCTCTAACATAAAACGTTCAAAGTACGCTAAAATTTGCGCGTCTACTTCTTCTTGCGTCAGTCCTTCGTCAGCACGGTAATAATACGGATATGGCAATTTGTATACTTCTGGTGCGAACGGTCCAAATCCGTGCTTGTACGGTTTCACTTTACTTGTAAGTGACATCGTCATAAGTGTGCGCCCATGATAAGCGCGCTCAAACGAAACGATAGCGCTTCTTCCAGTTGCTTTTCTAGCAATCTTCACCGCATTTTCTACTGCTTCAGCTCCGCTATTAGCGAACATCGTTTTTTTCTTAAAATCTCCTGGCGTTAATTCATTCAGTCTTTCAGCTAATGCAATATAACTTTCATACGGCGCTACGTGAAAACAACTATGAATAGAAGATTCCACTTGATCTTGAATCGCCTTCACTACTTTCGGATGACAATGCCCAACGTTTTGCATACCAATTCCGCCCGCAAAGTCGATTAGTTCATTGCCATCTACATCTGTAATAATTGCGCCTTTTGCTGATTGCACATACAGCTCTGTAATATTGTAAGGCCCTTCTGGCACTGCATTTTTTCTTCTTTCATGTAATATGCTAGATTTTGTAGTTGTAATATCTTTCTTCTCTTTCAACATGGAACATACCCCTTTTCTTATTCTTTCTCTAAACTAACTTCCGCATCTTGTATAATCGTAAAATCATTCAACTTTTGCTTATCTAACTTTCTAACTCTTAGAAAATAACTTATTATTACTAGGGTAGTAGCTAGTAATGTCATGTAAAATTGCATACGCATATCTTCTATAAACGCTTGTGAAGCAAATATCGTAATAATCATCAAAAGCGTTGCATATGTGAGATAAGGGAATAACCACATTTTCACTTTTAGCTTTCCAGCCCCTTCTCTTTCCCTTTCTCGTCTTAACCGAATATGTGAAACTGCAACGAACATATACATAAGCATCGTTACACCACCTGAACTATTCGCTAAAAACGCAAACAGTTTATCTGGAGATATAAATTTCAACATCGCGCAAATAAATGCAAATACGATACTTGCAAATATCGCTATAACCGGTGTCCCTCTACTATTTAACCGTGAGAAACTAGCCGGAGCATCACCTTTTTTAGCAAGTGAAAATAGCATACGTGAACTCGTATATATACCTGAGTTCATAACGGAAAGTAACGATAGAAATACAACACCATTCATAATTTCTGCGGCTGCAGGTATTCCTGCCATATTGAATAAACTTGCATACGGAAGTTTTAATAACTCCTTATCCGTCCACGGAATAAACATAACTAAAATCGTTACCGACCCGACAAAGAAAAGCATAAGGCGCCATACTACACTATTAATAGCTCGTATAACATTTTTCTCTGGATTCTCAGATTCCCCGGCTGCAATAGCGGCCACTTCACTCCCTGATAACGAGAAAGAAATAAACACTACGCTCAGTAATACAGGGACAATCCCATTTGGAAAGAAGCCTCCATTTTCCGTAATAATAGCAAGACTCGGTCTCTCCACTCCTGGAACAAGTCCAAAAAACATCGAAACTCCTAAAATTAAAAACGCAACAATCGCTACAACTTTAATAAACGCTAACCAATATTCAAACTCTCCGTACAATTTTACTGAATATACATTCGTCATTGTCATTAAAAGAATCATACATAAACTCGCAATCCATGCTGGAACCGAAGGAAACCAATTGTTAATCATCACACCTAAAAGCACTGCTTCAATTGCGATAATAATGACCCAATTAAACCAATATAACCAACCGATCGTATACCCTGCCCACGGTCCAATTGCTTTATTCGCATAAGTCGCGAAAGAACCGCTATCAGGATTTTCCGCTGCCATCTCTCCTAACATCCGCATCACGAGCACAACCATTAAAGCGCCGATAATATAGGACAAAATCGCTGCTGGCCCCGACGCTTGAATAATCGTTCCACTTCCTACAAACAAACCTCCACCGATAACCCCGCCGATCGAAATCATTGTTATATGCCTAGTTTTTAAATCCTTTTGTAACTCCTTTTTCGCTTTAGCCAAACCATTCACCAGCCCCTCCATTAGCGTGGACACGCACTATATTCCATTACCCCTTGGACTTGATAGTGCTTTCTTTAAATCTCCCCCTGCTTTAAAAAAAATAAAAAGAGCCAGAAAAACAATGTACACATTTACATTGGATTTTACTGTCTCTATCCTTATGGCTCGTCCTCCTGCTAAGGAAGCTCAAGTGGAAAGAAGCTCCGCTATTAAATTGAACAAAAGTAACTTCGGGCTTACAGAGAGGCTAATCACTGTCATCCGATAATAAGTTAATCATAATACAAATAAACTGAATATTCAATGTTCATTTTTGATAAAGTGAAACTTTAATCAGTGGGGGTTTTGTTCATCCCCCACTGATTATCAGCCCTCACCAATCGGGCTTTTACGGGCAGTTGATCTCCCACCTAACTCCCTTGCTCTACAGCCGAATTTTGAGGTGGGAGTCTTACTGCCCGTTAATGCGGGATAAATTTTCTTAATAAAAAAAGAAAATTACCCGCAGACGAAACATATACTGTTCAAAAGCAAAAAAGGAAGTGGTCTCATGTACTACGGAACAAAAGGCTGGTACGTAGCTGAATTAAAAAAATTAGGTGTTCGTTATCATGAAGGACGAAAACTAGAAAGTTACCGCGGACACGTCTTACGCACTTTATTAACCGAACAGCAAGAGAAAATAAAAGAAAAGTAATTTACTAGTAAAATGATATCGACCGATTCACTTAATATATCAACGATTTTTCAAATATATCGACCACAACTCGGAATATATCGACTTATCGACAAATCCCATCAAACTCACCCTCTATTCTGCCAACCAATTACACATCACACTAAGATAATGCAAACCCCAAAAAGGTCACCCAATCATTAAATTTAGATAATAATTTATAGGATAGTTAGTCCATTATGAGGGCTGATTATCCTTTTTTATTTACATATTGTAGAATTCCGTTTTTCCCCTCCAAATGTAACAATTTATGAGTATAAGAATATTTTCCAACTTTTAATGTAATATAAAATTAGTAAGGAGCTTATTTTATGAAAAGATGTTAACTAAAAAAGAGTTAGAAGTGGTTATTTGAAGAAATCAATATTATCGTTTTTATTGGCTACATTCTGTCTAAATATTGTAGGATGTTCTAATGATATGGCTACACTAAGGGATAAGCCTAAACCTTCAACACCTGTGAAGGTTAAATGTATCAATAAAGCGTGGTACAAAAAACATATGTTATGTAATAGTTTAAAGAAACTTTAAATAGTTGATGATAAAGGGGCATCGGCTTGAAAATGGACCTAGCGTTGTACATCCGCATTTTCCTGACTGTACCCCATGCCCATCAACTTAAGAAAACAAGTTACCCCATTGCTATCAAGCTAAGAAAAGCAAATACCCCCAAACGAAAAAATAAGCCGTTTTCTGTCAAAAATACACGAAATTTTCATCCTGGGGGTGTTATAAAATTCTTAAGTTGATGGGCATGTGGTGAGCCCCCACACCCATCAACTTAAGGGA